>NZ_CAXREH010000139.1:0-46767 GCF_964229375.1 Cognatishimia sp.
ATAGTAGTTATAAGAGCAGGGACGGGTGTCCCCCGTCCAGATGCTGAACTCAGGCAAATGGCGGAGGGCGCGATCCCCATGGACGGCGATTTCAGGACAGACTTTGTACACAAGCCCAGCGGGCTAAAACAACACCCTGCATTGGTTCTGAATGCGGATTACCGTCCGCTGTCATATTACCCGCTTAGCCTGTGGCCTTGGCAGGACGCGATCAAAGCCGTCTATATGGACAGGGTGGACATTGTCGCGGAATACGACGCGTGGGTGCACAGTCCTAGTACCGAGATTAGGATCCCCTCTGTTGTCGTCCTCAGAGATTATGTCAAACCGGTAAAGCGCGTGGCCTTCACGCGCTTTAATCTTTTTTTGCGGGACGAATTTTCCTGTCAGTATTGCGGAGCGACCGGGGATCTGACGTTTGATCACGTGGTCCCGCGCGCAGCGGGTGGGGTGACCAGCTGGCAGAACGTTGTGGCAGCCTGTTCCAGTTGCAACCTGAAGAAAGGCTCAAAGAGCCTGCGACGGGCCAATATGCACCTGAACAAACCGCCACGGCAGCCGAGCGCCGAAGAGCTTCGCAATATGGGGCGGAAGTTTCCGCCCAATTACCTGCATGATAGCTGGATGGACTTCCTGTACTGGGATGCTGAGCTGGATGCCTAGGTAAGTGTGCGAGCGGGCCTTGCAAGAGTGGCCCGCCCGCGCAGTTCCATGCCTCACCCCTCAGCGGCACAGAACAAATGGGTTATCCGTGCGTGTTTTCCTGCGCGCGCCCAACCATGCCGAACAGATCGCGTGGGTCATCAGGGTCGGCCAGCATATCGAGATCCAGATAGAAATCCGTCCCCTTAACCTTGTCGCGAATGAACCGAAGGGCGGAGAAGTCCTCGATCGCAAAACCGACGGAGTCAAACAAGGTGATTTGCTTGGGATCGCGACGCCCGGTTTTTGTGCCGTTTAGAACCTGCCACAGTTCTGTGACCTCAAAATCCTCGGGCATCTGTTGGATCTCGCCTTCGATGCGGGTTTGGGGCGGGAATTCCACAAAGACATCCGAGCGCGCGAGAATGCCGGCCGCCAGTTCCGTTTTGCCAGGACAGTCACCGCCGATTGCATTGATGTGCACGCCTTCGCCCACCATGTTGTCGCTAAGAACGGTGGCGTATTGCTTATCGGCGGTGCAGGTCGACAGGATCTGAGCGCCTTGGATCGCGGCCTCGGGCGAGCTGCATTTGATCACTGTCAGGCCGGTGCCTTGCAGGTTGGCGGCGCATTTTTCGGTCGCCTTGGGATCGATGTCATAGAGCTTGACCGTATCGATCCCGACAATCGCCTGCATCGCGATGCATTGGAACTCGGATTGCGCGCCGTTTCCGATCATTGCCATGGTCGTTGCACCCTTTGGTGCCAATAGCTTAGCGGCCATTGCTGAAGTCGCAGCAGTGCGCAGCGCAGTCAGGATCGTCATTTCGGTCAACAGCACCGGATAGCCCGTATACACATCCGCCAGCAGGCCAAATGCCGTCACCGTTTGCAGGCCTTCCGAGGTGTTTTTGGGGTGGCCATTCACATATTTAAACCCATAGGCCTCGCCGTCGCTGGTGGGCATCAACTCGATCACACCCACGTCCGAATGGCTTGCCACACGCGGGGTTTTGTCAAACAACTCCCACCGACGGAAATCTTCCTCGATATAGGCGGTCAGCTCGCGCAGCAGGTCAGGAATGCCGACGTGATTGACCAGACGCATCATATTGTCGACAGACACAAAAGGGACGAGGGCTTTTTCAGAGGGGGTCGTCATCAGAAACTCCGAGTTGGGCGGTCAAAGACACGGCGGCCAAGTGCCGAGGCCGCCAGATCGACCAGCAGCTTTGCGGTCTTGCCGCGGTCATCAAGAAAAGGGTTCAATTCAACAAGGTCGAGCGATGTCACGAGGCCACTGTCATGCAGCATTTCCATCACCAGATGGGCTTCACGCACCGTCGCCCCGCCAGGAACCGTCGTACCGACGGCCGGGGCGACATCTGGATCCAGAAAATCAACGTCTAAAGACACATGCAACATGCCGTCTTGCGCCGCGACTTTGTCCAGGAATGCAGCCAGAGGTTTGGCGATGCCGGTTTCGTCGATCTGCCGCATGTCGTGACAGGTGATATTACCGGCCTGCAATGCTTCGCGCTCCATTGAATCGACAGAGCGCAGTCCGATCATGCAGATATTGTCCTGCGGCACCGGGGCGCTGACCTCGGGATAGCCGTCAAACCCCTCGCGGCCCGTGAAATAGGCGACCGGCGTGCCGTGCAGGTTGCCAGAGTCTGTCGTTTGTGGGGTGTGATAGTCGCTGTGCGCATCCAGCCAGAGCACAAACAGCGGCCGCTCTACCGAGCGAGCATGCAGGGCCGCACCGCGTACAGTGCCCGAGGCCATCGAGTGATCGCCGCCCATGAAAATCGGTAGCCCGTCTTTCAGTGCGGCCTCGGATGCGTCCGACAATGCGCGCGTCCAGCCAATGTTTTCAGCCCATTGGTGCAGTTTTTCGGCGGGTGCTTGCAGGGCAGGGATATCGGGTGTGACATTCCCGCGATCCACAACGGAATGGCCAAGGTCGGCCAGGCTTTCCACCAGACCAGCCGTGCGCAGGGCATCTGGCCCCATAAGGCAACCACGCCGACGTTTACCACTGTCGATGGGGGCTCCGATCAGGATGCAGTTCTTTGGTGTCATTGAAGTCTCGTAGGATAGGTTTGTGCGCAGTATCTCCTCAATCTGTGCAGGGTTTGAGGTGGTATTTTGCACAAAAAGAAAGTAACTTGGTCAAATCGAAACCAAAGGGTGCCAAAATGGACGATCTGGACCAAAGCCTCATTTCAGAGCTGCGCCACAATGCGCGCGCGTCCCTGTCGGATCTGGCAATCACCCTTGGAGTATCACGCACCACCGTGCGGCAAAGGGTCGAGCGCCTGCAAACTAGGGGCGATATCGTTGGGTTTACGGTCGTTCTGAAAGACGCTCAGCGAGACCCGGTGCGCGCCTTGATGATGATCGGAATCGAGGGCAGGGGGATCGACCGGATCGTACGCAAGCTTGGTGGTATTGCCGCCGTGCGCAATATTCACACCACCAACGGGCGCTGGGATCTGATCGTAGAGCTGGGCACAAATACGCTTGAGGAACTGGATCAGATCCTGATCGACATCCGCCGGTTTGAGGGGGTGTCGACCTCGGAAACCAATTTGCTGCTGAACACGCGCAAACAGTCTTAGTCGCGGCCCAGAGCGACCCGAATCCACAGGATCGCAAAGATCAGCGAGAAAATGGCGTTAAGGTTCGCCATGGTAAACCCAAGCAGTTGCCAAGGGATTTCGTCGCAGCGCACCAAGGGCGCATTCATGATCTGATCAAACAGATCCTCGGATGACAGCCCCTCAATGCCTGACGACGTACAACTGTTAGGGCCTTCCCAGAGTTTGCGTTCCACACCAGAGTGATAGACGCCGATCCCGGATGTCGCGAACATGGCCAAGGCACCCAGCCAGGCCAACACGCGTTGTCCAAGGGCATAGGCGAGCGCACCGATGGCGACAGCAGCCATATGTGGATAGCGCTGCCAATAGCACATCTTGCAGGGCGCATAGCCGAAATACTGAAATGTCCAAGCGCCGATCAGCATGGCAGCAGAGGCCAATGTAAGTAGCAGTGTCATGGTCTTTTGCGTCGGCATCAGAAAAACCTCAGGGCCAGAAATCCACCGATCAAAAGCACGAAAAAGGCCGTGAAAACAAGCCCTAAGCGACGCTCGATAAAGTCACGCACCGGCGCGCCAAATTTCCAGAGCAGCGTTGCCACGATAAAGAATCGCAGCCCACGCGCGATAATTGATGTGACGATGAAGGTGGCCAGCGGCATGCCCGTCCAGCCCGACATGATGGTGATGACTTTATAGGGGAACGGCGTGATGCCCGCGCCCAGGACTGCCCAGAACCCGGCCTCGTTAAACTTGACGTTGAACTCTTCGATGCGGTCCAGCTTGCCAAGCGCTTCGAGGATCGGCTGACCGATCTGTTCAAATGCAAAGGCGCCAATCGCATAGCCCAGCAATCCACCCAGAACCGAGGACACCGTGGCCACGAGGGCAATCAGCCAAGCGCGGTGCGGCGTGGCCAGAATCAGGGGAATCATCAGAACATCCGGTGGAATTGGGAAAACAGAGCTTTCGACGAAACTGATGATCGCCAGAACCCACAACGCACGCGGATGTTCTGCCAACCGCATGGTCCAATCATACAAAGGCTTCAGCATAGCTGCTCCTGATTACCCAATCCTTGCCTGCGGTCTTTAGAGTTTAAGTGCAAGTAAAATTTGCACCGATCCGATGCGTTTTCGCTCTGGACCTCGCCTCGTGGCTTCGCTAGACCCATCAAGCGTGCCCAAGTGGCGGAATGGTAGACGCAGGGGATTCAAAATCCCCCGCCTTTGCGGGCGTGCCGGTTCGAGTCCGGCCTTGGGTACCAATTTTTCCGCAAATGTTTGTAAAGATCTCCAGAGGTTTCTGGTTATCTTGCCGTGATGGCTGCAATTCCTATTGTTGGCCTGCCAACCTAACATGTCTGCGAGAAAAGCTCGTGTGGAAAAGCCTCTTCTAAGGCCTTTGAATCAAAAGAATATTTTTGAAATCCGCTGGTGCTTTGAAGGGCCTGTCCAAGTGAAGTGCTCCAGTTGTCCAAGTCGCGATCTGTTGCCGCGTAGTAGTCGTTATATTTGAAGCTATGCTCGGTGCGGGTGCTTGGCAGGTGGTCCGAACGCCACCAAACAGCTGGAACACCAAGTTGTTCGGCAACGATCAATCCATGCAAGGAACTTGATATGACCATCTCGCATCCTGCAATGAATTCAACAATTTCGCGCCAAGGTCGAAACGGATAGATCGTGTTGTTTCGCCTAAGTGCATCGATACCGCGCCAACCTTTGTGTGTCGCTATTTCCTTTAAGGCTTTGGGCACTACAGGAATGTCTCGGTAATGTGGGATTAACCCAAAGCGTCGCACGGGCTGATGCGGTGGAATATCGATCAGGCGGTGAAGCAGCTGCGCAGGGTCGCCAAAGACGCTCGGGCAATCTATGCCGATTTCGCGCCTCAGATGATCGGCGGTAAGTGGCCCGCGCACGGCCCGGATATCAGGGCCTGTCTTGAGTTTGTAGGGCGGCCATCGAAGATTTACGCCGGTTCCCCAAACGATATCGTGATCTTCAACGAACACGAAAATTGACCCAAGTCCAAAGAGCCCTTTGTCGCGCGCATGTTTGACGAAGCTACGCTCGCGGTTCAGATCGATGGGTCGTACCTGCCCACCGCTGAAATGTGCAACAATATCAGCGCCTAAGGCGTCGCCGAAGTTCGAGTTATAGGCATTCCAGAAATAGTGGTTGATCCGGGGGATTGGGTCTCTCTCGGTCATCACAAACACGCCCTGAGTTCGTTCGCAATGGCACAGTTAACTATTGCGAGGTTTTTGCTGCTGGCGTTGCGGCCATGAGTTTCCGGGCGTGGGGGACATTTGGCCCAATGATGTCGGCTCAAACAGGTAACATGTGCGACGAGATAACGAGTACTATAGTGCGGCATGCTCATGATTAGACACGAGATCACTCATTTTGACACCATAGTTTTTGAGTATGTTACACGCTCGCCGAATTTAGCGATTTCAGAAAGCCATCTAGATGGCTTACTGTGCGTTTATCCCTGTCCTCTGGGCAGCAAAGCGGCCTCGTGGCGGCGCAGGATGCGACGTGCGGCGCGATAGGCGGTGGATTTCTTCGTGGCCAGTTCAGGAAAGAGCGCAAAGATTTCATCGCGTTGTGCGGTTTCAAGACCTGCCAGTGCCATTGCGCCGGGCTGAAAGCTCTCTGACCAGATGCCGTCGGACCAGATGATCTCGTGTCGGTCAAACATCAGGTGGATATAGGTCACTTCATCAGGTCGCGCGCGCGAAATGCCCTTCATGCGGGTAAGGTGCTTTGCGGCGACAAGGACCTCGGACTGACCGAACATCATTTCCAGATCCGGGGCTGACACCATGACCCGGTGGTTCGGGCTGAGGTGCATGTCACGGTCCGGCAGATCATTTCCAAGTGCGCCTTTTCGAATAAGAATGGGCGCGAGGAAGCTGGCCTCGGCAAGTGTGTCTTGCGTTACGGTTTTGTGGCCGAGCCAGCGGATTTCTTGAACGCCGTGATCGCGGGTAAAGATCTGATCGCCGACCTGAAGGTCTTGAACCTCTCGCATGCCATTGACCGTCGCGATCATGGTGCCGGGGGTAAAGCAGGGCACGATGTGTTCGATGCCACTGAATTCCAGAGTACCGGTGATATTGCCGTCTTCGTCCAGGAAATTGACGCGGCCGTCCTCGGAGGTGCCTTCGTTATAGCTGATCGATAGCGGACCTGCGCCGGTCAGATCCAGCGTGTCATAATCGTCGCCGGTTTCCCCGCCAACGATTTCATCGCCCGCTGAGACGTTCACAAACAGGTCGCGGTCAGCACCGCCATCCATGAAATCAGCGCCCGCGCCGCCATCCAGCACGTCGTTGCCGGCCGCGCCGATCAGAACGTCTTCGCCTTCTTCGCCAAAGAGCGTGTCGTTGCCTGCTTCACCATAGAGGCCGTCATTGCCGATGCCACCCATGACCGAGTCGTTGCCGTTGCCTGCATCGACCGTGTCATTTCCGGCGCCAGCCAGAATATAGTCGTCATCTCCGGTGAAGCCCGGCAGACGGGCGTCGTTTGAATCCGTGGCGTCTCCGTCGTGATCGACAAAGGCATAATTGATCAGATCGTCGTTCTCGGTGCCGCTGATGATGCCGTCGGGTGGGGCAGGGAAGCCCATGGCCATGAGCGCTTCGGGAGAAGAGATATCAGTCGCCGCAACCCCCACTAAGGTTAGGGATTCACCGCCGGGGAATGTCAGAACCGCGTTGCCGTCGCCGTCAGATGTTACGCTGACGTCTTCGTAGGTGACGGGCGTGCCGCCGCCGTCGCTGGTCAGGGCCGAGACATTCAACAAATCGCCAGCGCTATAGCTGCCATCGCCATTGTCGGTTGGAGCTGTGAACCCGGTCACCCTGTCGCTGCCAGAGCCGTCGGCCAGAACGATCGTGTCGGTTCCCGCGCCAAGTTCGATATGTTCAATGTCAGTGTAGTTGGCTGTGCTGGTGCCATCGCTGACGGTGCCGGTGCCGGATGCACTGTGCGTCATGTCGATGGTCAGATCGCTGGTCACTCGCGTCAGATCAAGCGTGTCGCCATCGACCTCATCTTCGGTGTCACCCAGAATCGTGTCGTTGCCAAAGCCCTCTTCCATGATGATGCGGTCATCGCCCCAGCCACCCCAGATAAAGTCGTCACCTTCGCCTGTGCCGCCGGAATAGAGCGTATCGTTGCCCCAAGAGCCGCGGATCGAGTCATTGCCCAAACCGCCGTCCAGAATGTCGTCGCCATAGTGACCGTTGGCGGTGTCGTCGCCTTCGCCGCCCAGAATCGTGTCGTCGCCAAAACCAGCTTCGATGCTGTCGTTGCCAGTGCCGCCGTCAATTGTATCGTTGCCGCCGTCTGCATTGATCGTGTCATTGCCCGCGCCACCCAGGATGTTGTCATTGCCTTCGCCGGAATGGACGGAATCATCACCGCCGCCTGCGTGAATGACGGTATCTGAGTCGGTGACCATGTCGCCTTCGGGGTCCAGAACATAGGCCGTATCGATCACGTTGGCCGTATCGTCGCCCTCGACGATCCCATCTGGGGCGGGCGAGAATGTGATGTCGCTGAGGCCAATCACACCGGTGTTCGACGCGGATTCGCCGTTGTCAAAAATGATCTCGATGCGCGAGACGGGGCCTGCGATTGTGACCGTCACGGAATCGTCGGCGCCCGTGGTTTCGACGCCCGAGCTGGCCGCGCCGTCTGCATCCACCGCCGATCCTGTCACCGTGTGCAGCCCGTCTAGGTCCGAAAATTGAACTTCGATGGGATTGCCCTCGGCGTCATAGGCGATGACGGTGACCATATCGTCCCAGCCGCCGCCCTGATCGACGTCAAAAAGCTCGAAGCTGACGTTGGCGGTGGGAGAGTCAAAACTGATGTCTGTTGTAACCGGCTCTTGCAGGCCAGAAACATACAGGGCCTCTTCGCTGGGGGTGCCGCGTGTGCCCACGGCGGCAGTGCGACCATTAATATTGGTCGTTGTAGAAACTGTAACGCCGATCTCGTCGCCTGCGGCGCCTATATGATAGGTTCCGTTGGCGCTGGCGGTGGACCAATCAAGGGTATTCACGACTGGCATGCTCTTATGTCCTCAAATCAATTTGGCGCTTCAAGCGCACTTATTCTCGCTAAACGTGTGACGTTGAAATGAGGCGGGACTGTGAAAGAATTCCGGTATTTATCGCATGATTTCAGGGAAAGGTAACGATTTGGCCGTTGCCACAATTCTTCCCGATTTGGTCCAATTTGCGCCCTGTTCTACGGCTAGATCCAACGGGCGCATGCTGCAGAAGCAGATGCCGAGCACTGCAGAACAAGGCTCTTTTATGAGAATTCGTGTTATTAACCAAAGGCCTAAGCCCGCCGTGGCATATGAGTCCGTGGCAGACAATATTTTTACAGACATTTGCGAGGATATTCAGATCCAATCGCCAATGATCGACCGCCCATCACTTGCGGCGGCAAGCGTGCTGCGCCCGTCTGCTTTTTCTCAGGTCCGTCGTCTAAAGACCGTCTAGCTTATCTTTTTTCTGTTTTGCACGCCATGCAGCCCAGTCTTCAGGCGTGTCCAAATCCGTGAGCGCATGTTGCGCAGGCAGCGCCACGTGTATGACTGCGCGCTCGTCGCCCCGTATAACGTGTCGCGCACCTTCATCCCCCGAAAGCCCATTTAGCGCGTTAAAACAACGCTTTGGAAAGACAACCGGATGTCCCGGCCTGTCGCCTGACATGGCGCGCAATATTGCGTCGGGATTTTCATTTTGAGCAGTACGCATGGTCGCCAGATCGTCTTCTGTCAGCTCTGGCATATCTGCAGGCAGGATCATCAATGCGCTGATGGTTTCGGGCATGTGTTGGACGCTGGTGGCAATCGATGTGCCCATGCCAAGGTGGGCATTGCGAACCTCGATCGGCGTTACGTCTTTGGGCAGAACGTCACGACGCGCGTTCCCCTGCGGTGGCAGGGCGACAAAGACCTCAATGCCGGTCGATAAGGCACGTCTTGCAACCAGTTCAAGCAAAGCTTTGCCCTGTACCGGCTCTAACAGCTTGTCACGGCCTCGCATCCGCGAAGATCGGCCCGCTGCCAGGATAAGTATTGCCAACATTGCACGCCACCTTTGAGCCAGGACCAAAGGCACACTTAGTGCCTCTGGTCGCTTAAGTCATGGCAAACTGGCGTTGGTTTGGCCAGAGCGTCTGACCAACACCTAAGCCTAACCGCGCATGCGTGCGCCGTCTGCGTCAAACAGAACCTCGGTCAACAGCGAGGCCTTACGACGCGATCCCAAAATTTCGATTTCTGCTTTGATGTCAGGCTGGATCATTTCGACGGGCAAAAAGCCGATGGCAATGGATTTGCCTGCGTAATGCGAATAGCCGCCAGAGGTGCAAAAGCCGACAACCTTGTCATCCACCCAGATGGGTTCATAGGCATTGACGTCGGCATTATCGGCATCAACCTCGAAGGTGCACAGCTTGCGCGCGGGCCCTTGCGCTTTTTGGGATTCAGCGGCGGCGCGGCCAATGAAATCAACGTTCTTTTTGAACGAGATAAAGCGATCCAATCCGGTTTCTGCGGCGGTGTAGTCCGGTGAGAACTCGCTCAGCCAAGAGCCGAAGGATTTGTCCAGTCGCAGCGACATCATCGCGCGCATGCCGAAGGGCTTCATGCCATGGGGCTGACCGGCCTCCCACAAGACAGACCAAAGGGCGCGTTGCGAGGGCAGGTCGCAATAGATTTCGTATCCCAGATCGCCGGTATAGCTGACGCGTTGGATCAAGCAGTCAACCATGCCGACCGTCACGCGGCGCACGTCCATGAACCGCATGTCGCTGATGTCCTGCCGGGTGCAGGCCTGCAGAACGTCGCGCGCCTTGGGGCCTGCGATCTGGAAGCCGTTGCGCGTGTCCGAGACATTTTCGATTGTCACACCGTCGTCCATGTTCTGTAGGAACCAGCGCATGTGATAGGCTTGCGAGCCATAGCTTGCGGTCAGCTGGAATTCTGTCTCGATGAGGCAGGAAATGGTGAAATCACCGATCAGTCGACCTTTGGGCGACAACATGGGCGTCAGGCTTAGGCGGCCAGGTTGCGGCACCCGTCCGGCCATGATCCGGTCCAGCCACGCGCGCGCGCCATCGCCTTTGACAAGGTATTTGCCAAAGTTATGAACCTCATTGATTCCAACGGCTTCGCGCACGGCCTTCACCTCGCGCGCGGTGGCGTCAAACGCGTTCGAACGTCGGAAGGAAGGGGTTTCAAAGCGCGGCTCGTCGCCCTGCGCAAAGTAGTTCGAAACCTCGAGGCCGTATTGATGGCCCCAGACTGCGCCCATGTCGGAAAAGATGTCATACATCGGCGTTGTGCGGAACGGACGCGCGGCCGGAAGTTCTTCGTTTGGATAGGCGACAGAGAAGCGTTTCTGATAGTTCTCGATAACTTTCGGGCGGGTGTATCCCGGGGTGATCCAGTCGCCGTACCGTGCGCAATCCATCGCGGATGTGTCACGTTCGCATTCGCCATCAACCATCCACTGCGCCAGCATCAGGCCGACGCCGCCACCTTGCGAGAAGCCTGCCATCACCGCACAGGCCGACCAATAATTGCGCACGCCAGGCACCGGGCCCACGAGAGGGTTGCCATCTGGCGCAAAGGTAAAGGGCCCGTGGATCACAGATTTGACGCCGCTTTCTGCCAGTGCAGGGAAGCGTTTATAGGCAAATTCGATACTGTCCTCGATCTTGTCAAAGTCGTCCGGCAGCAGCTCGTGTCCGAAATCCCACGGGGTGCCGTCGACTGCCCAGGGGCGGCAAGGCTGTTCATAAAAGCCGATGCAGAGCCCTTTGCCCTCTTGTCGCAAATAACTTTCGCCAGCCGGGTCCATCACATGAGGGTGCTCGATGCCGTCGGCCATCATGTCTTTGATCAGCGGCACGTCGTCGGTCACGATGTATTGGTGCTCCATCGGGTGCAGTGGGAAGTAGATCCCGGCCATCGCGCCGACTTCGCGCGCCCAGAGGCCGCCTGCATTGACAATATGTTCGGCGTGCACCGTGCCTTTGTTTGTCACCACGTCCCACGTGCCGTCTGCGCGTTGGTTGGTCTCCAGAACTTTGGTGTGCGTTTCGATCGTCGCGCCGCCCATACGTGCGGCCTTTGCATAGGCGTGGGTCGTGCCCGACGGGTCGAGGTGGCCGTCCAACGGATCGTAAAGCGCGCCGAGAATGCCGTCGATATTGGTAACAGGCGCGATCTTCTTGATCTCTTCCGGACCGACGATTTCGGTCTCGAGCCCCATGAAGCGGTGCTTTGCGCGTTCTGCAACCAACATGTCAAAGCGATCTTGGTTGTCCGCCAGCGTGACACCACCCACGTGGTGCAGGCCGCAGGACATGCCGGTGATCTCTTCGAGCTCTTTGTAAAGCTTGATTGTATAGCCCTGAAGCGCCGCCATATTGGTGTCGCCGTTGAGCGTATGAAAGCCACCGGCCGCGTGCCAGGTTGACCCTGAGGTCAGCTCAGAGCGTTCCAAAAGCATGACATCCGACCAACCCAGCTTTGTCAGGTGGTACAATACAGAACAGCCGACGACTCCGCCGCCGATGACGCAAACGCGCGTGGTGGTTTTCATAGGGGGCTCCAGATTTAGAAGTTGCCTTCAGTTTTCTGTGTGTTCGGGGAACGCGCTGCTTTGAATGCGACGCAAAGTGTCGCAAAAGTGTTTTGGCGGCCGTGGGGGACTATGGCGTCGTTGAACGCGGACCTATAATTTTTCCCGAAGCGCCTTCAGCTTTGCCAAATTCGCCTCGCGCTCTTTTTGTTCGTGGGCGTGCAGGAACGCGGCGCTCAGTGCCTTTGCGCGTGCAATCCGCGGGGCAAAGACGGCGTAATGCACAAACGCCCAAACCGCGGCCACGCCCGCAGACAGCGCGATCCAAACAAAGAATGGACGGACATCAAGCGCCGCGGCAATCGGCAAAAAGGTGACCTTGGCAAAAAAGAAGGTGAACACCATCAGCAAAGCAAAGCCCGCACTTAGGATCAGCCTGCATTCAGACGCCACATTCCGACGCGCAGCACGGTCGATTTTCTGTCTATCGTCCGTGCTGAATGTCGAAAGGTCTTCGTCCATTGGGGGGCTCTATTTTTGTAACGGGCGCACTTTCAGACGGGTAATGCGGTTGTCTTTGCGGGCCACCACCTCAAACCGAAAGCCGTGAAAGGCAAAGACCTGACCCACCACCGGAATCGTTTGCGCCTCGTGGATGACCAATCCGGCGACGGTATTGGCCTCTTCGTCAGGCAGGTTCCAATCGCTGGCGCGGTTCAGATCGCGGATCGTCATGGCGCCGTCGATCAGGAACTGACCGTCCTCGGATTGGCGGATCGGATGTTCTGCCGCGGGGTCGAATTCATCGGTGATTTCGCCGACGATCTCTTCCAGAATATCTTCCAGTGTGATCAAGCCACGCAGCGCGCCATATTCGTCCACAACCAGCGCAAAGTGACTGCGCCGCTTCAGGAACTGCCGCATCTGATCGTCCAGCGACGTGGTGTCGGGTACGAAATAGGGGGTCTTGGCAACTTCGGACAGGCTGAAGTTTGACAGGTTCGGCGTGCCATCGCTGTCTGCGATATGGGCGTGCATGGCGCGCAGAAGGTCTTTGGCGTGGACGACGCCGACAATGTTTTCCGGATCGTCCTTAAAGACAGGCAGACGTGTGTGGTTGCTTTCTAGACACTGACTTAGAATGTCCGCCGGCGCGTCGTCGGCATTGATCATTTCAATGCCCGAACGGTGCAGCATGATCTCTTCGACTGTGCGTTCGGCCAGATCCAGCGCGCCAAGAATACGGTCGCGATCTTCTTTTTCAACGATACCTTCCGAGTGTCCCAGTTGCAGAGCTCCGGCGATTTCCTCGCGCACGGCAAGGATTTGGCTGTCGGGATCCGTGCGCACCCCAAAGATGCGCAACACCCCGCGCACCAACAGGCGCACAGCCGAGACAACGGGCGCGAAGACAACCACAACCACCTGAATAATACCCGAAACCCGAGAGGCCGCACTTTCAGGTGCGGTGATGGCATAAGTTTTGGGCAGCACCTCGGCAAAGATCAGAACCAGCAGCGTCATAACCAAAGTGGCCAAGGCCACGCCGCTGTCACCAAAAGCCTGCGTCAGAAGGCTGGTGGCCAAAGAGGTCGCCAGAATATTGACCAGATTGTTGCCCAGCAGAACCGATCCGATCAGACGTTCGCTGTCTTCGGTGATCTTCAAAGCCCGGGTTGCGCCGCGATTGCCCTTGTCGGCCTGGGTGCGCAATTTCCCACGCGACGCGGCGGTCAAGGCGGTTTCACTGCCGGAGAAAAACGCCGACATCATGAGCAAAACAGCAATGCCGCCTGCCATGATCCAAAAGGCTGAATCCAATACCGGAGTTGTGATTTCCATTGTGTACGCTATCCCTTTATCTGCTCTGTGTTATGGGCACGCGCGGGCTGTGGTTCAAGGGAAAGCTTTAGGGATGAAAGTCAAAGACCTCGGTGAGATACAACAGGATATGCTGCTGTTTGGCGGACCGTATTCCAATCTCCAGGCGACAGAGGCCTTGTTGATCGAGGCGGCGCATCGCGGGATTGATGCCGAGCATATGCTGTGCACAGGCGATATCGTGGCCTATTGCGGCGACCCTGCCGCCACCACGGATCTGATCATCGAGGCGGGAATTCCCGTTGTTGCGGGCAATTGCGAAAAACAACTGGCCGCGGGCGCCTTGGATTGCGGCTGCGGGTTTGAAAGCGGCACGACCTGCGATCTACTGTCAGCCGGATGGTACGCGCATGCAAATGCCGAAGTACGCGATGATCAGCGCAGATTTATGGGGCAATGTGCTGATATCATTGTTTTTTCCCAAGGCGGAAAGCGGTTTGCGGCATTGCACGGTGGCGTGACAGACATCGCGCGGTTTATCTGGTCTGTGTCAGATGAGGCTGTCTTTGCAGAGGAAATCGCGGCGCTTGAGGCCCATGTGGGGAAGGTGGACGGCGTGATTGCTGGGCATTCTGGCATTCCATTCATCCGAGACGTGGCCGGCGTGACGTGGATCAACGCAGGCGTCATTGGCATGCCGCCGCACGACGGGAAGGGCGATGTCCGCTTTGCGATCCTGTCTGGTGGCAAAGCAGAGCTGTGCACGCTGGGCTATGATGTGGCTGCTGCCAAAGCGCGCATGCAGGACGTTGGGCTTGTGCAGGGGTATCATTTGGCGATCGAGACAGGCGTTTGGCCATCAGAAGATGTGTTGCCAAAAGCTCTGCGTCACTAAGCTTTGCATCTTTCAGGGCCGGACAATTAGTCCTTGGCCAGAGGATGGTGATCCAGAACCAGCTCTTTCAGCCGCTCATCCAACACATGGGTGTATATTTCCGTTGTCGCGACATCGGCATGGCCGAGCAGCACTTGAATAGACCTTAGATCCGCGCCGTTGGCCAAAAGATGGGTCGCAAAAGCATGTCGCAACGTGTGCGGCGTGACTTTGGCCGGGCTGACCCCGCCTGCGACCGCAAGCTCTTTGATCAGGGCATAAAACCTGTGACGGGTGATGTGCCCCAGTTTTCCGCGACTTGGGAACAGAAACTTGGACGCGGGCAGGCCTTTGGACTGCTTTTTGTCTTCCTCAAGGTCGCGTTCTTTCAGCCAAGCCGCCAATGCGTCACGGGCGTCGCTGGACAGGGGCACCATCCGCTCTTTGCCGCCTTTGCCAAGAATAAGCAGCATGCGCGGATCGCCTCGTGCTGCACTGACCGGCAGAGACACCAATTCGCTGACCCGCATCCCCGTCGCATATAGCAGTTGCATCAAGCAGATGTTTCGAAGGTTTTCCAATGGGTTGCGGCCCGAAGCTTCGGCAGCGGCAATCAGACGATCTACCTCGACAACTTCGAGTGTTTTGGGCAGCCGCTTGTCGCGTCCGGGGCCACGGATCTGGATGGCAGGATTGGTGTCCATCCAGCCTTCTTCAAAGGCGAACCGGTACAATTGCTTGATCGCCGACAACCGCCGCGCGCGGGTGGATTTGGCCAACCCCTGAGCGTCACAAAAGACAAGATAGTCTTCGATCACGTCCCGACTGACGGCTTCAAACGCAGTGCCATGTCCGCTCAGCCAGTCAGAAAAATCCCGCAGATCGCGCGCATATGCCATTTGCGTATTTGTGGCGGCTCCCAATTCGGCGGCCTGCGCCTCAAGAAAAGTCGAGATCCATTGCAGGCTCATGTGCGCCGTTCCAGCAGCAGGACCTGAAGCGCAGCCTGCCGCGCGGTATCCTCAAGGCCAAGCGCGCGGAAGGTCGCGAGCGCCTCGGTCAGTGCCCGCAAGTCGCCCGCAAGCCCTTGTTCATAAAGCGCCATCGCAGACAGGATGACCTCGCCCAATTGACCGCGGGCCAATTTGTGACTGAAGGGCTGCGGCACGCCTGCACCGTTAAAGGCGTCGGCAACGGCCTGTTCCTCGGCGGTTTGGCCGCGACGCGGTGGCAAGCCCATCGCGAGACCTGCCAAGAAATCGCGCGGCCCGGATTTGGCAGAGACCTCATAGGATGGGGACAAAAGCTGCACTTCACGGGCCAGAACCTGCGCGACCCCGTTCAGGTTCAGGCTGGCGAGTTGCGGGCCGTAAATGCGCGCAAACGGCACTTCGACGCGCGCTTGCTGTGCAGCACTCCAGGCAGGGGACAGCGTGTCGCTGATCCGGTCCAGCTGGCTTGATTGAATTGCTTCGTCAAACGCTTGCAGCGCATCGACCCGGTCCCAGATCATGCCTGAGGCCGCAGGCGCGCGCTCTGTATAGATCCCCAACAGCCGGTTCTCGGGCAGGGCACCGACACTTGCCAACCGCTCTGCTGCCTCAAGCTGGGCTTTCCAGCCCGATGTGGTCCGCAGATCGGCATGGGCAAAGGGGCGCGGCAGGCTGGTTGTGGGCAAAGGCTCGCCAATCGCCTCATACAGGCGAAAGGTGAGGGGGGTTGGATCGTTCGGCGGCACCAAAATCGGTTCGGCCTCAGAAATCTCCGGATCCAAGAAGCGCAACAACAGTGCGTCTTCTTCCAAAGTCAAAAGACCCAACAGATTTGCTGTTTCCAACGTCAAGGCGGCCGCGGTCCAGTCTCCGGCACGGGCCAGACAAAACACACGGGCGGCATATGAGGGTGACAAATGCGGGGCAGGGTTTAGCGCCTCGCAGGCGCGCTGTTCTTCACCCAAAAGTAAGGTCACATCAAACCAACGCTGAAACAGCGTTTCAGTGTCAGGACCAGCACGTTCCAGCAATGCGTTCGCCTGTTCAATTGCCCCAAGCGAGACCAGCTTGTCCACGCGCGCCAACAACAACGCATCCGCCTGACCTGCGTCTTGAGGCGGGTTCGCCTCGGCAAGCAGCAGCGTATAAAGCAGCGCCTGCATCGCGGGCGAGCTCTCGACACGCAGTGTCGTGATTTGGTCCGCCAGGGCCAGGGCCTGACTTTCCTGCCACAGCGCGTTCGGCAATCCGGTGACAGAGCTTGGCAATAGCCCGACAGCATCTCGGCCTGCGTTCTCCAGCGGGCTGACGGTGATTTCAGGGGTAGAAACGCCTGCGTTGACAGGCGGCTCGTCGACAAAAGGCGCCACGTCCAAAGCAACGGTAGGCGTGGTCTGCAGCCAGTCAATCGCCGAGAGCGGATCCTGCGCACTGGCGGATCCCGCACAAAGCGCCGCGATCAAAGCCAGTAAGGGGCGTTTAACTGCCATCCAATGTGACCGACTGCCTGACTTCTTCCTGTGGCGCGCTGAAGTCGGCGCCAAAGATCGGACCGATATAGGCGTAGCTCACCAGCCCAATCGCCAGAAACACCACGAGGAAGAATATTGCTTTGATGAGTCGACCCATGACCGCCCTCACATTCTAGTGCCTGCTTTTTTCTAATATATATCTGGCCTTTTTGCGAATATCACGTCATTCAATGCGAAATGGCGAAAATTGGCCGGTTTTGGCGCGGAAATTTCCGAACATTTTGGATGGGCAGCATGAAACTCAAGAAAACGGTGGTGATGGTCGGCATGATGGGCGCTGGCAAAACAGCCGTCGGCCGTGCCGTGGCCGCGAAACTCGGTGTGCCGTTCCTTGATTCTGACGCCGAAATCGAAGCCGCGTCCAATATGACCATCGCCGAGATTTTTGCCCGCGATGGCGAGGCTTTTTTTCGTAAGAAAGAGGCGCAAGTGATTGACCGGCTTCTGGAAAACGAGATTTGCGTCTTGTCGACCGGCGGCGGGGCGTTTCTGGCAGAAGGCAACCGCGATACGATTTCTGAAAAGGGCGTTGCCCTGTGGCTGGATGCGGATCTGGACCTGTTGTGGGAGCGCGTGCGCCACAAAGACACGCGTCCTTTGCTGCGGACGCCAGACCCGTTGGCGACATTGACCGAGATTTATAACACGCGAGTGCCCGTCTATGAGCTGGCAGAGCTTTCGGTTAAGGCGAACCCGGATTTCGCCATCGAAGACATGGCCGACCGCGTCATCGACGCGCTTGGACAGCGGCCAGATGTACTTGAGGGGTAAGTGATGCAAACCGTGCATGTCGGTCTTGAGGGCCGTGAGTATGATATTCTGATTGGCCCGGGCCTTTTGGCGCAGGCGGGTGCCCTGATTGGTCAGATCAGCAACCGCAAGCGGATGATGATCGTGACCGACGAAAACGTGGCCGCGCTGCATCTTGCAACCTTGCAAAGCGGGCTCGCGGCGACGGGTATTGAGTCTGAGGCTTTGGTTCTGCCGGCGGGTGAGGCCACCAAAAGCTGGCCGCATTTTGAACGCACGGTCGAGTGGCTGCTTGCGCAAAAAGTGGAACGCAAGGATCTGGTGATTGCCTTTGGCGGCGGAGTTATTGGCGATTTGACAGGCTTTGCAGCGGCGTCCTTGCGGCGCGGTGTTGGTTTTGTTCAGATCCCAACGTCTTTGCTGGCGCAGGTCGACAGCTCTGTCGGGGGCAAGACGGGCATCAATGCGCCGCAGGGCAAGAACCTGATTGGGGCTTTTCATCAACCGTCGTTGGTTCTGGCGGATGTCGATGTGCTTAAAGCATTGGAGTCGCGAGACTTTCTTGCCGGATATGGCGAGGTCGTGAAGTACGGCCTGTTGGGCGATGCAGACTTTTTCGCGTGGTTGGAAGCGAACGGCCCCAAGCTTGCGGCGGGCGATGAAGCCTCGCGCATTTATGCCGTGAAGCGATCATGCGAATTGAAGGCCGAGATTGTCATGCGCGATGAGACCGAACAGGGGGACCGCGCGCTTTTGAACCTGGGTCACACTTTCTGTCACGCGTTAGAGGCGGCGACGGGCTATTCTGATCGTTTGCTGCATGGCGAAGGCGTCGCCATCGGATGCGCGCTGGCGTTTGAACTGTCTGCAAGGCTGGGGCTGTGCTCTCAAGAGGATCCCAGCCGGGTGCGCGCGCATCTGAAAGAGATGGGCATGAAAACCGATCTTTCGGATATTCCTGGTGCATTGCCGTCTGCAGAGGCGCTTGTTGATCTGATGGGACAGGACAAAAAGGTCGTCGACGGTCAGCTGCGTTTCGTTCTGGCACGGGGAATCGGGCAGGCGTTTGTGACCGCGGATGTTCCGCGCGACGCCGTAGTGCAGGTGATCCGCGACGGTTTGCCGGGCTAGGGCGGTTTTTCACCGAAAAAGAACTCGACGATCGTCGTGGCTGTATCCAGTCCGGTGTTGAAGGTGAACGGCCAGTCATGGCCAAACCCGTCGATCGCAATCAGGGCGACCTGCGGCTGACCTTGGCTATCCTCAAAAGAGGTGATCTGAAGGCTGGCTGGATCATCAAGCCCGCCAAGCGCGTTGGTGCCGTCGTGCCTTTCGACATCCTGCAACTGGGTCGCCCATTGCGCCACCACGTCGGGCACAGAGGCCTGTCCGCCCCAGCCATTTGACCACTTTGGAATCCCCTGAAATCGAATAACCGGATCATCGCGGCCGTGGATATGCAACAGGCGCACCTGCCTGCGCGGGTTACAGTTCTGCCAATCGCGTCCGCCAATCATGCCTATGACACTGGCGATGCCTGCAACATTGGCCCCACGGCAGGCCAGGTGATAGGCCATATAGCCGCCGTTCGAAATGCCGAGAACATAGACCTTTTCGGCATTCAGATCGTTGGCCGCAGCCACATGGGCGATCAGGCCGGTCAGAAACCCGAAGTCGTCAACCTGCGAAAAATCAAATCCCGGATTCCAATGCCTGCTGCCCGAAGCCAGCCGCGCGCCCTGAGGATACAGAACCGCGAACCCATATTGATCCGCAAGTTCGTTAAACCCCAGCCCGTAACGCAAGCGCCCCGCGTCGCCGCCCAGCCCGTGCAGGGCCACCAAGAGCGGCGCATTGTCAGGCAAGCCTTTGGGAACATGCAGGAAATAGACACGCTCGGCACCGTCGTGGTGAAAGGATCTGCCCTCGTGGACGCCGCCCGCAACCAGTTGCGACGTCGACAAAATTACCCAAATCAGAACCAGAATACGTGTCATGACCGCAGTCTTAGCGCGGCCAACTTACCAAGCACTTAAGGCCAAAGCACAAGCCAAGAAAAAAGCACAAGCCAAGAAAAAAGCCCCTCTGCTTTCAGAGGGGCCTTATCACGTTAGCCACGTGCGTGACTAAAAAGCAGGTGACGCCATTAGAACGGGATTTCATCATCAAGATCACGGCTTGGCGCGCTTTGTCCGCCGCCGCCGCCACCAAAGCTTCCGCCGCCTTGGTCATAGCCACCGCCACTGTCATAGCCGCCACCGCCGCTATAGCCGCCGCCTTGACCACCGCCGCCAAAGCCACCACCGCCGCCGCCTTCGCCGCGACCATCCAGCATCGTGAGCGTCGAGCCAAAGCCTTGCAGGACGACTTCGGTAGAATAGCGATCCTGTCCGCTTTGATCCTGCCACTTGCGGGTTTGCAGCTGGCCTTCGATGTAAACCTTGGAGCCTTTGCGCAGGAATTGCTCTGCCACACGCACGAGGCCTTCGTTAAAGATTGCGACGGAATGCCATTCTGTCTTCTCTCTGCGCTCGCCTGTGTTGCGGTCTTTCCACGTTTCAGACGTCGCAATCCGCAGGTTGCAGACCTTTCCACCATTCTGGAAATTGCGCACCTCTGGATCGCGGCCCAGATTGCCGATCAGCATTACTTTGTTCAGAGATCCGGCCATGTTCTTGCCCCTTTGAGCCCTTGTTCAGTCAGCGTAGCTTACACCATTCGTGGCCCCAGAAGGCCAGCAAAAACGCACCGCTGTGGATAAGTCTTTCGGATTTTCAGCGCATCTTATTCAAATTTGGTTAAGACGCGCTATGTTAGGTCGATGACCATGAGACGCACCATAGCTTTGGCAACACTCGGCATCGGCCTGCTGGCCGGCCCAGCGTTTGCGGGTGGTCATAAAAATGGTCTGTCTGCGGCGCAGCTTAAGGTTTTAGACAACCGCGCAGCCGAGCAATATCGCGACTCGGTCCGACTGCAACCACAGCCGGTCTACACCCCCAGCAAATGGGGTGCGCAGCCTTTCCGCGGGGATTACACCGGTCCCTACCTTGAGATGGCGCGCGATGCGGCGTTGACGCATAATGTGCCCGTAGATCTTTTCTTGCGACTGGTGCAACAGGAAAGCGGATGGAATGCCAATGCGGTGTCGCCCAAAGGTGCGCTGGGGTTGGCTCAGTTGATGCCAGACACCGCGAAATTGCTGCGCGTGGATGCGTTGGATCCTGCCGAGAACCTGGAGGGTGGGGCGCGGTATCTGTATCAGCAATACCGTCGTTTCAATTCCTGGCGTTTGGCCCTGGCTGCCTATAATGCCGGCCCAGAAGCGGTTGCGCGTCATGGCGGCGTGCCTCCGTATCGGGAAACTCAGGATTACGTAAAAGCGATCTGGGGCAGCTAGGCGCAAAAGAAAACCGCCGCGCTGAGATCAGGCGGCGGTTTCAAACATGTCTTAGACAGCAGCGTTATTCGGCCGCGATCTTGATCACCGGCTTCATGCGCTCCAGCACGTCCTCGGCCAGGTGACACTTCACCTGATGCCCATTGGCCATGGTCTGAACCGGTGGAATTTCCGTGTCACACAAGCCACCTGGAACCTCGGATTTCCAGCGGCACCGTGTCTGGAACGGGCAGCCCGGAGGCGGGCTCATGGCCGATGGAATCTCGCCCTCAAGCACGATGTGCTCTTTCTCGACGCTGGTGTCGGCAATCGGAACCGCAGACAAGAGCGCTTCGGTGTAGGGGTGATAGGGTGGGTTAAAGACCTGATCGGTCGTTCCCAGTTCCACCACATGCCCAAGATACATCACCATCACGCGGTCAGACAGATAGCGTACAATCGACAGATCGTGCGAGATAAACAGCAGCGTGGTTTTGTTCTCGCGCTGAATGTCCATCAACAGGTCTGTCACCGCCGCCTGCACCGACACATCAAGCGCCGAGACCGGCTCGTCAGCAACCACGATCCGCGCACCGCCCGCAAAGGCGCGCGCAATACCGACCCGCTGTTTCTGACCACCAGACAGCTGACGCGGCATACGGTCCGCAAAGGCACGTGGCAGCTTCACCAGATCCAGCAGCTCGAGCATACGCTCGCGGCGTTCCGCCTCAGAGTCACCGATCTTAAAGATCTCTAGCGCGCGGATGATCTGGCGCCCGACAGACATAGAGGGGTTTAGCGTATCAAACGGGTTTTGGAACACCATCTGAACATCGGCAACGGTGCCTGTGTCGCGATCCTCGATCGCGGTGCTTTCGATGTTGCGATTGTCCAGCAGAATCTGGCCGTCCGTGGCCGTCTCAAGCCCCATCAGAACTTTCGCAAAGGTCGACTTACCACAGCCGGATTCGCCCACAATTGCGAGGGTTTCAGATTCACGCGCCTCGAAACTGAGGGTTTCGTTGGCTTTCACAACCTTCTTGTTGCCGCCGCCAAACAGCGCAGATGCCGCAACCTCATAATATTTCTTGAGGTTGTCCATCTTCAGAACCACATTGCCAGGCTCTGCCTTGGCCTTTTGCTCACCCACTTCTGGCGGCGCGGCCCAGTCGATCTCTTTGAACTTCAGACACCGCGTGGAATGGCGATCATGGCCCTCAACGTCTTCCATGAGGATATCCTGCGCGTCACAGCGACCTTCCTCAAAATAGTTACAGCGTGGGCCAAAGTTACAGCCCGGAGGCCGCTCGTGGGGCAGGGGGAAGTTGCCCGGGATCGCCACCAGAGGACGGCTTTCCTTATCTGCACCCGGCAGTGGGATCGAGCGGAAGAGTGCCTGTGTATAAGGGTGCTGCATCTTGTCAAAGACGTCTTCGATAGAGCCACGCTCAACCGCTTCACCGGAATACATCACACAAAGCCGGTCACAGGTTTCCAGAACCAGACCAAGGTTGTGCGAAATAAACAGCATCGAGGTGCCGTATTTCTTACCCAGATCCTTCACCAGCTCCACAACTGCGGCCTCAACTGTTACGTCAAGCGCGGTCGTCGGCTCGTCCAAAATCAACAGTGCCGGTTTGGACATCAGCGCCATCGCAATGACGATCCGCTGCTGCTGACCACCGGACAACTGGTGCGGGAAAGAATTCAGCATCCGCTCAGGGTCAGGCAGGCGCACATCTGTGACCACTTCCAAAGCCCGTTCATAAGCTTCTTTCTCCGACACACCCTCGTGGATCATCGGAACTTCCATCAGCTGTTTGCCGATCTTCATCGCCGGGTTCAGCGAGGCCATCGGTTCCTGATAGATCATCGCGATTTCATTGCCACGCACATCGCGCAGTTCTTCATCGCTCATCTCGCTCAGGTCACGACCCTTGAACTTGATCGAGCCGCCAACGATGCGCCCGTTCTTGCCCAAGTCCTGCATGACACCCAAAGCGACAGTGGATTTACCGCAGCCGGATTCCCCAACAAGGCCAACCGCCTCACCGGGTTGCACGGTGACCGAAAAGTCCATAACCGCAGGAATTTCGCGCAGACGGGTGAAGAAGGAAATCGACAGCTTGTCGATCTCTAGAATTGGACCGTCATAGTCTTCCATCTTACTCATTTTTGTCTCCCTGGTTAGAGCCTCAGGCCAAGGGCCTTTCTCTTGCTCTAAATATCTCGGGGGTCCGGGGGCTGGCCCCCGAACCAATTCATCATCAGTCGCGCAGGCTTTCTTCGCGCAGACCATCGGCCAGCAGGTTCAGACCCAGAACCAGCGTCAGCAAAGCGAACGCAGGCGGCAGAACCGGATGCACATAAAGCTGCATCAGCTTACGACCGTCGTTGATGGTGGTACCCCAGTCCGGGCTCTCTGGTGGCAGACCCAGACCAAAGAAGCCCAAGGTGCCCAAGAGAATGGTGGTGTACCCAATCCGCAGACAGAAATCGACGATCAGCGGGCCACGTGCGTTGGGCAGGATCTCCCAAAGCATGATGTACCACGGACCTTCGCCGCGTGTCTGAGCCGCTGCCACATAGTCCCGCGTCTGAATGTCCAGTGCCAGGCCACGCACAATCCGGAACACGGTGATCGAGTTCACGAAAGCGACCGAGACGAATACCACGAGGAAGCCTGACGAGATGTCAAACAGATCCAGCGTTGTTGGCAGGACATCAATGACCGAGCCCTTGGCAGAGACCAGACAGAGATAGAACCAGAACATCATCCCAACCACCGAGATCAGCAGCGGGGTGCGCAGACGTGGCCGCGTATAGAACCGCGAGTTCAGCAGAACCGCCACAAAGATGATCGGGAAGATAAACAGCACAACCGCCAGATAGTTCGGCACGCCGATCTGTACGATCTCTGGGGTCACCAGCAGATAGAACAGCAGGATCACAGGGAAGGCCAGAACCAGGTTCGCAAGGAACGACAGGAACGTGTCCAGACGGCCACCGAAATAGCCTGCGGGCAAGCCCAGCGTGATGCCAACCATAAAGGCAAACAGCGTTGCTGGCGGTGCGATGGTGATCACGATCCAGCTGCCTTCGACCACACGGCTAAAGACGTCGCGTGCAAGGTTATCGCCCCCGAGAAGATAGTAGGGGTAGTCACCTTCATCGATGCCGCTCAGCGGTGTGCCCGGGCCTTTGTTCTTCATGCCAGAGACCTGCGCCAGTTCGTCATGTGTCGTGATCATGTCAAACACGCCGGCAAACACCGCCGTATAGACCCAGAACATCACAATGCCGAACCCGATCATGCCGACGGTGCTGTCAAACAGCTTGCCGTAAAGACCAAGTTTGCGCTTGTAGACGATCGACACAAGGAATGTCGCCAACAGCGAAATCCAGACCGGTGACAGCTGGGCTGCCAAGGCGCCTACAATTCCGACTGTGCCCAGCGGCGTGAACATGCCCGCCACAATATAGACGACAATGATTGCCAGAAAGGCGAGCAGCGCATAGCGCACCGCGCTGCCAATCATCGCGTTGGGTCCACGGTCACGAATGATCGTGCCGTCTGCCAGAATGCGATCGTTAACCGCAGGCAACGTATAGGCGCCGATTACTTGCACGACGATCAGGATCAAAAAGACCACCAGTACGACGGTGAAGATCGGATCTAAAAAGGCTCCGAAAGGGCCTGTCCAGGTTAATGGTTCCATAATCAGGCCTCCTTAAGAAATGCGAATACGTGGGTTGAGATAGACGTAGCCGATGTCTGAGATCAGCTGCGTTAACAGAACCACGACCACCGATACGACCGAAACCGCCAGCAGAACGTCGATGTCGTTGTTGCCCGCAGCATTCACCAGCTGCCAGCCAAACCCTTTGTAGTTAAAGAGGTTTTCAACGATAACCACGCCGTTCAAAAGCCATGGCACCTGCAGCATGATGACTGTGAACGGTGCAATCAGCGCGTTGCGCAGGGCGTGCTTCAGAACCACGTTGCGGAAGTTCACACCTTTCAGGCGCGCTGTCCGAATATATTGCGCGGTCATGACCTCGGCCATCGAAGCCCGTGTCATCCGAGCGATATAGCCCATGCCATAAAGCGCGATTGTCAGAACCGGCAGGAAGAAGTTCGCAAAGGTCGGCTCTTCCATCGCCTTTGCCGCCGTGCCTTTAAAGAGCGTTTTGCTTTCAATCAGCCCGATTTCGTTCAGCCAGGGGCTGAGACCATACCGAGAGGACGCAAGGAAGACGATAAAGATAACACCCGAGACATATTCCGGCGTCGCCGTGGACAGGATCGAAACTGTCGACAGGCTGCGGTCCAGTTTGCTGCCCTCGCGCATCCCGGCGAGCACCCCGATAATCAGGGCCGACGGCACCATCAGGATCATAACCCACCACATCAGATAGCCAGTATTTGCAAGCCGTGTGCCAAGAACATCTGCCACCGGCGCTTTGGACACCGTTGACCAGCCCCAGTCACCCTGCAGAATGCCGCAGTAGTTGGGAACATCTGCGGTTTCCATACCGGGCCGCACGCATTTCCCAAGGGGCACACCGTCTTTTTCTGTCAGATAGCCCGGTGCCAGACCGACCCATTCCATATACTTCCGAGGTGTTGATTGTAGATAGCCGCGATCTTCGAGGAAACTCGCAACGGCCTCATCTGTCATCCGGAAGTTGCCCTGCGTCTTCGCGAGCTTTTCCAGGTTTGGATAGAGGTTCGTCATGAAGAACACGATATAGGTCAGGCAGAGTGCTGTAAGCAGCATCACGCCAAACCGTCTTAAAATGAAAAGTCCCATATCTTCTCCGCTTCGCCGTTACCGAAAAACTTGTTTAGGTTACTGGTTAACCATTTGGCGAAGACGAATAGAGGGCACACCCGGGGCCGCAGGCACGCGGTCTCCCAGAAAGACTGGATTGAACATGATTTTCTCCCCGGCCGTTGATGGCTCTAGTGCTTTCGTTTCGCCGCGACTCCGGGTGCATTTTGGGTGCACCATCCGCCACAGTCTTTCGTTTAGGTAGATCTATTCGGCCCGATAAAACGCCGCCCGTCAATGGACTGGATCGTCATAATCGGCCGAAAAACGACATCCATGTCGAAAACTGTCCGCGAGTTTGGACAGGCCTTGGAAAGGGTGTTCAGAGCTTACGCTGCTTGTAAGTGTCTTATATTGTTGCGCAAATTGCTTGGCGTCGTGCCGCAGTGCTGCTGAATAAAGCGCGTGAAATAGGCGGCGCTGCCGAATCCCAACGATTCGGCGATGGATTTGATCGATTTCTCGCTATTTTCCAATTCCATACGCGCTTTGTGCAGCACGCATTGGGACAGGACGTCTGCTGCGGTGATTCCGCTGGTCTGCCGACAGACCCGCGCAAGGTGGGTTGGGGTGACATCCAGCATCTGTGCGAAATCGGCCATCGAGTGGCCTTCGTTATAGCGTTCTGCCGCAAGGTCGTGGAACCGTTCCACCAGACGCTCGGCCGCTTTGGGACGTTTGGGTTCGTATTGCTCGCGCATCTCGCGACGCAGCCAGATCGACAGCAATTGCGCATGCGCCTGCAGAACCTCGCCTTGCAAGGGGCGGTCTTTTTCAATTTCGCGGCGCATGTCGTCGATCAAGGCGGTGAGTTCACTCTGGGCCTGCGGCTCCATAATGCGCAGCTGTTGGCAACGATCGGGGAAGTTTGCGGCTTCGGCATCTTTGATGGCAACCGCAAGTCCCAACGCGCCGCGTCCCAGTTCAATCGACCAGAGTTGGTCGTTTGGAACATAGATGGCGTGATAGGTGCTAAAGCCGCGACGGTGCCCATGTAGATTGACGACACCCTGGCCACGTGTGGTCCAGATCAACAGGCCGCCTTGCTGCGGGTGCATCAGTTCCAACATCCACGATGCAGATTGCCCCAATTGAGCCAGCGTCAACACTTCGACCGGTTGCGTCATCCCTACGCGTCCCCTTTCTTTTTTGACCGACCAAACAAATTGTTCGATTTGTTACAATCAGCCCGTCCCACGCGGAGCAGCTTACGGCAGCGGATTTTAAAAAAAAGTTTTAATTTGATGAATTACCTACCCGTAAGGATAGGCAAATGCAGTTTTTCCCAATGAGACATACGGCTTCGGAACCAGGTGCGCTGCCGCTTTGCGTATTGGCGCGTTAAGATTGTTACTTTTTCTCGTACACGATCCAGAGACAATTCATCCTGAACATGCTGGATTAGTTCCGATGCGCCAATAGTCTTGGCGCTTGGCGCCTCTGGAGACCAGCTGTTGAGATTCGCGCGGGCCTCGTCCAGAGCTCCTGCTTGCAGCATCATATCAAATCGCGTCTCAATGCGGGTGTTCAGCCAGTTTTTGTCCGCGTCCATGAGTGCCGTAACGTATTGTTCTTTATTAAGTAATGGGGGCGGTGTGTCGTCCTGCCATTGCCAGATTGGCTTTCCGGTCATGTGCTGAACTTCCCAGGCACGCTGCACGCGCATCGGATTTAGGGTGTCTATCCTGCGCAGGGTTTCGTCGTCCAGTTCGGCGCGCAGGGCTTTGAGGCCTTCGGTGCTGACTCGCCGGTTCGCTAGGTCTCTCACATCGGCAGGGGTAGCTGGGATTTCTGCCAGACCTTCTGTGAGGGCAGTAAAATACAACCCTGTGCCGCCCACGATGATTGCGCGATCTTTTTTCAAAAGCGGGGCCACATCGCGCAACCAATGGCCGACGGAATAGCTCTGATCGCCCGAAACATGCCCATAGAGCGCATGTGGCGCGGCTGCCTCGTCAGCGGCGCTGGGGCGGGCAGACAGAATTGGCCAATTGTCATAAATCTGCAATGCATCTGCGTTAACGACCACGCCGCCTTGTCGCGTCGCGATCTCTAACGCCAAAGCTGATTTGCCGCTGGCGGTGGGGCCGGCGATCAGAACGTGCTTGTCGGCAGGGTATTTGCTTGGATCGAACACTGCTTGGCGGCCCTTTGCTGTCTTTTCTGGTCAAAGCGTCAGATTCTCTGACATCGCGCATTGAACCTGCGCCGCTTTTCCGACATCTTGCGCACAATTTAAATGTTTGCGTGAACGGAGTGCAACATGAGCGAGGCAACCCCCGAATCCGAAGCCACTTATAAACGCGTAATGCTTAAGATATCTGGGGAAGCCCTGATGGGAGATCAGGGGTTCGGCCTTCATCCTCCGACAGTCCAAAGAATTGCTCAGGAAGTAAAAGCAGTCCACGATCTGGGCGTCGAGATTTGCCTGGTGATCGGTGGCGGCAATATCTTTCGCGGACTATCGGGGTCTGCGCAGGGTATGGAACGGACGACGGCGGACTATATGGGCATGCTGGCGACCGTGATGAATGCGCTTGGGATGCAAAGCGCGCTCGAAGAGCTTGGCGTGTTCACGCGGGTGATTTCAGCGATCCGCATGGACGAGGTGGCCGAGCCTTACATTCGCCGCCGCGCAGTCCGTCACCTTGAAAAGAAACGTGTCTGTATTTTCGCAGCAGGCACCGGCAACCCGTATTTCACCACAGACACCGCAGCGACGTTGCGCGCCAATGAAATGGCCTGCGAAGCGATCCTGATGGGAAAAAACGGTGTGGACGGCGTTTACGACAAAGATCCGGCCGAGCATGACGACGCGGTGCGCTATGACGAGATCAGCTATGATGATGTGCTGTCCAAGCGTCTGCGAGTCATGGATGCCTCGGCAATCGCGCTTGCGCGTGACAACAACCTGCCGTTGATCGTCTTTGGATTGGACGAGCCGGGCGGGTTTAAAGGCATCATGGCAGGCCAAGGCACCTATACAAAGGTCAGCTAAACCTCGTAAGATGGCAGAAACCACCGGGACGGCATCGACCTCCCCAAAAGCAAGAGAATTCGCATGTCCGATGATTTTGAACTCGACACCGACGATCTGACCCGCCGCATGGAAGGCGCGATGAGCAACCTGAAAACAGAATTCGCGTCATTGCGCACAGGCCGCGCTTCGGCCTCGATGCTAGAGCCTGTTCAGGTTGACGCCTATGGCTCGATGACGCCGATCAATCAGGTTGGCACGGTCAATGTGCCTGAGCCACGGATGGTGACAATCAACGTCTGGGACAAATCGCTGGTTGGCAAAGTTGAAAAGGCGATCCGGGAATCCGGACTTGGGATCAACCCGCAACTTAATGGTACAATCATCATGCTGCCGATCCCAGAGCTGAACGAAGAACGTCGTCGTGAGCTGGGAAAGGTCGCAGGCCAATACGCCGAGAACGCGCGGGTTTCGATCCGCAACGTGCGGCGCGACGGTATGGATCAGATCAAGAAGGCCAAAGGTGACGGGATGTCGGAAGACGACCAGAAACTTTGGGAAGGCGAAGTGCAGGAAATGACCGACGACTATATCAAGAAGGTCGATGAAGCGCTGGTGATCAAACAAGAAGAAATCATGCAGGTATAGCCGTTAGGCACATTGAAAGAGTAGGCAATTATGGCCAAAGACTCGCCGGACCAGGACACCCCCGATCACGTTGCCATTATTATGGATGGCAACGGTCGATGGGCCCAAGGGCGCGGGCGACCGCGACTGTTTGGGCACCACGCCGGAGCGCGGCGCGTGAAAGAAATTGTGCGCGCGTGCAAAGACTTAGATATCGAATATTTGACCGTCTACGCGTTTTCGACTGAAAACTGGAAACGCACACAGTCCGAAGTTGCTGGACTGATGACCTTGTTTCGACAGTACATCAAACGCGAAGCAAAAGCGCTTTTGGACGAAGGCGTCTGCGTGCGCTTTATCGGGGACCGTTTGCGGCTGGACAAAAAGCTGCAAGGCCTGATGGACGAGCTGGAAGAGCTGACCAAGGACAATACCGTCGTCAATCTGACCATCGCGATTAACTATGGCGGCCGCGACGAGGTGGCGCGCGCAACGCATCAACTGGCACTGGATGTAGCGGCCGGTAAGCTGGACGCAACCACAGTGAACGAGGACACGCTGTCTTCTTATCTGGATACGCATGTTTTGCCGGATCCGGATCTGGTCATTCGAACCTCGGGCGAAGCGCGGATATCCAACTTTCTGCTCTGGCAGTCTGCCTATTCCGAGTATGAATTTGTCGACACGCTTTGGCCCGATTTCTCGCGCGACGAATTTTGCAAAGTGATTGCGAAATACGGTGCGCGCAACCGGCGGTTTGGCGCGGTGCCTGCATGACCACTGGTAAGTGGGGAGACCTGCCCACACGTATCATGTCCGCAATTGTTATGTTGGGGATCGGGGCAGGGGCAATCCTTACGGGCGGTCTGGCCTATGTTGGGTTGATCACACTTGTTGTGGCCGGGATGACTTGGGAGTTGTCTCGGATGATCGTGCCAGACAAGCCTTGGCTGGCTTCGGTCGTGGCCATCCTTGCCGGCGTCGTCCTGTTTGCGGGTGTGGTCACTGGCGATGATTTGCCTTTGCTCGCAGCTTTAGTGCCGGGTCTTGTCGGGGCGGCCTTTGCCCACAAAGACCGACTGATCTTTGCGCTCTATGCCAGCTTGATAACGCTTTCGGGATTTGGGCTGTTATTGCTCTTTGCGGCGCAGGGCGTGTTTTTGGTGGTCTGGCTGATCTGTGTTGTGGTGGCGACCGATGTTGCCGGCTATTTCGCGGGCAAAGCCATTGGCGGCAAGAAATTCTGGCCCAGCATCAGCCCGAAAAAGACATGGGCGGGGACTATCGCTGGATGGATTGCAGCCGCAGTGGTCGGGGCTGCCATGGGCGGAGACGAGTTGGCGATCATCAGCGCCTTCATGTCCTTTGCGAGCCAGTTGGGTGATATTGCCGAAAGCGCGATCAAACGCCGCTGTGGTGTCAAAGACAGCTCGAACCTGATCCCGGGCCATGGCGGGCTGCTTGATCGCTTTGATGGGCTGATTGCTGCCAATCTGGTTGTGTTGATCGCTTTGCTGACGCTTGGCTTGTAGGCCGAGACAGGCTAAGCAACCCGCGACTGGGATGAGGGGTTCTATGCGACGCGTTTCCATTTTTGGTGCGACCGGGTCTATCGGGCAAAACACGCTGGATTTGATCCGCCGCGATCGAGCTGCGTATCGCGTTGTTGCTTTGACTGGCGGCGCAAACGTCCCCCAGCTGGCGCATGATGCGATTGATCTGAATGCCGAAGTTGCAGTCACGGCCTATCCTGAACGGCTAGAGGATTTGCGCGCGGCGCTTTCTGGCACAGGGATCGAAGCCGCAGCAGGGGCCTCAGCCATTTCAGAGGCCGCGTCACGTCCAGCAGATTGGGTGATGTCCGCGATTGTAGGGGCTGCCGGGCTTGAACCCGGGCTTATTGCGATGTCGACGGGGGCAACGCTGGCCTTGGCCAATAAGGAAAGTCTGGTCACGGCAGGGGATCTGGTGCACCGCACGGCCGCGCGGCATGGGGCTAGGATCTTGCCTGTGGATAGCGAGCATTCTGCAGTCTTTCAGGGCTTGATTGGCGAAGATATCACGGCCGTGGAACGTATCACGATCACCGCCTCGGGCGGCGCATTTCGGGACTGGCCGCTGGCGGATATGGCCAAAGCCACGCCGGAGCAAGCGGCCAAACATCCGAATTGGGACATGGGGCAGCGGATCACCATCGATTCGGCTTCTATGTTCAACAAAGCGCTAGAGGTTATTGAAACCAAAGAGTTCTTTGGTGTAGCGCCGCGTCAAATCGAAGTGCTGGTACACCCAGAGTCGCTGGTTCATGCTCTGGTGGGGTTCAACGACGGCGCGCTGATGGCGCATGTTGGCCCGCCCGATATGCGACACGCCATTGGTTTTGCGCTGCACTATCCTCAGCGCAAAGATCTGCCTGTCGAACGGTTGGATCTGGCAAAGATCGGCCAGCTGACGTTCAAGGCCCCCAATCCCGACCGTTATCCTGCGTTGCGACTGGCTTGGGATGTGATGGACATCGGCGGAATGGCGGGATGTGTGTTTAACGCTGCAAAAGAAAAGGCCTTGGATGCCTTTATCGACCATCAGATTGGTTTTCTGGATATGGCGAGTGTGGTAGAGGCGACTTTGAACAAACTGGCCGCGGACAGTTGCCTTATTAATGCCGAAATGACCCTTGATACGGTCAAGCAAACGGACCATCTCGCACGGGAGACCGCGCAAGACATCATCGCGACGCGTAAAGGATAGACTTTGGACCTGACGACACTTCTGCCTACTTTCGGTTCAAGCCTTTGGGCCGTTGTTTTCTTTATCATCGCCCTGTCGATCATCGTCGCAATCCATGAATATGGCCACTACATCGTGGGCCGCTGGTCAGGCATCCATGCTGACGTGTTTTCGCTAGGCTTTGGGCCGGTTCTCTATTCTACATTCGACAAGCGCGGCACCAAATGGCAGATCGCCGCGATCCCGTTGGGCGGATATGTGCGCTTTAAGGGGGACGCGAATGCGGCGTCCGGTCCGAACGGTGAGGTGATTTCTTCGCTCTCGCCCGAAGAATTGCGTTCCACCATGCATGGCGCACCCCTTTGGGCCCGCTCAGCAACGGTTGCGGCGGGGCCGATTTTCAATTTCATTCTGTCGATCCTGATTTTTGCCGGCGTGATCCTGACCCAAGGCGTCGTCGGTGAGAAACTGGTCGTTGGCGATCTGCGGGCCCTGCCGAATGCGGCCTATACGCTTGAGGCCGGCGACGAGGTTCTGGCCATCGAAGGCATGCCCTTTCCAGACGGCTCTGATGCGGAAGCGTCCGAGACCTTCCTAGAGGCATTGCCGCGCACGCCGTATCTTGATTACACGGTTCTGCGGGATGGCGGCGAACAAGTTGTCACTGGCCCGTATTTCTATCCTCCGCTGGTTGTTGAGCTGGCAGCACGCGGGGCAGCGATTGATATTGGGATGGCCTCTGGCGATGTCATCACGGCGATCAACGGCGAAAACGTTTATGCGTTTCGGGATCTGAAAGAAGCCGTAGAAGGCGGCAATGGCCAGCCCCTCATGCTGGACGTGTGGCGCGATGGCGAGATGCTGGAGTTTGTGCTGGTGCCGCGTCGGGTTGATGAGCCTTTGGCCGAAGGCGGGTTCCAAACCCAATGGCGCATTGGCATTGCAGGCGGTGTTGCGTTTGATCCTGCCCGGGAAACTCCGGGGGTAGGCGAGGCGTTCTCGGTCGCCGTTTCCCAGACCGGGCGCATCATCGAAGGGTCGATTTCAGGCCTTTATCACATGATTACCGGCGCAATCTCGAGCTGTAACCTCTCAGGGCCTGTCGGTATCGCTCAGACATCTGGTGCCATGGCCAGCCAGGGTGCGGATAACTTCATCTGGTTCATCGCGGTTCTGTCCACTGCCATCGGTCTGTTGAACCTGTTCCCGATCCCGGTACTGGACGGTGGGCATCTGATGTTTCACGCCTATGAGGCCGTCAGTGGCCGTCCACCAAGCGACAGGGTCGCGCGCGTCCTGATGTCGATTGGTCTGGCCATCGTTCTCAGCCTTATGCTGTTTGGCCTGACGAACGATTTATTCTGCCCTTAAGTAAAATTTTCGAAAGCCCGCCCAATTCTTGCCCCATTTAGCGGGCAAGAAGGTTTCATAAGCAAAAGCGAGTGAAACCATGCAGACGATCAACAACGGATATCAAGCACTTGGCGTCCTTTGGGCTGTGAACTGGGAACGGTTCCTGTTTCCTGCGGTTATGCTCGTGTGCCTCAGCATGTGGCACTATGTTGGATCGCAAGGGTTTTTCTGGCACTAAGCCGACCTTTTCAGATCTTTGACGGCGCGGAGGGCTTAGGCAATCTGCGCCACGTGGTGCTTCTGTGCCAATTGTGGAAACATTCCCCATTGCGGTTTTGACATTGTCCCTTTGACCAAGTACTCAGAAATGAACTGGGAATGTCTGTCGGGATGAGGGTTTATGAACAGTAATTACGGAGGGAAAACGCCCTCTATGGCGGTCCAATTTTCATTGGCACGACGCGTTATTTTCGCGATTTCTTTTTTGATTTCAATTGCTTTTGTGCTGCTGCCAAGCGTTTCAAATGCGCAGAGCATCACTTTGAATTCCATCTCTATCGAAGGCAACAACCGCATCGATGACAGTGCGATCATCGGCTATGCGGGAATCGCCAGGGGCGAAACTTTGACCGGCGGCGACCTGAATGCGGCCTATCAGAACATTCTGGCCTCTGGTCTGTTTGAGAGCGTCGAGTTCACTCCACGCGGCAACAGCCTGCTGATTACCGTTGTCGAATACCCGACGATCAACGTCATCAGTTTTGAAGGCAATCGTCGTCTGAAAGACGATGCCTTGACCCAAGCGATCAACTCCCAGCCTCGGCGTGTGTTTAACCCGACAACCGCCGAGAATGACGCGATCTCAATTGCAGAGGCCTATGCCCAGCAGGGGCGTATTGCTGCACGTGTGACGCCGCGCATCATCCGCCGCTCTGACAACCGTGTTGATCTGGTTTTCGAAATTTTCGAAGGGTCTTTGGCCGAAATCGAACGTCTTGGCTTTGTAGGCAACCGTCAATTCAGCGACCGCCGTCTGCGCCGTGTGTTGGCAACCAAACAGGCAGGTCTGCTGCGCCAGTTCTTCCGCAGCGACACGCTGATCGAAGATCGGATCGAGTTCGACAAACAGGTTCTGCGCGATTTCTATCAGTCCCGCGGCTTCGTGGATTTCCGCGTCACAGCCGTGAACGCGGAACTTGCCAGCGAACGCGACGGCTATTTCATCACGTTTAACGTGGAAGAGGGGCAGCAGTTCACCTTTGGCGAGATCACGACTGTCTCTAATCTGGATGACGTAGATGCCGAAGAATATCAGAACGCGCTGAAAATCCGCTCTGGCGTTGTCTATTCCCCGTCCTTGGTCGAGACATCGATCGCCCGGATGGAGCGTCTGGCGACCCGTCAAGGTCTGGACTTTGTCCGCATCGAGCCGCGCATCACGCGCAACGATCGTGACCTGAGCCTGAATGTGGAATTCGTTGTTGATCGCGGTCCTCGCATCTTCATCGAGCGCATCGATATCGAAGGCAACACCACGACACTGGACCGTGTTGTGCGTCAGCAGTTCAATGTTGTCGAAGGCGACCCTTTCAACCCACGCGAAATCCGCGAAGCGGCTGAGCGCATTCGCGCGCTCGGGTTCTTTGCAACCTCGAACGTGAACGCGCGCGAAGGGTCTCGCCCTGACCAGGTGATCGTCGACGTGGATGTCGAAGAGCAAAACACGGGCTCGCTGAGCTTTGGCGGGACATATTCCACGGACAGCGGGTTCGGTCTTGTCGCAGGCTTCAGAGAACGTAACTTCCTTGGCCGTGGTCAAGAGATTGCAGTGGATCTGTCGACCTCTCCGGATGTGAACAACTATCAGCTGTCCTTTACAGAGCCACGCTTCCTCGGACGGAATGTATCCGTGGGCTTCTCGCTTGCGTATCAGGATGTGTCGATCAGCGAGGCGCGCTACACCAGCACGGTTGGGACATTTGAACCGTTCATTGGTTTCCAGCTAGGCGAGCGCAGCACGGTTCAATTGCGGTTCTCGTATGACAGCGTTGAAATGACAGTGCCGGCTGCGTCGGCCGTGGCAGGATCCGTGATTGATGCCGAGGCCGCTCTCGGGATTCAAGCTAGCACCGGTGTAGGTTACACCTATCAATACGACTCCCGTATTGGTGGTCTTAACCCAGACGCTGGTGTTCTGTTGGAACTGTCTCAGGACTTCCACGGTATTTCTGGCGATATCGAATACCTCGAAACAACCGTTCGCACGGTTGCACAGCGCAAAATCCTAAACGGAGATGTGACGCTGCGCGCAACCCTAGAGGGCGGGGCAATTATCGCGCCAAACAATGACACGCGGGTGCACAACCGGTTTGCTCTGAACTCGTCGCAACTTCGCGGGTTTGAGCCATTGGGTATTGGCCCACGGGATCAGACTGGCACGGCGGACGATGGTTTGGGCGGCAAGTATTTCGCAGTTGCGCGCTTTGACGCCGAGTTCCCAATCGGTTTGCCAGAGGAATACGGAATTTCCGGTGGTCTGTTCTATGACATCGGTTCCTTGTGGAATACCGATGGCAGTTTGACCAATGTCGTTGGCAATGACTTCGCTCTGCGCCAGTCGATTGGTGTCTCGATCTTCTGGGATACCCCAATCGGACCGCTGCGCTTTAACTTCTCAAAAGCGCTGCAAAAGCAGTCCTTTGACAAAGAGCAAACCTTTAACCTGTCTATCCGGACAGAGTTCTAAGGTGCTTCAATTTCGCAGATTTATCTGTGCCGTGGCGGTCCTTTTGGGGGCCGCCATTTCCAGTTCAGCTCAAGACGCGACGGATCTGCCACGGGTTGTGACAAGCCCAATTTTGGTGATTCAGTCAGATCGCTTGTATGCGGAGTCCGATTTTGGCTTGCGCGTCGAACGGGATCGCCGTGCGGCGGAGGCCGCATTGCAAGATGAGAATGAACGTGTCGCTGCAGAGCTCGAAGAAGAAGAGCGCGTGCTGACAGAGCAGCGCAAGACCATGCCATCTGAGGATTTTCGTGCTGCCGCCGATGCCTTTGATGCCAAGGCGCAAGAGGCACGCGAGACGCAGATCAGCAAACAACGAGAGATCGTTCAAGTCGCCGAAGAAGAACGTCGACGGTTCCTCCTTTCTCTTAACCCGGTCTTTGAGCAGATCCTTGTGGAATCCAATGCTCTGATCATCCTGGAACGCAGATCAGCTTTTGCGGTGCGCGATGTTCTTGACGTAACAGAGCGCGCGCTTTTCCAAGCCAACCGCATTCTGGGCGATGGCACGCAAGAGGTGCAGCAATAGTGCGAAACAACCTGTGACTTGCTCTGGCACGGTCGGGTTGCTAAAGAATTTCATGAAAACTTGAGTAAAAGTTTGGCCGGAAACACTTGGAACCTAATGATCTTTTAGGCGTTTCCTTTCAAGCTGACACTTCGGTTCAAACGGTTGCCCTTTACAGGGTGGTCGAGATCGCAACGACGAACTCGTAGGAATACCATGACAGAGCTCAAAAGCGCCGATATCCATCTGATCCAACGTCTTATCCCACATCGCTACCCGTTTTTGCTGGTCGACAAAGTGGTTGATATCGATGGCTATCAATCTGCCAAAGGCATCAAAAATGTCACGATGAACGAGCCGCATTTTCAGGGCCACTTCCCGGGCAACCCGATTATGCCTGGCGTGACCATTATCGAGGCGATGGCGCAGACCGCTGCGATCATGGTGGGCACGGAACTTGGTCTGGAAGACAAGAACATGCAGGTCTATTTCATGGCCATCGACAAGTGCAAGTTCCGCCGCATGGTTGTGCCTGGCGATGTGCTTGAGATGAAGCTTCAAACCACGCGCGGCAAACCCGGTGGCAAGGTTTGGAAGTTCGCAGGCGTTGCCGAAGTCGAGGGTGAGATGGCCGCCGAGGCCGAGTTCACCGCGATGATGGAAATGCCGAAAGCCTGATTGATGACGATTTCCTCAAACGCCAGCATTCACCCCTCGGCCGTCATCGAAGAGGGTGCGGTCGTCGCTGATGGGTGTGAGATTGGGCCGTTTTGCTTGATTGGTCCTAAAGTGGTCTTGAAGGCGGGCGTGGTCCTAAAATCGCATGTGGTCGTCACCGGCGATACGGAAATTGGCGAAGAGACGGTGATCTTTCCGTTCTCTGTGATCGGCGAGATCCCTCAGGATCTGAAGTTTAAGGGCGAGGCGTCAAAGCTGATCATCGGCAAGCGCAACCGCATCCGCGAGGGCGTCACAATGAACAGTGGCACCGAGGGTGGCGGTGGCGTGACCAAGGTCGGCGACGATGGTCTGTTTATGCACGGCTGCCACGTGGCGCATGATGCACAGATCGGCAATCATGTGATTTTGGTGAATTCCGTCGCGGTCGCGGGCCATTGCGTGATTGAGGATCATGTGATCGTTGGCGGGCTGTCTGGTGTGCATCAGTTTGTGCGCATCGGCAAAGGCGCGATCATTGGTGCGCTGACGATGGTGACCAATGATGTCATTCCATACGGTCTGGTACAGGGTCCGCGCGGACAGTTGGACGGGCTGAACTTGGTCGGTCTGAAACGGTCTGGCGTTGCCCGCGAAGACATCACTGCATTGCGCGCAGCCTTTCAAATGCTGGCGCAGGGCGAAGGATCTTTCATGGAGCGCAGCAAGCGTTTGGGGGATGAGGCCGACAGCCCCTATGTGAAGGACATTGTCGAGTTCGTTCTGGGCAACAGCGACCGGTCTTTCCTGACGCCGAGCTAAGTCATGGGGCGTCTTGCGATCATTTCAGGCTCTGGTGCTCTGCCGGTCGAGCTGTCACAGGCGTATCCAGATGCTTTGCTGGTGACATTGGCTGGCATGCCGCACGATCTGCAGGACACGCAAGATCACAGGTTTGAAAAACTGGGCGGGCTGTTTGACGATCTAAAGGCTCAGGGGGTGAGCGAGGTCGCCTTTGCCGGTGGTATGTCACGCCCTGATCTGGATCCGGGCGCCTTTGACCCCTTTGTGGCGGAAACAGCGCCTCGGCTTATGGCGGCGTTTCAACAGGGGGACGACCAGCTTCTGCGCTTGATCTTGACCTTGTTTGAGGAACAGGGGCTGACCATCCGCGCAGCGCATGATCTGGTGCCTGAGTCAAAGGCCTCTGCGGGGCTGATAACTGGGCCTACGCCGAATGATCAGAACCTTGCAGACGCCCTGCGTGGTCAAGAGATTCTGACCCAGCTTGCGCCTTTGGATCTGGGGCAGGGGTGTGTGGTTGCTTCGGGGCTATGCCTGGGGATTGAAACCCTGCAAGGCACGGATGCGATGCTGGACTTTGTGGCGCGGACGCCTGCGCATTTGCACCGTGTTGCTGGCACGTTTGTCAAAGCTCCCAAAGCGGGGCAGGATTTGCGCGTGGATATGCCTGCCATTGGGCCGGACACGGTGCGTAAGGTCGCCGAGGCTGGCCTTGCGGGCATCGCGCTTGCCGCAGGACGTGTCTTGATCCTAGACCGCATTCGTACGCTTGGACTGGCGGCGTCCTTGGGGGTATTCATTTATGGCGTGGAGGAGATCTAGGTGAAGATCTACCTGATTGCCGGAGAGCTGTCAGGCGACCGTCTTGGGGCCGCGCTGATGGCTGGCTTGCAGACGCTTTCTGACGATAAGATCGAGTTTCGCGGCGTTGGCGGGCCTTTGATGGCCGAGGCCGGCCTATCCAGCCAGTTCCCGATGAATGAACTCTCGGTCATGGGCATCGCCGAAGTCTTGCCGAAGTACTTCCATCTGAAGCGCCGCATTCGCGAATGTGCGGAGGCGGTTCTTGAGTGGCAACCTGACGTTCTGATCACGATCGACAGTCCTGACTTTTGCCTGCGCGTTGCCAAATTGGTGCGCGAGCGCAGTGACATCAGAACGGTGCATTATGTAGCGCCGTCCGTCTGGGCCTGGCGTCCGAAACGCGCGGTAAAGATGGCGCAGCACATTGACCATGTTCTCGCGCTGTTGCCCTTTGAGCCGCCCTATATGGAAGCGGAGGGCATGCGATGCGATTTCGTTGGGCATCCGGTGGTGAACGAGGCGTTGGCACCAGATGAGGCCGTTGCGCAGCTTCGCGACGGGTTAGCGGGCGTGAGCGAGGATCCAGTGGTGCTGGTTTTGCCCGGCAGCCGACGGTCCGAGGTGACGCGCCTATTGCCGATTTTCATCGACGTGATGGAACGTATGCGGCAGCTGCGCCCAGAGCTGCGTTTTGTTCTGCCCGCCGCAGGGCCAGTGGTGGAGCTGGTGCGCGATCTGGTCAAAGACATGGCCATGCCACCGACATTGATTGAACCTACAGGCCTGTCCTCGCACGAAGCGATGATGCGCAAGCGGGCCGGATTTCAGGCCGCAGATGCAGCACTTGCAGCCTCGGGAACCGTGTCGCTCGAGCTGGCAGCAGCCGGCACGCCGATGGTCATCGCATATGACGTCAGTTGGCTGTCACGGCAGATTTTCAAGCGGATGCTGCGGATTGACACGGTTACGTTGGTCAATCTGGTCAGTGAGACCCGCGTAGTGCCAGAGTTTATCGCCGAAAACTGTGACCCCGCCGCGATCACACAAGCGATGCTCGCGCTTTTGGACGCACCAAAAGAGCAGGCCGATGCGCTGGATCTGACCATGTCACGCCTTGGGCGCGGCGAGGAAGATCCAGGGCTGCGCGCGGCGAGGGCCGTTCTGGATGGGCTTGGCGGTCGTACGGCTTAAGGTCGTTTAACTAGGTGGCTAATGGCCTGCGGCCTCAGCTTTTCCAGATCCATCCACCGCCAAAAATGCGGCTTCCTTCGCTTTCGTAAAACACACAGGCTTGTCCCGGTGAAACGCCTTCTTCTGGCGTCAAAAGCTCGACCTCGGCGGTTGTGTCACTCAGCGGGCGCAAAATGGCCTCGCGAGGGGGGCGCGTGGATCGCACCTTAACCGAAAGATGCCATTCGCTTTGCGACGTCAGAGGTTTGTCGCCAAGCCAGTTGATTTCACGCACAGGCACCACGCGGGTCGCCAGCATGGATTTCGGCCCAACGATCACTTGCTTTGCATCCACGTCCAGTTTGACAACATAAAGCGGCTCTTCCAGCCCACCAATGCCAAGCCCGCGTCGTTGACCGATGGTGTAGTGAATAACGCCGTTGTGCTGGCCCAGAACGCGTCCGGTGTGATCCACGATCTCGCCCGGTTCCGCAGCACCCGGGCGCAGTTTTTCGATCACCGAGGCATAGTCCCCGTTGGGTACAAAACAGATGTCCTGACTGTCGGGTTTATCCGCGACGGCCAGCCCATATTCCGAGGCCAAAGCGCGCGTGGCGTCCTTGTCCGGCAAATGGCCAAGCGGAAACCGCAGATAGTCCAGCTGTTCCGGCGTGGTTGAGAACAGGAAATAACTTTGATCGCGGCGCGCGTCTGCGGCCGAATGCAGTTCGGCTCCGTTGGCGCCCATTTTGCGCTGGATGTAGTGGCCGGTGGCCATACAGTCCGCGTCCAGATCCTTGGCGGTTTCCAGCAGGTCTTTGAATTTGACCCGTTCGTTGCAGCGGATACAGGGCACCGGCGTCGCGCCTGCCAGATAGCTGTCTGCGAACTCGTCGATTACCGCATCTTGAAAGATGTTCTCGTAGTCCAGTACGTAATGCGGAAAGCCCTTTTCTTCGGCCACGCGGCGCGCGTCATGAATGTCGATCCCCGCACAGCAGGCGCCTTTTTTGGCAAGCGCTGCCCCGTGGTCATAAAGCTGGAGCGTCACGCCCACGACGTCATAGCCTTCGTCGGCCAGTTTCGCGGCGACCACGGAACTGTCCACGCCGCCCGACATGGCAACAACCACACGCGTTTCCGCGGGCGGTTTTGCAAAGCCAAGTGAGTTGACCGGATGATCGGTTGTGACGTCCATTTTAGGCTCCGTAGAGGGCAAGAAAGAAAGGAATATAGGAAAATCCTAGATACTCTCAAGGGGTCGCTTCATGCGGCGTTAAGTGCGTTTTCCACATTCTGTCGTTGGACAAAAGAGGTGGGATCATGTTTCTGAAAAAAGTGAACGGTCATCGGACGGTTAAGTTGCCCAACGGCAAAGTGTTTTCACAAGCAGATTTGCCGCCAAAGGGCACGACGCGTTGGGTGGCCTCGCGCAAGGCTGCTGTGGTGCGCGGGGTGGCCTATGGGTTGATCAGCAAAGAAGAGGCGCTGGCCCGCTATCATCTTAGCAATGAAGAGTTTATGCAGTGGTCAGCCGCGATTCATTCCCACGGCGAAGAGGCGCTCAAGACGACAGCGCTTCAAAAATTCCGCGCTCTTTAGGCGTATTTGTAATAGTTTCGCACTGTTAATTTGAAATTAACTTGTTTTTTCGACTCTTAGGTCGCTGACCGTAGTGAGTTCCCATTTTTTTGGAGTAGTTTTTTATGCGTATTCTGTTGGTCGAAGACGACCCGACAACGACAAAAAGCATCGAAATGATGCTCAGCCACGCCAATCTGAACGTCTATTGCACCGATCTGGGCGAAGAGGGCATCGATCTGGCTAAGCTCTATGACTACGATCTGATCCTTCTGGATCTGGGTCTTCCGGATATGGCGGGCCATGAGGTGCTACGCCAGATTCGTCGTGCACGGGTTGAAACGCCGATCCTCATTCTGTCAGGCGCGGATGACACGGACAGCAAGCTGAAGGGATTTGGATTTGGCGCGGATGACTATCTGACCAAACCTTTCCATCGCGAAGAGCTGGTGGCGCGCATTCACGCGATCATTCGTCGATCCAAGGGGCATTCGCAGTCCATCATCAAAACCGGCCGTGTTGCCGTTAATCTGGATGCCAAGACGGCCGATGTTGACGGCGCGATCGTGCATTTGACCGGCAAGGAATACCAAATGCTCGAGCTGTTGTCGCTGCGCAAAGGGACGACGCTGACGAAAGAGATGTTTCTGAACCACCTTTATGGCGGCATGGATGAGCCTGAATTGAAAATCATCGACGTCTTTATCTGCAAACTTCGCAAGAAATTGTCGGTGGCCACCGGTGGCGAGAACTATATCGAGACGGTCTGGGGGCGGGGCTATGTGCTGCGCGATCCCGAGGTTGTGGATGCGCAGGCGAGTGAACCGATGGCCCTGCGCGCCTAGAGAGGACGTATTCTGGCTGGACGCAGGCTGACGCCCGATTTATCAAAAAGATAAATGCAGGAGCAGGCCCGGTGCAGCCAGACAAAGACATCTCTCAACTTACAGAAGCCGAGGCGCGCGAAGAGCTGGCGCGCTTGGCCAAAGTTCTGGCGCAGGCGAATGCGGCTTATCACACTCACGATGCGCCGGAGCTTTCCGATGCGGATTATGACGCTCTTAAACAGCGAAATGCGGCGATAGAGGCGGCATTTCCTGCCCTCAAGCGGGCCGACAGCCCCAGCGATCAAGTTGGTGCCCCAGTCGCGTCTGGATTTTCAAAAATCGAGCACGTGGTTCCTATGTTGTCTTTGGGCAATGCCTTTACCGATGAAGACGTGCTGGATTTTGATGGCCGGATTCGGAACTTTCTGGGTCTTTCTGCCGACGCCCCTTTGCATTTTACCGCAGAGCCAAAAATTGACGGCCTAAGCCTGTCATTGCGATACGAGGCGGGAAAACTGGTGCAAGCGGCCACCCGTGGTGATGGGTCAACGGGCGAGAATGTGACGGCAAATGCGCGCACCATGTCTGACATTCCACAACAGTTGTCAGATGCGCCCGACGTTCTGGAAGTGCGCGGCGAGGTTTATATGGCCCATGCGGATTTTGCGGCCTTGAATGCGGCGCAAGAGGCGAAAGGGGACAAACCATTTGCCAACCCGCGCAACGCGGCGGCGGGATCGTTAAGGCAACTGGATTCAGATATCACAAAGTCCAGACCGTTGAAGTTTTTTGCCTATGCCTGGGGGGATCTATCGGCGCCGTTGGCCGAGACCCAGAAGGGCGCGATCGAGCGGCTTGCGAACCTTGGGTTTGTGACCAATGACCTGACGAAACTCTGCGATGGCCCCGCTGAGATGATCGCTCATTATCGCCACATCGAAGAGCGCCGCGCAGCTCTTGGTTATGACATCGATGGGGTGGTCTATAAGGTTGACGATCTGGAACTGCAGCGCAGATTGGGGTTCCGGTCCACCACGCCCCGCTGGGCCATCGCGCATAAATTCCCGGCCGAGCTGGCCTGGACGACGCTTGAGGCGATCGACATTCAAGTGGGACGCACGGGCGCGCTTTCCCCGGTCGCGCGTCTAAAACCTGTCACCGTCGGTGGGGTCGTCGTGTCAAATGCGACGCTGCACAACGAGGACTACATTACCGGTCTGGACAGCAAGGGTGAACAGATCCGTGCGGGCAAAGACATTCGCGAAGGCGACTGGGTTCAGGTCTATCGCGCAGGCGATGTGATCCCGAAGGTCGCCGACGTAGATCTGACCAAACGCGCCGATGATGCGCAGCCCTACGTCTTTCCGACCCGCTGTCCTGAATGCGGATCTGAGGCGGTTCGCGAAGAAGGCGACGCGGTCAGGCGTTGTACGGGCGGCATGATTTGTCCCGCGCAAGCGATTGAAAAACTGAAGCATTTTGTCTCTCGCAAAGCATTCGATATCGAAGGGCTTGGTGCCAAACAGATCGAGATGTTCTTTGACGATCCTGATCTTCCGGTACGTACGCCCGCTGACATTTTCCGCCTTGAGACGCTGGATGCCAGCAACCTGACCAAGCTAAAGAACCGCAAAGGATGGGGCGATCAAAGCGCCGCCAACCTGTTTGCGGCCATCACTGAAAAACGCAGCATCGGTTTTGGCCGCGCCCTGTTTGCCCTGGGTATTCGCCATGTCGGAGAGGCCGCCTCGAACCTGATCGCGAACCATTATGGCGACTGGCAGAGTTTTGAGGCCGCGGTCACGGCTGCTGCCAGTTTTGAGGGCCCGGAGTGGGATGACCTGCTGGCGATGGACGGCATTGGCGAGGCTATGGCACGCTCACTGGTTACGGCCTTTGCGCAGGAAAAAGAGCGGGCGGTTATTGATGACTTGATAGGTCAGCTGACCATTCAGGCCGCCGAAAAACCTAAGGCCGATGGCAGCCCTGTGGCTGGAAAAACCGTCGTTTTCACCGGCAAGCTGGAAAAGATGACGCGGGACGAGGCCAAGGCGCGCGCCGAACGGCTTGGCGCGAAAGTTGCGGGCTCGGTGTCCAAAAAGACAGACCTTTTGGTCGCGGGCCCCGGTGCGGGATCGAAAGCCAAGAAAGCATCCGATCTTGGCGTTGAAACGATAGACGAGGACGCGTGGCTTGCCATGATCGAGGGGCTGTGAGCAGCCGTCCCGAGATCCTGTTTCCCCTGTTTGGGGCACTGACCAACCTTGATGGCGTAGGCCCCAAGATCGCGCAGAACATGACATCTCTGGCGTTGGAAAAGCCGCGTGATGTTTTGTTTTCATTGCCTTATTCCTTAGTCGACAGACGCAGGCGCGAGACAATTCAGGGCGCGGATTTGCCGGGTGTTGTGACGGTCGAGGTGGAAATTGGCACGCACCGCGCCCCACGCAATCGCAGCGGTGCGTATCGTGTGACTGTTCAGGACGCGCAGACTTCGTTTCAGCTGGTGTTTTTTCACGCGCGTGGGGACTATCTGAAAAAGCAATTGCCAGAAGGCTCTGTCAGATTGGTATCCGGCCGTGTCGAGCTGTTTGATGGCGTCGCGCAGATGGTGCACCCCGATCATATGCTGCCGCTTGAAGAGGCCGCGCAGATTCCCGAGTTTGAACCGGTTTATCCGCTGACCGCCGGGGTCACGCAAAAGACCATGACAAAGGCCGCAACCTCGGCCCTTGGGCTGGCACCAGACTTGGGCGAATGGATTGATCCGACCCAAAAGGAAAAGGCCGGCTGGCCCGATTGGAAAGACGCCATCACGACCGCGCATCGCCCACAAGGGCTGGCGGACATGGCAGCGACGTCAGCGGCGCGAGAACGGTTGGCCTATGATGAGTTTCTGGCCCATCAGCTGACACTCGCTTTGGCCCGGCAACAGACGCGCCGCGCCAAAGGGGTGGAAAGCCGCGCCAATGGACGACTGCAGTCCAAAGTCTTGCAGGCGCTGCCATATCGCCCAACTGGCGCACAAACACGTGCGATTTCAGAGATTTCTGATGATATGGCACGACCTATCAAGATGAATCGCCTGCTGCAGGGCGACGTGGGTGCCGGGAAAACGCTGGTGGCTTTTATGGCGTTGCTGGTGGCGATCGAGGCGGGCGGGCAGGGCGTCATGATGGCTCCGACAGAGATTCTTGCGCGTCAACACATGGAAGGGCTGCAACCGCTGGCAGAGCAGGCGGGTGTCGTCGTTGAAATCCTGACGGGACGTGACAAAGGGAAAGACAGGGCTGCAAAATTGGCGGCCTTAGCGCGGGGCGACATTCATATTCTGGTCGGCACGCACGCCGTGTTTCAGGCAGACGTCGTCTTTCAGGATCTGCGTCTTGCGATTGTTGATGAACAGCACCGGTTCGGCGTGCGACAACGGCTTGAGCTGGGCAAAAAGGGGGCTGCTGCGGACGTCTTGGTGATGACGGCAACACCTATTCCACGGTCTTTGGCGCTTGCGCAATATGGCGATATGGATGTGTCTATTTTGGACGAAAAACCGCCAGGACGTCAGCCAATTCAAACGGTTATGGTGTCGGACGAGCGCACGCCAGAGGTGGTCGAGCGGCTGCGTAAAGCCGTCCATGAGGGCAAACAGGCCTATTGGGTCTGCCCGTTGGTTGATGAAAGCGAAGTGCTGGAACTGACGGCGGCAGAAGAACGGTTCAAGCACCTTCGCGCGACCCTTGGCGAAGGGGTCGTGGGCCTTGTGCATGGCCAGATGTCGCCTGCTGACAAAGACGCGGCGATGAAGGCCTTTCAGCGCGGTGAGACGCAGATCCTTGTGGCGACGACTGTGATCGAGGTCGGCGTGGATGTGCCCAAGGCGACAATCATGGT
>NZ_CAXREH010000140.1:0-6175 GCF_964229375.1 Cognatishimia sp.
CGGAACCGCAGGGTCACTTTGACCTTGTCGCCTTTTTCCAGGAACTTCACCACGTTGCGCATTTTGACGTCATAGTCATGCGTGTCGGTGTTCGGGCGGAATTTAACTTCTTTGACCTGAATGACGGTCTGTTTTTTCCGCGCCTCGGATTCCCGTTTCTGCTGTTCGTATTTGAATTTGCCATAGTCCATGATCTTGCAGACCGGCGGATTGGCATTGGGCGAAATTTCAACGAGATCGAGTTCGGCGTCTGCCGCCATTTGCATAGCTTTTGCGGGGTGGACCACCCCAACGTTATCACCATCTGCGCCGATAAGGCGGATTTCGGGGGCTCGGATTGCTTCGTTGACGCGGGGGCCAGTGTCGCGCTGTGGAGGCGCATTATGCGGTCTGCGGGCTATGGTTTTGATCCTTCAATGGTTAACCGATTTGAGGCCATAAGCTATAGGTGCAGTCGGGGTGTTTCAAGCGCCTAAATCGCAGGTTATGCGGTAATTTTCCCGAGTTTCCCCCTATTTCTGGATCGGCTTTGGCGTTCTGCTGACCTCAATCAAAGCGCCGTGTGCGTCTGAGGTGACATTGAAAGGAAACGCTATGAAATATGCCGTGTGGATTGTGGTTGCTGCATCAGTTGCAGTGGTGTCGTATTTGGCTTTCGCTCCGGAGGGCGGCGAAGAGGCTGCGACGTTGCCGGTTACAACGACAATGGAAGATCCAGAGCCTGTTGTGACTGAAGAGGTGGATGCCGTGGTCGAAGACATTACCGATCAGGCAGAAACAGCCGTGGAAACTGCGCAGGATCAGGTGGATGCTGTTGTCCAAGAGGTCACGCAAGCCGCAGAGGAGGCTGCGTCCGCGGCAGAAGAGGCGGTCGAAGGTGCTGTGGAAAATGCGGTCGACAACGTTGTAAACAGCCTGTCTGGAAACTAGGCTTTAACGCCCCACGAAAAAGGCCGCCCGACAATGGGGCGGCCTTTGGTGTTCCTTGAGACGGTCTTTAGTCCAAAAAGGCCTTCTCGACCACGTAATGCGCTGGTTTCGAGTTCGCACCTTCTTCCAGACCATAGGTGTTCTCAAACAGGTCTTTCAGTTCCAGATTGAACGCCAGATTGCCGCAGATCATTGCCCGGTCGGTGTCTGGGTTCAAAGGCTCTACGCCCAGATCCGCAAAGGCTTCGCCTGATTTCATCAGATCGGTGATGCGGCCCATTTTGGCGCTCTCTTCGCGGGTCGTGGTTGGGTAGTATTTGATTTTCTTCCAGAACCCTTCTCCGATCACTTCGTTCAGAAGTTCGTCGTCCTTCAGGCTCTCGATCAGTTCGCGGCCATAGGTCAGCTCGCCCGCTTCGCGGCAGGTGTGCGTGATGATGACTTCGTCGAATTTCTCATATGTTTCTGGTTCGCGCAGCAGAGAGGCGAAAGGTGCAAAACCAGTGCCAGTCGCAAAGAACCAGATGCGTTTGCCCGGGATCAAAGCGTCATGCACCAAGGTGCCCACCGGCTTTGGACGCAGGATGATGTCGTCGCCCGGCTGAATGTGCTGCAGCTTGGATGTCAGAGGGCCGTCCTGCACTTTGATGGAATAGAATTCCATTTCCTCGCCCCAGCTTGGGGAGGCGATGGAATAAGCGCGCAGCAGAGGTTTCTGCTTGCCGGTTTCAGGATGCGGATCGCCCATCAGGCCGATCATCACGAACTCACCAGAGCGGAACCGCAGGCTGGCAGGGCGCTCTACCTTGAAAGAAAACAGGCGGTCCGTCCAATGTTTCACCTCAAGCACTTTTTGTGCGTCAGGCAGAACGGGTTTCTTTGGGGCCTCGGTGGCGGTCTCTTGGGTCACTGCGGTTTGCTCGTTCATCATACTTCAAGGGCGAATTGTCGTGCCCTTCCTCTAGCAGGTCTATTCGGTGTGTGAAGCAGGAATAGCGTCATATCTGCTATGCAGTCCGCATATTCCCGCGTTTATCGTTACTCTGCGGCCTTGGCACGCAGGCGGTTTTGATAGTCGTGCTGCTGCCAGTTGGCGCGGAACAACCATTGGTCCTCTGGCTGGCGGGCGGCGAGCTCGTCGGAGATTTCAACTTCGTCAAAGCCAGAGCGACGTGCCATGGCATATTGGTCGGCAATGACGTGGCCACGGGCACGCAGACGGCCTTTAAAGCCCTTCAGCCGCAGTTGGCGCGCGATGGTAAAGCCGCGTCCATCCGCAGAAGACGGGAAATCCACGCGGATCACGTCGGCGTTCAGATGCGCGTCGAGATCCGGCAGGTCTGCGTCTGAGGGCACATCCAGCGCAGCAACAGAATTTGCGGCGTCGCCAAGGGCTACGAAAGTGACTTTCAGATCGTCGGATCCAAAGCCTTTATCGGTGATAACTACAGTCATGCGTCTACTCCTGTGCGAACCATCGCGCCGTCGTCTCCGACGTGGATGCCGCATTCGGTTTTTGCTTTGCCACGCCAGCGGCCCGAGCGGGGGTCTTCGCCTTCTTTCACAGGGCTGGTGCAAGGTGAACAGCCAATCGAAGGGTAGCCCCGCGCAATCATCGGGTGTTTGGGCAGGCGGTTTTCTTCCATATAGGCGCGTACGTCTTCGGGCGCCCAGTGAGCCAGCGGATTTACTTTGATCCGACCGGTAAAGTCTTCGACCTCAAAAAATTCAAGCGCGGCGCGGGTGCCAGCCTGAAACCGTTTGCGACCGGTGATCCAGCCATCATAGCCACGCAGCGCCTTTTGCAGCGGCCGCGTCTTGCGCAGTGCACAGCAGGCATCTGTATCGTTCTGGTGCAAACGGCGATACGGATCTTCGGCCACGAGTGTTGTTTCACTCGCGGTGATGATTTTTAAGTTGGTCAGGTTCAGCCGCTCGGCAAGTTCTTGTTGATAAACAAGGGTTTCGGTGAACAGAAACTGAGTGTCTACAAACAGAACTGGCACGTTGCGGTTTACCATTGCGGCCAAGTGCAGCAAGGCGACACTTTCTGCGCCAAACGAGCTGACCATCGCGATCTCACCTGCCACATTGTCGCGCAAAACCGCCTCAAGCACCGCCGTCGCCGAATGGTGCTTGAACCGCGCGTTCAATGCGTCGACCTTTTCTTGCAAGGGATCGGTCGCAGCCGCTGCGCTAAAGCGCAGGGGGGTGATGTCGACTGTCTCGTCCATGCTTATGCCGCAGCTTGCGCCTCTGGATAGATATACGGTTTGAACACGGCCAGTCCCAGACGACGATAGGTCTCAAGGAAGGTTTCCTCTGGCCCTTCGCGCAGATCAAGATAGGCCAGAACGATACGCTCGACCGCAGGCACGATCTCGTCATAGGCGAAGCCCGGACCCACGCGGCCGCCAACTTCGGCTGTGAATGTCGCGTCGCCGCCCAGCGTGATCTGATAGTTTTCCACGCCCGCACGGTCCAGACCAAGGATGCCGATGTGACCCACGTGGTGGTGCCCACAGGCGTTGATGCAGCCCGAAATCTTGATTTGCAGGTGGCCCACGTCATGCTCAAGCTTCAGCTCGTCAAAACGGGTCGCCAGACCTTGTGCAACTGGGATCGAGCGTGCGGTTGCCAGAGCGCAATAGTCCATACCCGGGCAGGCGATGATGTCAGAGATCAGGCCGATGTTTGCAGTGTGCAGATCATGGGCTTTCAGCTCTTCGTAGACAGCAGGCAGATCCGCCTTATGAACGTTCGGCAGAATGACGTTCTGCTCATGCGAGATGCGCAGCTCGTCGTGGCCGTATTTGCGTGCAATATCCGCCATTGCGCGCATTTGCGCGGCAGTTGCATCGCCGGGTGTCTCGCCGTGTTTCTTCAGCGAGATGGTTACGATCGCATAGTCTGCCTGTTTGTGCGCAGTAAGGTTTGTGTCTGCCCAGCTGCGGAACATCGCGTCATCACCATAGGCTGCGTCATAGGCATCCGTTGGGATGTTGCGATAGGCAGGCGCTGCGAAATGCGCTTTGATGTCCTCAAACAAAGCGACATCAAAACCCTGGAAGGTCGGGCGGATCGTTTGGAAACGCTCTTCCACACGGGCGCGAATGTCTTCGATGCCGTGCTCGTGTACCGTGATCTTGATCCGCGCTTTGTATTTGTTGTCGCGACGGCCCAGCAGGTTCCACACGGAAACGGTGGCCTCAAGATAGGACAGCAGATCGTCTTGGCTGACCCAGTCTTTCAAGACCTTACCAATCATCGGGGTCCGGCCTAGGCCGCCACCGACGATGATCTGATAGCCCAGCTCACCTGCGTCGTTGTTCACAAGGTAAACACCAATGTCATGGGCTTTCACCACGGCGCGGTCGTTTTCACGCGCGCCAGACACAGCGACTTTGAACTTACGAGGCATCGCCTGGAATTCAGGGTGATCGGTTGACCATTGCCGGATCAGCTCGGCCACTGGACGTGGGTCGGCGATTTCATCCGCCGCAGCGCCCGCGAAATGGTCTGCAGTCACGTTGCGGATTGTGTTGCCAGAGGTCTGGATCGCGTGCATCGACACTTCGCCCAATGCGTCCAGCATATCAGGCACGTCTTTCAGCTTTGGCCAGTTGTACTGGATGTTCTGACGTGTGGTGAAGTGGCCATAGCCCTTGTCCCACTTTTCCGCCAACAGCGCGAGCGTGTCCATCTGCGCGCCGTTCAGCGTGCCATAAGGGATCGCAACCCGCAGCATATAGGCGTGCAATTGCAGATAGAGGCCGTTCATCAGGCGCAGCGGCTTGAATTCGTCCTCGGTCAGCGAACCATCGATACGGCGCTCAACCTGTGCGCGGAACTGTTTGTTGCGCTCTGCCAGAAAAGCTGTGTCAAAGTCGTTATACTGATACATGGCTTAAGCCTCTGCCTGTTTGCCGTGGTGATAGTTCGACGGGCCTGTGCGGCGGAACTCTTCACGGAAATGGGTGGGTTCGGGGCGTCCGTCTGTGCCAGCCTTGGCATCGGCCAGATAGGCACCAACAGTGATCGCCTTTTGCTGCTGCGCTTCGATCAGGCGCAGATCGGCATCGGCTTCGTCCGTCAAAAGAACGGCATCCTCAAGGTTGCGCGTCCATTCGCCGGCATCCGTCATATAGATGACATCACCTTCCAAAAGGTGGTTGGCCGTGATGACCTTTGGTGTAAAGGCGCGTGGCATAGTGAGCGAGCTCCTGATCGTTTCGGGTCGAGATGGCGATTTTCCGATAGATTTCCTCATTTGCTGGCTGAGGCGGAAAGGCTGTCTCTTTTCGTGTTTACTTTGGGTGCAATATAGGAAATTATCCCATCCGACCGCTAGATGGTTGCGCAAATAGAAATTATTGTTCCGCTCTCAGCTCCACGCGTGAACAATGTTCTAAATTGAGGGAAATGTTAGAATGGCGTCTCGTATTGACGATATGGATCGGAAAATTCTCGATACCTTGCAAGAGGATGCCTCACAGTCTCTTGATGAAATTGCCCGTCGTGTGGGCTCTTCTAAGACCCCAGTTTGGAACCGCATCCGCAAACTGCGTGAGTCGGGGATTATCAAACAAAACACGGTCATTCTGGACGCCGAGTCTCTGGGGTTTGAGGCCTGTTTCTTTGTCCTGATCCGTACGTCGGAACACGAGGCGGATTGGCAGGCTAAGTTCTTGAAAGCGCTGCGGGATCGGCCAGAAGTGCAAGAGGCGCACCGGCTGGCCGGAGACATTGATTACATCCTCAAAGTGCGGGTTGCGAATGCCCGCGCGTATGACACCTTCTATCAGGCGCTGATTTCAGAGGTGCGCGTCCACAATGTGACCGCGCTTTTGTCGATGGAAGAAATCAAATCAACCGCGCGCCTGCCGCTTTAGGCTGCATCAAGTGCTGCAATGATGGCGGTGAAATCCGCAGCTTTCAGGCTGGCGCCGCCAACCAATGCGCCGTCCACGTTTGAGGTGGCAAAGATCTCGGCCGCGTTGCTTGGCTTGACCGATCCACCATAAAGCACCCGCATGCCAGTGCCTTCGGCGCCAAAGCGCGCCTCAAGCTCTGCACGGATGAAATCATGTACTTCGCCGATTTGCGCGAGCGTCGGGACTTTGCCCGTGCCAATGGCCCAGATGGGTTCATAGGCGATAACTGTATTGGATGCCGTGGCCCCGTCTGGCAGCGATCCTGCAAGCTGGGTTTTGATTACGTCCAGCGTGGTGCCGCCTTCGCGTTC
>NZ_CAXREH010000141.1:0-3477 GCF_964229375.1 Cognatishimia sp.
CCGATCTATGGCGATGGCGTCGACTGGATGCCCGTCACCTGGTGGAATGAAGACTAAATTAACCAGCGCGGCTCTACAGGGGGCCGCGCTTTTCTCTTGCCCGAAATATCCTGGGTGAATTGGCGACAGCCAAGAGGGCAACGCCCTTAGCGCCGCTCAAACTCCAACCAGATCCCCTCTGCACTGCGCACCGTCAAATGCGCCACAGGCCGTGGATCACGCCCCGCAACGCGCTTGATGCGATAGTGCTTCAGGATCATTGACAGCATCAAGACCGCCTCGACCATCGCAAAGCCTGCCCCCGTACACACCCGTGGCCCGCTGGAAAAAGGAATATAGGCCTCGCGCATACAGTGTTTGCCGTTCTCGGTGTGCCATCGCGCAGGGTCAAAGCCGTCGGGATTCTCCCACAGACGTTCATGGCGATGCAGGTGCCAGGGGCTTAGAACCATCTGACCGCCCGGTTTGATATCGCGATCACGAAAGACTTCGGGACAGCTGTTCTGGCGCACCATCATCGGCACTGGCGGATAGAGCCTCAGAGATTCACGCACCACATCCCGGGAAAGCTTCAACTGGCTCACCTGCCCGAAATCAGTGCCCTCAAAGCTCTGCGCCTCAGCGGCAACCTTATCCTGCCACTCCGGATAAAGCGCCATCAGATAAAGCGTCCATGCAAGCGAAGAGGCCGAGGTTTCATGCCCCGCCAAAAAGAAGATTGCGACCTGATCAACCATTTCCTGCGGCGAAAACAACGCGCCGGTCTGCGGGTCTTTGGTGGTCATGATCTTGGTTGCAAGATCGTCCGGCGCCTGCCCTGCGGCGATCTCTGCTGCACGTGCTTCGGTCAGTTGAGTGATCAGCCTGCGAATTTCGCGCGCGGTTCGCTTGGTCGATCGCCCAAAAAACCGCGGCATCCATCGCGGCAATGGCACGAGTGCCGCGATATTCAGGATCGGCTGACTGCGTTGATAGGTGCGGAACTGATCGAACACCTGCGAGGCCACCTGATGCTCGATCGGGATCGAAAACAGCGTGCGAAAGATGATGTCGGCGGCAGCGTGGCTGGCCTCTTCCTCGATTTCAATGGGTCGTCCAAGCTGCGTTTCCAGCCGTGCAACCGACGCGTGAGCCGCCTGAAACATCGCGGGATAAATCTCGCGCAGCCGTCCCCCCTCGAAAGCGGGATCAATGATCCGGCGCTGGCGTTTCCAGGCCTCTCCATTGGTCAGGAAAACCGAGTCCCCCAACAACGGACGCAGCCCTTCCGCCACCCGCCCCGATTTGGGAAAATCATCCGGTCTGTCCTTTAGGACCGTTTTCACCAGATCCGGCTGGTTCAGCAGATAGGATCGAAAGAACGGCGTACGAAACTCGGCCATCCAAGCGCGATACAAACGTGCGGGCTGTGCGGATAAAAGATCTTGTTTGAACAGCCGCATATAGTGGCGCAACGAGACCTTATCTGGCCGCGACGGGGGCTTTGGTGGCATCTCCATCAGCCCATCTCCGTGAATGTATTCACAGGTGTTTCAATGCGCGACTTTGACGGTTTGCGGCGGCCAAACCTGTCTTTCAGGCTCTTTGGACCCGCCGTGATCTGGAAATAGTCATAGTCTTTTGGCCGGTCAAAAGCGCACAAATACTGAAAATGCAGCCGAAAGAACCGCCAACGCAGCTCTTTCCAACGCGCGGGACTAAGCGTTTGTGTAAACGCCGCAGAAATGACAATTGGCCAGCGCTTGTCCTTTGGCGCAATGCCCGTCACATGCACAGGATCACACAGCGCAAAAGCACAGCCATCCCCTGGCGCCGTGACATCCAACCAGAAAACACGCTGTTGCTGGGACAGATAGTTCAAATCCATACGCAGGCGTTTGGCTTCGGGCAAAAAGCTGACCATGGGCACGACCTGACCGAGCGACAAGAAAGACAATACGGGACCGTCTGGTCGCGCCTTTTCTGCCCGCAAAAGATCAGACAAAACAGACACCGCCAAATGCGCACCAGAGCTGTGTCCGATGACCAGAACCTCATCCACATCACTGTCCAATGCCTGACCGATATGGTCCACAAACTCTGCAATTCTGGCTTCTAATTCCGGTGGGTTGCTTCCGCGCGTCGAGGCGGAATAGGCGTAATCGTGCATCAGATAATACGCGAAAAACTTGTTGTCGCGCGCCTTAAACCAGCGCAGCAGCAGCGGCACGATCACAAAGCCCGCGATCCCGGCCCACCAGGGCGCGGCCATGCCGATCAGCCGAAACAGACCATAGCCTGCAAGCAAGGCCAATTGCAGCTGGATCAACAGAAACACGACAGGATAAAGCGCTGCAATCACTGGCCCCTTGCGCAGACGCATCAGCCGAAACAAGGCCCCCGTGCTGATATAGGTCCAGGCCGTGCGGATCAGCAGGCCGTATGTCGCAAGGATACCCTGATCCATGCTGACGCGCACGATGTCAGACCACACCAAAACCTCGACATCCGTCTTGGTTTCGATTTTGTCGATCTGGTTTGTAATCTGCCACCCATAGGGCCCGTCTGTCGTCTTGGGCGTCAGCGCAAGCGTATAGTCTGAAATCTCGCCCTGCGCCTTACTTTCCGTGCGATAGAGCTCTCGGTAGCGGCGGGGATGAATGGGATCATAGCCAGGTATATAAAACACCCGGCGCGTTCTGATCTCATTGCTGGAAGGCTCACCCATGCTCTGCTCTCTGGCGCCTGTTTGCGGCGCGTTGAGAGCAGGTTACATGCTTAGCCGACGAGCGCCAAGGCCGGGAATGCCTCGAGCAGCCAATAGGAGAAGGCAGAGAAGCCACCGGTCAGCATCAACAGGCCAATGGTCCACAACAGCAGGCCCATAACACGCTCGATTTGCTCCATGTGACGTTTCATCCAGCTCATCAGGCCCGTCAGACGAGGCAGATAAGCCGCGACCAGTAAGAACGGGATGCCCAGCCCCATCGCATAGACCGCCAGCAGCAAGGTGCCGCGTGTGACAGAGGCCTCAGACGCCGCAATCGACAGGATCGCGCCCAACTGTGGGCCGATGCAAGGCGTCCAGCCAAAGGCAAACGCCAGCCCCAGCACATAGGCCCCAAAAGAGCTGCCGCCACGGTCGCCCACGTCGATGCGAGCCTCACGATCCAGAAACCCTATCCGGTAGATGCCAATGAAATGGGCGCCAAACACCATCACAAGAATGCCTGCGAGGGTGTTGAACCAGCCCTGATACTGCAAAAATAGCGATCCAATGGCCGAGGCCGTAAACCCAAGGAACAAAAAGACGGTCGACAGTCCAAGGACGAAAAACACCGCAGGCATCAAAGCCGAATTCTTGGCCTTGCCATCTGACAAGTCGGTCACCGAGACGCCGCTCATATAGGCCAGATACGGCGGGACAATAGGCAGCACGCATGGGCTGAGGAACGACATGACCCCCGCGATAAGCGCGACGATCATGGCGGGCAGCAG
>NZ_CAXREH010000142.1:0-9080 GCF_964229375.1 Cognatishimia sp.
CACGCGCGATTTAGTGCGTTGCATAGAGTCTGTTTTCGTCTCTGAACTGTCAAATTAGAGACTGTTTTTGGATCTGGCCACAGATGGGATTTTCCGGCGCAACTTTTGCGAGTCAGGCCTGTGGAAAAAACCCTTGCCAGAATCTATAGCTCCAAAGATAATTACGCAAAATACTGTTTAAAACGGGTTTAACCGTAACAAACGGCAGAAGCTGATAATAACGACCCCGACTTGAGGCAACCTAAAACAAGAACGGGCCAAAATACAGAGGGCAGAATGAACTCGGGCCAGGAACGCATTGACGTATTGGTGGGAGACCACGCCGCGCGCTTGTCAGAACGACTGCAAGCGCACCGTGAGCAGTTGTTTCCACCTAATGCACGGAAAGAATTGAGAAAATTCACCTCTGGTGAAGCGGCAGAGCTTTTGGGAGTGAAGGATGCCTACCTGCGCAAACTGCACCTAGAGGGCAGGGGCCCAGAGCCAGAGATCCGCGCGGGCGGACGGCGGTATTATTCGCCCGAAGACATCCAGAACCTGCGCGAAGTCCTTGAAAACGGGGCGAAAATCCCCGGAACCTACCTGCCGGGTCGCCGAGAAAGCGACCATTTGCAAGTGATTACCGTGATCAACTTCAAGGGCGGGTCAGGCAAAACCACCACCTCAGCACACCTTGCCCAGAAGATGGCGCTGGATGGATATCGGGTATTGGCGGTGGATCTGGACCCGCAGGCGTCGTTGTCTGCCCTGCATGGGTTTCAGCCTGAATTCGACCTTCTGGACGGTGGCACCCTCTATGATGCGATCCGTTATGAAGACCCGGTTCCCGTCGAGAGCATTATACAAAACACGTATTTTACCAACCTCGACATCATTCCGGGCAACTTGGACCTTATGGAATTCGAACATGAGACCCCTCGGGCGATCTCGGAACGGTCCGGTAACCTTTTCTTTACCCGAGTTGGGGACGTCTTGGGTCAAATCGAGGCGGATTATGACGTTGTTGTCATGGACTGCCCGCCTCAGCTGGGGTTTTTGACCATGAGTGCCTTGTCCGCTGCAACCGCCGTTTTGGTGACCGTACATCCTCAGATGCTGGACGTGATGTCCATGTGCCAGTTTCTGTTGATGACCTCGAATCTGCTTGGTGTGGTCGCAGAGGCTGGCGGCGACATGTCCTATGACTGGATGCGCTATGTTGTGACCCGCTACGAGCCGGGTGACGGGCCGCAAAACCAGATGGTCAGCTTTATGCGCTCGATGTTTGGCGATCACGTTTTGAACCATCCGGTGCTGAAATCCACCGCGATTTCGGATGCTGGTATCACAAAGCAGACATTGTACGAGGTCGAGAAATCTCAGTTCACACGCAGCACCTATGACCGCGCGATGGAGAGCCTGAACGCGGTCAACGGCGAGATCGAGGCCTTGGTGCAGCAAGCTTGGGGGCGTCGCTGATGGCACGGAAGAACCTTTTGCAAGGGCTGATGGATGGCGCGGGTGACAAAAAGACCGGCGAGGGCGCAGATGCCTCCGCCAAGCCCGTAACAACGCCGCGCTATGCCAAGGGGGCCATTGGGGCGGTCAGCCAGTCCATTCAGGAACTCAAGGCGCGCTCTGTTATCGAGGTGGACCCTCGGATGGTGGATGCCGCCGGTGTTGCCGACCGTTTGGAAGAGGATGACGCCGATCACGCAGCGCTGGTAGAGTCGATCCGTGAATATGGCCAGCAAGTGCCGGTGCTGTTGCGGCCAAACCCGAACTATCCGGAACGCTATCAGGTGGTTTACGGCCGCCGTCGCCTGCGTGCGATCAAAGAGCTTGGCCTGCAAGTCAAAGCGCTGATCCGCGATCTGGACGACCGCGCGCTGATTTTGGCGCAAGGCCAGGAAAACACCGCGCGCAAAGATCTGACCTTCATCGAACGCGCCAACTTTGCGCGGCAGATGCGGGACGACGGCTATGAGCGCAAGGTGATCGGGGACGCGCTGCATGTGGACAAGACCGTGATCTCGCGCATGCTGAGCGTGGCCGACGTGATCCCGGTGGATCTGATCGAAGCCATCGGCCCTGCCCCCTCTGTGGGCCGCGATCGGTGGCTTGCGTTGAAAGATGCGATGGACCGCACCGGGGCCTCTAGCACCGAAGCTGTCGCGCTGATCGATCCCGAGATGGGCTCAGATCATCGTTTCAAGGCCTTGCTGGAATCACTGGAAGCGCGGCTCAAGAAACCAAAGGCCGCCCCTAAAATCGAAGCCGCAACCGTTGCGGACGTAGACGGCAACACACTTGCCACGGCGAAATGGGCGGGCGGAAAAATGACGATGGTGATGCAGGCAGACGGCGGCTTTGACCGTTGGCTTGCTGACAACCTCAAGGAGATTCACCGGACTTGGAAATCTGAGACCGGAGAATAGGGCAAAAATCAAAAACAGCCCGATTGGATGAGACACGAGCAGAACGGAGGCACGACAAAGACGGAGAAAAAATAAAGCCCCTCGGAAAGTAATCGCTGAGGATCAATCCCAAGAGGCCCTAATTCGTGTTTTAGCACCTCCGAATCTAGTGCCCCGCGTTGACAGCTGTCAACAGGCGTCGGACTCCGACGGGCAAAAAATCTTTGTCTCGTGAAAATTTATGCAAGCTTTGACAATGACGCCTTTCGGGCGGCAGCCGGTAACGGCTGGCCTGATGAAACAAGTGAGCGAACTGCGCGCGGCGCGCACCCTGCCCGACCCAACCGCCGAGCCTGTGAACAAATGGGACGTGTTGCGCAATCTGACGGCTGCCTCAGATGACTTTGGGTTGAACCGGTCCGCGCTGGTGGTTTTGCAGGCGCTGCTCAGCTTCCACAAATCTCCCGAACTTGGCACGGACGACCTTGTGGTTTTTCCCTCCAACCGTACGCTTGCGACACGCGCGCATGGGATGCCTGAAAGCACCCTGCGCCGTAATCTTGCTCTGCTGGTCAAAGCCGGATTGATTGCGCGTCACGACAGCCCAAACGGCAAACGCTATGCTGTGCGTCGCAACGGCGACATTGCCCGTGCCTTCGGGTTTGATTTGTCCCCTCTTGTTCTGAACGCCGAACGCATTGCCCTGGCAGCTCAGGAGGCACAACAGCGCGAAGATACGCGCGTCGCCTTGCGTGAGAAAGCCATGCTGTTGAAACGCGATGCGTGGAAATTGCTGGACTATGCAAAGCTCAACCAGATGACAGGCCCTTGGGACGCGCTAGAAGCCGCGCTTACGGCCACTCAAACCCGTTTGCGGCGCAAGCTAAACATCCAAGAGCTAGAAGCGATCTGTGAGGCTCTCAGCGCCTCTGTGGATCATTTGACGGATATCCTGACCCCAGACATCGAGAAACCAAAAGAAATGAGCGCCTGTGACGACCAAAATGAGCGGCACATACAGAATTCAAATAAAAATAAATTAGAATCTGAACAGCGCGAAGAAACAGATCAGGTTGAAACCACACCGATCGTCACATCCGTCCCGATTGCGGTCGTGAAGCAGGCATGCCCAGATATTCTGCCATATGCCCAAGGCGAACTCCGGCAAAATGCTGATTTGGTTGAAACAGCTCACCATGTTCACGCAATGATGGGGATTACCTCGGATGTCTGGCATCGCGCCATGCGGGTTATGGGCGCAGAACAGGCTGCGTTGACCTTGGCCTGTATGCTGCAAAAGATCGAGACGATCCGAAATCCGGGAGGCTATTTGCGGCGCCTGACGCAGCGGGCAGAGGACGGGTCATTCCACGTTTGGCCCATGCTGAAAGCACTTTTGCCAGATGCGGGAACGCGGGCAGGGGGCATGGCGTGACAGGGCGCAAGTTGACAGCTGTCAACGCGGTTAAAAAAACTTGTGCCCGCAATGAAAAAACCTGCTTGCGTCCCGCGAAAGGTTTCATTAAGTGACGCTCCAGTGCCCCTATAGCTCAGCTGGTAGAGCAACTGATTTGTAATCAGTAGGTCCGCGGTTCGAGTCCGTGTGGGGGCACCATCTTCACCCAAAATCACATTGGCTTTTCGGAATTCCCGCACACGCGTTCTGTTTCGCTAAAACCTGTCCGGGCCTCGATGGTGGATGGGCACGGCCCCAAAGCCGCACCCGTTTTTCTTAGACTTCCAAATGGGTCGCGCTGCGTTCCCAGGCCAGTGGTTTCACAACCTCATCCAGCGGAGTTTCCGCGACGTGGTTGATGTAGTTGGACATGACTTTCTGAGACAGACCCAGAATGATGTCCAGTACCGCACGGTGCGAATAACCTGCCGCGAAGAACGCCTCGACTTGTGCGTCAGATACGTTGCCACGCTGGCGCAGCATTTGAACGGTGAATGTGCGCAGAGCTTCGAGTTTTGCAGAGGGCAGGGGGGTCTCGTTGCGCAGCGCCTCGATGATCTCGTCTGACACCTTCATGCGTTTCGCGATGCCGGTGTGTGCTGGAACGCAATAGTGGCATTCGTGTTCGACGTTGATGGCCTGCCAAACAACCGTCAGCTCGTCTGCATCAAACGCGGTTTCGGTGAACAGCTTGTGCAGCACTTGATAGCCTTCCAGCACCTGCGGGCTTTCGGCCATGACTTTGTGCAGACCTGGCAGACGGCCAAAGGCTTTCTGCGAGTTTTCCAGCAGCGGCTTTGAGCCCTCTGGGGCGGTGTCAATGTCGTGGGACGGGAAATCAACCATTCTTCAGCATCCTTAAAAAGTTGTGGTCTCTTGCCATTTAGTCTTTTTTGAGCGATCACTCAAGAATATAATTGAGTGATCATTCAAGAATTGGTGAGCCATGCCCCGCAGACCAGCCTATGACCGCGATGTCCTGATCGACCGGGCCCGTGACATTTTCTGGCAACAGGGATGGGCGGGGACGTCGTTGAAGGATCTTGAGGCGGTTCTGAATATGAAGCCCGGCAGCTTTTATGCAGCTTTCGGATCAAAGGACGCGCTGTTTGAACTGGCCCTAGAGAAATACGCAGCGGATGGAGCCAACCGTCTGTTGCAGCTTGCAGAAGAGCAGGGGGCCTTTGAAACGCTCAAGCAATATCCGCGACTGGTGATTGAAAACGGTGCAGCGGCGGCCAAGGCCTGTATGTTGGCCAAAACCGTGTTGGAACTGCGCGCGCGCGAACATGCGCTGGCGGAAAGGGCCAACGCGCTTTTGCTTGAGGCTGAGGCGCGGTTTGCCGATCTTTTCAGAGCGGCGCAGGCCTCGGGCGATATTCAGGCCGGGCATGACCCCAAAGCCCTGGCAAGGCGCTATCAATCAGATCTGATCGGTCTGCGTATTTCGGCTGAGCGCGACGGGGTGGACGCGCCGGCGATTGCCGGCGAGATCGCGCAAAGTCTGGACAGGCTTTAGGGCAGGGGGCTAGCCCGGTTTGCGCAGATGCCAGACCTGCTCGCTTGGGAAGTCCCGTGCCCAATCCGCTGGGATAAAGGCGCGCATTTCGGTTTGCTCTTCCGGCGCATAAAGCTCCTGATAATTCTCAACCTCAAACCCGATCTCGCGGAATAAGGCGAGCCATTCCGAGAAGCTCAACACAAAACAGATCCCGCTGGGGTCGATCTCGACTCTGGTCCAGTCAGCGCCCCACAGCCCCTTATAGGGACGATGCAGCTGTCGCTCGGCAGGCGCGCCGCTTTCCGGAGAACAAATAATCGCCAGAGGGTGATTGCCCAGAAACACCAGCCGTCCGCCCGGACGCAGCAGGCGATACGCTTCGCGCAGCCAGATATCCGGTGGGCACCAGATCGCGGCCCCGTATTCCGAAATTGCGAAATCAAAGGCGGCATCAGGCAGACCGGTCTTCTCGGCGTTGCCTTCGATGAAGGTGATGTCGACCTTGTGCTCTTGTGACAGCGTCCTTGCAGTGGCCAGCTGTTTTTCTGACACATCAATCGCGGTCACCTGTGCGCCGCGTTTGGCCATCCATCCCGCCACATAGCCCGTGCCACAACCCAGCTCGATGACGTCTTTTCCGTCCAGATCTTTGGGCAACAACCCAAGGTCCGCATCAGGCAGGTTCCAGATGCCCCACTGAGGCTCTGAGGACCACAGATGACGGCCCCCAGCGACCCAGTTTTCGGCGTCGTCGTTCCAGACGTCTCGATTGATCGTCACATAATCCTGCGCCATCACACGGCCCTCACTCTCAAACACTGTCCCCGCTATAGCATGAATCGCAGTTTTGACATTTTTGTGCGGCCAGATCCGTGTCGAGACGCGAAACAACGGCTGTATGCGCCTATTTTATTGGGGCTTGCACTGACCTGCCTATAACGTTTGCAAAACGCCGCCTGCTTGGGCATCTTGCGCGCATGGAATTTTTGCCGTTTTCCCACAGCAACCTTTTGGTAGCCATGGCGGTTCTGGTGTCGGTTGTGTCCGGTTTTACCGGCCTGTCCCTGACGCGAGACCTGTCGTCCAAAGCGGTGTTTGAACGCAAAGTCTCTGTGGCTCTGGCATCGGTCGCGCTTGGTGGCGGGATCTGGGCGATGCATTTCATCGGGATGCTGGGGCTGCAACTGCCGATCCTGTTTTTCTATGATGCGGCGATCACGCTTGTCTCTGCTTTGACGGCCATTCTGATCGTCGGCGCGGCACTGATCCTTTTGCACTTCACGGAACGCACCCCGATCATAATCACCCTGGCTGGGGGAATATTGGGGATCGGTATTCTGGTGATGCACTACATCGGCATGGCGGGGCTCGAGCTGTGCAAGGCGGTCTACACACCGCTTGGCTTTCTGTTTTCCTCGCTGCTGGCGATCGGGCTTTGTGTCTTGGCGGTCTGGGTGGCCTATGGGCAGCGCACCAACCGCAATATCCTGCTGGGGACGCTGTGTTTTGCCGCCGCCGTCTGTTCCGTGCATTTTCTGGCCATGTCAGGCACGCAGTTTATTGCGCTGCCGGGGTCCACAGAATTCGGCCCGCGTATGAGCAACGAGACTTTGGCGCTTGGCGTGATTGTCTTCAGCTTTGTCATCTTTGGGGCCTGTCTGTGGGTGGGCGTCACCTATCTGGTCAGCGCAACGGAAGTGGCCGACACCGACGCAGATGACAGCCTTGATCCGGTGCCAGCTGCGACGCCAGCGCCAGAAGTGGCAAAGCCAGCGGCTTTGCAGATCCCTTGTGAGCGCGACGGTGGCAAAATCTTTATCGCGCCCTCTGAGGTGCTGTTTGTGCGCGCAGACGGCCATTACACACAGGTATACACCGCGCGCGAGCGGCTGTTCTGTGTCTGGCCCATCACCGAAGCCTCGAAACGATTGATTGCCTCAGGGTTCATGCAAACTCACCGCAGCTATTTGGTGAACCCGACGCATGTCATGCGGTTTGAGCGCACCAAGGACAAGGGCGTATGCCTGTTTGACGGCGACGACGTACCCCAAGCCCCCGTGAGTCGCTCCAAGCTGCGTGCAGTGCAGGATATCCTGGCGGCGCAGGTCAGTGCAGTTCGTGCACCATAGTACGCAATTGGTGCAAAATCCCCGTTTTTCATTGATTTTTTAATGCCTGTTGTGCCGGGCCACGGCACTTCTTCTCCCTAGCCAGAACATTTGCTTGAAGGGAGGAAAGCCGATGATTCCAGCGGCATTCGAATATCACAGACCCAAAGATCTTGCCGGGGTCTTATCCATTTTAGAAGAACACGGAGATGACGCGCGCGTCTTGGCAGGCGGTCACAGCCTGATCCCAATGATGAAGCTGCGCATGGCTGATGTTCCCCATCTGATTGACTTGCAGAACATCGAAGGTCTCGACGGAATCGAGATCGACGGCGACACAATTCGCCTTGGCGCGATGGTCACGCAATCAGACCTCATCGACAACGCGGCGCTGTCGGAAATCGCGCCGATCCTGAAGGAAGCGGCCTTGCAGATCGCGGACCCTCAGGTGCGTTACATGGGCACCATCGGTGGCAATGTTGCAAACGGCGATCCGGGCAATGACATGCCGGGTCTGATGCAGTGCCTTGATGCGACCTTCTCGCTGCTTGGTCCGGACGGATCGCGCGACGTTGAGGCGCGTGAGTTCTATGAAGCGGCCTATATGACCGCCCGTGAGGACGAAGAGATTCTGACAGGCGTCACCCTGTCCGCTCCGAAAGGCGGCTACGCTTACGAAAAGCAAAAGCGCAAGATTGGCGACTATGCCACGGCTGCGGCTGCGGTTCAGATCGTCAAGGAAAACGGTGCCTGCGTTTCGGCATCCATCGCGATGACGAATCTGAGTGACACGCCGGTCTATTCCGAAGCAGCCGGCAACGCGCTGGTTGGAACTGCTGTCGATGACGCAGCGATCAAAGCGGCCGTTGCCGCCATGCTTCAGGACATCGACCCAACCGAAGACAACCGCGGCCCCGTCGCATTCAAGAAACACGTTGCCGGTGTGATCCTGCAGCGCGCGATTTCGCGCGCGTGGTCGCGGGCATAAGGGAGGCCTTTCAATGTCAGATAAAATGCACATTAAACTCAAGGTGAACGGCAAGGACGAAGAGTTTCTGGCCGAACCACGCGAGCTGCTGATCTATACGCTGCGCGAGCGGCTGAACATCACGGGTCCGCACATCGGCTGCGAGACCTCGCATTGCGGTGCCTGCACAGTCACCATCGACGGCAAATCCGTGAAATCCTGCACCATGTTCGTGGCACAGGCAGATGGCGCCGACATCACCACAATCGAAGGCATCGGTGACGCTGACAGCCTGCACCCGCTGCAGATGGCGTTCAAAGAGCACCACGGTCTTCAGTGCGGCTATTGCACGCCGGGCATGATCACGCGCGCTACCAAGCTGCTCGAAGAAAACCCAAACCCGACCGAAGAAGAAATCCGCTTTGGTATGGCCGGCAATATCTGCCGCTGCACCGGGTACCAGAACATCGTGAAATCCATTCAGGCCGCCGCGTCTGAAATGAATGCAGCTAAGGAGGCGGCAGAATGAAAGATGAAGTCACAAGCCGCGAAGAGCGGGTCGAAAACCTGAAAGGTATGGGCTGTTCGCGCAAACGCGTGGAAGATGCTCGCTTTACTCAGGGCAAAGGCAACTATGTCGATGACGTCAAAC
>NZ_CAXREH010000143.1:0-30225 GCF_964229375.1 Cognatishimia sp.
AGATCGAAGCACTGCTCGATGACATCACCGAACTCTACGAGTTGATCAAAAAGTAGGAGGTCAAAATGCCACTCAATCCAGTCAACCAGGCTGCGCTCGATCAGTTGAACAAACTGGTACTGGCAAAGGCTGATGCGCAACTGTCATTGCGTGAACACGCAAGCAAACTTCGCAAGGAGGCGAAGAAAGCCGGAAAACTGAACGACTTTGCGAAACGCGATGCCCTTAATCTTGAGGCTGCAAAGATTTCCAATCAGGCAATAGCCCTGAACCAGCAAAATCTACGTCTGTTCTCGACCAGAAACAAAATCCTGAATTCGGAATCTCTTGCCGATCACACTGGTGAGCTTCGAGACGTCGCTGACCAGGCAGAGGTCGCAACGGAGCAGATTGAAGACGTCGCCAAGGCCATTGAACAGACGGCTGCTTTGATCACGTTTATCATCAAGTTTGCCGGTTTAGTTCTGTGATGGAGGGCAGGGCATGAAACACGTTTCCCTTGTCTTTGGTCTTGTTCTGGCTGCACCGATTGCAGTCGCCGACGATCATACACCGCTCTCTGTCAAAATACTGAACGGCAGCGAGATCATCCTGAACACAAGAGAGTGCCCAGAAGGACATATCTGCATCGAAGGTAGCGATGCGAGCAACCTGAAGCAGGTGGACCTATCAGACACCAACCGAGCTTTGATGATCCCAGAGTGGAGTTTCAACACATCGATGGCCTACGCGGATTCAAGCGGCTTGGGAAAAGACAACATCAACTCATACCTTAAGGGGATATCTGACAAAGGTATTCTCGACATCTGTGCCTATTGTTTTTGTTGTGAGATCGAAACCGGAGACGGTCAACGCTCTCCCTATTTGGGTAACCTTCAGGACTACTTGGATTGAGCCGGTTCCGCACATTCATAAGTAGGTTGGCGGGTGTGCTGCCGCCGTCCCATGTGACCGAACGGTTGACGCCCTGGTTTACAATCGTAGCTGCAGTGATCGCCGCGTCCTGGGCGCTCGTTCAATACAGCAATGACCTCGATATACGCCGTGTCTCCGCAACCTTGGAACTCCACCGGCAATACCGCGTTGATCACGCCAGTGATCTGTACGATCTGATCGGCGGTGAAAAGGGCGAAGATCAGAAAATCGCAATCATCCGAGAGGCCAGATGTAGGTACTACAAGGAACTCATAGCGAATGGTGGATTGAATGCTGCTGGATTGACGCTACCAGATTGTAGCAGGGTGACAGCCGCTGACATACCGGTTCTGGATAGGTTGGGCCTCACCTTGGATGAATGCCAACGCAGCGAGTTTCGTGCAATCCTCAATCAGAAGCTCAACGCATCGACGAAAATTAGCCGTTTGAAATTTGGGCAGATCGTTGGATTCTTTAGGTCGGTGCGACTGTGCGTTGATCAGAGCACCTGTGATGCTGGGACCACCCTTTCTCTATTCGAGTACGATGTTGTGTCCTTCCTAAATGCCTCTTGTGCTCACCTGGAGCATGATCCGACCCGAAAAGCAGAGGCAATCCTACTGGCCGACTTTGTTCGAAAACTGGGGACACCTGCGCAACCCTATTGGTCCAACGATCCAAATCAGACCGATCCGTTCGTCTGCGACTATCTTCGAGAGAAAACCTGCGAGGCCGAACGTTGACTTGTGCGTTAAGCTTACCTGCTATGGTCGTTCTTGAATTACCTCATTTGTCTTGGTCAGGATGAAACACCGTGAAGATAAATCCGGTCTAAACTACGAACCGATCATCGGATTGGTGCATCGGAAACCCGTGTTCGGCTTTTTAACGCATCTGACCGCCTCCCCCGAAAAGTCCTCGACTTGAGGTTTGCCTATTCTCCAACCGGGGAGGCAGACGACGAAGAGAAGCCGTTTCGGCGAAGAGCAGATCACTGGCGTTCTGAAAGAGCACCAGGCTGGGCTTGCCACAACTCGCCTCTGCTAAAAGCCAGACTTCAAAAAAATCACAGTCCAATCACAAGGAAATGCGACCTTAGGTCTTGTTCTGGCTGCACCGATTTCTATGGCCGACGACAGTACACCGCTCTCGGTCGAGATACTGAACGTCAGCAAGAACACCCGCACTAGTGTTTATAGATAACCCGGAGGAAAAAAATGTCCCACAAAGAAGTACCGATCGGCAGCGTAATTGCTTCCATGTTCCCTTGGCCTGTTTTCAAGGATCAACTTGGCCGTCACGATGGCGACTGGATGCCAGCTGATGGAAGTCCAGTTCCTCAGAACACGAAATACTATCAAGTGCTCAGTGACGCCGGTCTGGATCAAATCATTTTACCGGACCTGCGGGGGCGGTTTCAGCGCGGTCTCAACAGCTTTCAGTCGCCTGGCGGTGAAATCGGGGATGAACTTGGCAATCCAGAAGATGAAGATGCAAACGGCAAGGCCTTTGCAGCTGGTAGCTATCAAAAAGACGACCTTATTCGACACACTCACGCAATCCCTGCACGTCACGGACAAATCGGAAAGGCTTGGTTGTCGACAGGCGTTGACCACGAAGCCCCAGATAGTCGGACACGCGAAAATACTGGTGCAGATGAAACTCGCCCGAGGAATGTTTCGCTTTACTACTACATCCGTGTGAATTGACAGCGGTAAGTCAGTGCCGGGTAGATGTTTTGACTCCCCGGCATTGAGCTATTTGATTCAAAAAAACAAAACCCGATTGTTGGTTGATTCCCGATTGGGAAAACTGGCGCCATCGTTGGAGAATTCTATTGCATCAAAATGCGTGGTGCTCGGGGGCGGAACCGAACATTGCTGAACATTGGTGCTCATAGTGTCTCATGAAAGAACACAGTTCGGTTCCTTTACAAGGATCTGAACTCGTCACATAGATCGGCCCAAATCTGCATCATTTCAACCCGCTGATCCCGGTAGGTTGTTCGGTTGTATGTTCGCCGGATCGCGTTTGTATCTTGGTGCGCCAAGATCGCTTCGATGACATCAGGGTTGTATTCACGAGAGTTCAAAATCGTACTCGCGGTTACTCGGAAGCCATGAGCGGTGACCTCATCTCCTGAGTAGCCAAGGCGTCTCAAAACAGTGTTGAATGCGTTTTCAGAAATAAGTTTCCTGTTGGAGATATTGGACGGGAACAGTAACTCGACACCTTTGATATCGGACCAGTTGTCCACGACAATCTCGAAGGCTTGGTCGGAAAGTGGAACTTTGTGCTCACGCCTCAATTTCATTCGCGTGGCCGGAATTGTCCATGTGCGAGAGTCCAGATCGAACTCATGCATTCGTGCTCCACGTGTTTCACCCGGACGGGTGCAAGTCAGGATTTGGAACTTCATTGCCGCCGGAATGACCGGCCAGCCCGTGTAGTCATCTAGTCGCCGTAGAAGTTGGCCAAAATCTTTTTCATCGGTGATAGCCGCGCGGCCTTTCACCTTCGGTGGCAAAAGGGCGTCCTTTAAGGCGGCGGAAGGATCCGCAGGTGCCCGCATGGTGACCATCGCCAACCGAAAGATCGCTGAGATGGTTGCCCGAAGCTTCTTTGCGGTTTCTCGTCTACCGCTTCGTTCAATGGTTTTGAGAAGGTGCAAAAGTTCAGCAGCGGTGATTTGATCGATGGATCGATTTTGAAGCGGCTTGGCAAGGTCTTCGATATGCCAGCGCTTCTTGCGCAGAGTGGCATCTGCTAGCCCACGCTCCACGAGGGTATCGTAGTATTCATCGGCAACTTCCTTGAAAGTCATGCGTGCCTTCACATGCGCGTCGATCCGGTTCAGTTGCTTCTGGATGGACGGGTCTTTGCCGTCTGCCAACAGTATTCTGGCGTCATCCCGCTTCCTCCGGGCATCGACCAACGACACCACCGGGTACTGTCCTATGCTGAGAGTCTTCTCTTTCCCCATGAATTGATAGCGATACTGCCAGGATTTCGTACCAGTTGGTCTGACTAGAAAATAGAGCCCCCAACCATCGCTAATCCGGAAGGGTTTATCCCTTTGTTTTAACTTGCGTATCTTGAGGTCAGACAGGGGCATATTGGGTACAGGATTCCCGAATCGAGCTATTTTCCGGCCTGTACCCAGTTCTGTACCCAGTTCTGTACCCAGAAATGGGTGCGATTTGCTGGGTACAGGCGGTCAACTATGTTCACCTGAATACCTGAAAACCCCTTGTTTTTCATGGGCTTTGAGCAACTATGTTCGGGATGAGTGGTGCCCAGAAGAGGACTCGAACCTCCACGTCCATACGGACACTAGCACCTGAAGCTAGCGCGTCTACCAATTCCGCCATCTGGGCTTAGATGTCGTGAGGGGGATTTAGATATCTCATCAGGGAGAGTCAACGCGGATTTTGACATTTTTTCGAAAAAGTATTCATGCCTCACAACCAGTCAGGAATACGCCCTTAAACCTCGATTTTTCCGAGTGAAATTCCGCCATAAGCCAGCAATCCTTTGCCAGCCCCGCGATTTAGGCCGCTTTGGGCTCAGTTGCGTCTTGTTCCTTGGGCTATGCACGCGTATCACAGGGTCGACTTGACAGAAGCGGAGGCCTCACATGTCTAAACTTGTCACGATCTACGGCGGTTCAGGGTTTGTAGGGCGCTATATTGCCCGTCGCATGGCCAAAGAAGGCTGGCGCGTGCGTGTAGCTGTACGGCGACCAAACGAAGCGCTGTTTGTGAAACCTTACGGATCCGTAGGCCAGGTTGAACCCGTGCTGTGCAACATCCGTGACGACGCCTCGGTTGCCTTGGCGATGTCCGGCGCAGACGCGGTTGTGAATTGCGTCGGTATTCTCAATCAGGTCGGCAAGAACAAATTCGACGCCGTGCAACATGAAGGCGCCGAGCGTATTGCGCGTCTGGCTGCGGCGGCTGGCATCCACACGATGGTGCATCTGTCCGCCATCGGAGCGGATGCAGACAGCGATACAGACTATGCGCGCACCAAAGCCCGCGGCGAAGCTGGCGTTCTCGAACATATGCCAAACGCGATGATCCTGCGCCCTTCTGTGATCTTTGGCCCAGAGGATGACTTCTTTAACCGGTTTGCCAACCAGGCGAAGTTTGGCCCGATCCTTCCGATTGCCGGTGCAGAGACCAAGTTCCAGCCGGTTTATGTCGACGATGTCGCGCAGGCCGCGGTAAAAGGCATTCTCGGCGAAACCACTGGCGTTTACGAACTGGGTGGACCCGAGGTGAAAACTCTGCGTGCACTGTTGCAAGACATGCTGACCAGCATTCACCGCCGCCGCCTGATCCTGAACCTGCCATTCGTTGCTGCCTGGCTTGCGGCCTTTGGGTTTGACATGCTGCAAACGATCACTCTGGGCCTGTTCACCAATTCCATTGTCACCCGCGATCAGCTGAAATCTCTGAGCGTCGACAATGTGGTGGCCGAAGACGCCAAAGGGCTGGCGGAGCTGGGCATTCAGGACACGCCGCTGAGCAGCATTCTGGACAGCTATCTCTGGCGGTTCCGCCCGTCAGGGCAGTATGACGCGATCAAGAACTCGGCCAAGAACCTCGGTTAACTCCGAAGCGATCTGATCAGAGACCAAGACCAAAAGGCCCTGCGGGGCCTTTTTTACGTATAGGCGATCCCCAGCAGGATAAGACCCAGTGCGACGCGGTAGATCACATAGGGCGTAAAACTGACGGATTGCAGCAAGCGCATCATCAGTTTCAACGCAATCAAAGCGGACAGAAACGCCAAGGCCGCCGCAATAGCGCAATCTCGGATCATGCGGGGCGTCCAGTCTGGACCGGTGTCCAAAAGCAGATAGCCGCCGCTGGCCATAATCGCAGGAATGCTCATCAACATCGCCAACCGCGCACTGCTTTCGCGATCGTACCCCAACGCCCGTGCGCCGGTGATGGTGATGCCCGACCGGGATGTCCCAGGGATCAAGGCTATTGCCTGCCACAGACCAAGTTTGATCGCATCGCCCAACGACCAATCGCCGTCAGACTTGGATGCAGCGCCCCTCTGATCCATCCACCAAAGCAAGATGCCGAACCCCAGCATGGTCCAACCGATCACGGCCATCGAACGCAGCGCATCGTTCAACCCCGTGACTGCAAGAAAGACCCCAAAGATCATGACTGGAATGGTCGCCACCAAAAGGTGAAACGCCAGCCGGGATCCCGGCGTGTCCAATCGGCCGATCAGCATACGGGGAACTCCGGCCAGCCCAGCGCTTACATCCCGCCAGAAATACAGCACAACGGCGCCCAAAGTTCCCACGTGGACTGCCACGTCCAGAAGCTGTCCCTGATCCTGCGCGCCCATGGCCTGAGGCAACAAAATCAAATGGCCCGAGGATGAAATCGGCAGGAACTCGGTGATACCCTGCACGATTGCCAAAAGAATCAAATGATAAAGAGCCATGAAATCCGCCTGCGTCGCCTGCAAATCACCTATATTCCATCAGGTTTTTAATTGATAGAACGTCATTAGGTCCGATTCGGTATTAATTTCCTTAGTTTTTCGCGACTTTTTTCGCCGCAAAGCGAATTTTATGCAATTTAAGTCAGCATACTTGACTTTTATACCTTTGCGCCTTCACTTATGGACAACCGCACGAAGAATTTTAGGAGGCAGCGACTGTGGCCAAGCAACCGATGCTAAAATTTGTGACCGTAGAGCGCGATATGCCGGAGAAACGGTCCGCGGATGTGCGCAATGACGATTTCCTTGAAATCTATGCGCCGTTCATCAAGGCAAAGGCCGAAGAGCAAGCCAGCCGCTGCAGCCAATGCGGCGTGCCCTATTGCCAAAGCCACTGCCCGCTGCACAACAACATCCCTGACTGGCTTAACATGACGGCAACCGGCCGTCTGGAAGAGGCCTATGCCATCAGCCAGGCCACCAACACCTTCCCTGAAATCTGTGGCCGCATTTGCCCGCAGGATCGTCTGTGCGAAGGTGGCTGTGTGATCGAAAACTCTGGCCATGGAACTGTGACCATCGGCGCTGTCGAAAAATACATCACCGACACTGCTTGGGAAAATGGCTGGGTGAAACCCATCACTCCGCTGGCCGAGCGTGCGGAATCTGTTGGCATCATCGGTGCAGGCCCCGGTGGGCTTGCTGCGGCCGACATGCTGCGTCGCGCTGGCGTTCAGGTGACGGTCTATGACCGATATGATCGCGCGGGCGGCCTGCTGACTTATGGCATCCCCGGCTTCAAGCTTGAAAAAGACGTCGTGATGAAGCGCAACACCCAGCTGACTGACTCGGGTGTGACTCTCAAACTGAACTGCAACGTCGGCGAAGACATCTCGTTTGACGAGATCCGCGCAGCCCATGACGCCGTCATCATTGCGACCGGCGTCTATAAGTCACGCGATCTGGGTGGTCCGGGTGCCGGCGCCAAAGGTATCGTGAAGGCGCTGGACTATCTGACCGCGTCAAACCGTCTGAACTTTGGCGACACAGTGCCCGAATACGACAGTGGCGAATTGAACGCTGACGGCAAAAAGGTCGTTGTGATCGGCGGCGGCGACACTGCGATGGACTGTGTGCGCACAGCAATCCGTCAGGGCGCTGAAAGTGTCAAATGTCTCTATCGCCGCGACCGCGCCAACATGCCGGGGTCTCAGCGTGAAACGCAAAACGCCGAAGAAGAAGGCGTCGTGTTTGAATGGCTGGCCGCCCCAAAAGGGTTCACAGGCGATGCCGTGGACGGCGTTATGGTTCAACGCATGCGCCTTGGCGCACCTGACGCCTCGGGCCGTCAAAGCCCAGAGGTGATCGAGGGCGCGGACTATGTCGAAGAGGCCGATCTGGTCATCAAGGCGCTGGGTTTTGAACCCGAAGACCTGCCGACCCTATGGAACCAACCTGATCTGCCAGTGACCCGCTGGGGAACCGTGAAGGCGGAATTCACCACAGGCGCGACCGACTTGGACGGCGTCTATGCGGTGGGTGACATCGTGCGCGGCGCATCTTTGGGTGTCTGGGCGATCCGCGATGGCCGCGATTGCGCCGAGGCGATCCTCAAGAAATTTGACGCCGCCAAAGCCGTCGCTGCGGAATAACCGCTCTTTGAATTCAGCCGGCTCACCGCCCGATGCGACAGCCGGCACAAGATTGACCTACCGTACAAAGGAAGGCCTACGATATGACAAAATATGACGAAAACTGGGTCCGCGACGAACAAGCCAAGCGGGCATATATGGCCGAGAACGGACTGTATTCCGAAGCCGAAGAGCACTCTTCTTGCGGTGTTGGACTGGTCGTTGCCGTAGACGGCAAACGCAGCCGCAAGGTAGTGGACGCAGGCATCGATGCGCTGAAAGCGATCTGGCACCGTGGTGCGGTTGATGCGGATGGCAAGACTGGCGACGGTGCAGGCATTCACGTGCAGCTGCCGGGCGAATTCTTCTATGACCAGATCAAGCGCACAGGCCACGAACCCAACAAAGACGAGCTTTTCGCTGTTGGTCAGGTCTTTCTGCCGCGCACCGATTTTGGCGCGCAGGAAACCTGCCGGACGATCGTGGAAACCGAAATCCTTCGGATGGGCTATTTCATCTATGGCTGGCGCCACGTTCCCGTGGATGTCACCTGCTTGGGTGAAAAGGCAAATGCCACGCGTCCGGAAATCGAGCAGATCCTTATCTCGAATTCCAAAGGCGTGGACGAAGAAACGTTTGAACGCGAACTCTATGTGATCCGCCGCCGGATCGAAAAAGCGGCCGCTTCTGCGGGCATTGGCGAGCTGTACATCGCTTCGCTGTCCTGCCGCTCTATCATCTATAAGGGCATGATGCTGGCCGAGCAGGTCGCTGTGTTCTATCCCGACCTGATGGACGAGCGGTTTGAATCTGCCTTCGCCATTTATCACCAGCGCTATTCGACCAACACCTTCCCACAATGGTGGCTGGCGCAACCGTTCCGCATGTTGGCACACAACGGTGAAATCAACACGCTGAAAGGCAACCTCAACTGGCTGAAAAGCCACGAAATCCGCATGGCCTCTGACTATTTCGGAGAGCTGGCAGAGGACATCAAACCAATCGTACCTGGCGGCGCGTCGGACTCGGCTGCACTGGACGGCGTTTTCGAGGTTCTGGTCCGCGCCGGACGGTCTGCGCCAATGGCAAAAACCATGCTGGTGCCGGAAAGCTGGTCCAAAACTGCGGTTGGTCTGCCACAAAGCTGGATCGACATGTATTCCTATTGCAACTCGGTCATGGAGCCATGGGACGGCCCAGCGGCCCTTTCGATGACAGACGGCCAATGGGTCTGCGCAGGTCTTGATCGCAACGGACTGCGCCCGATGCGCTATGTTGTGACGGGTGATGGCCTGCTGATCTCTGGGTCCGAGGCGGGCATGGTGCCGATTGACGAAGGCTCTGTCGTCGAAAAAGGCGCGCTTGGCCCCGGTCAGATGATCGCCGTTGATATGGCGGAAGGCAAACTTTACCACGACACCGAAATCAAAGACACGCTGGCCGCGGCCCGTCCGTATGGTGAGTGGGTTGGCAAGATCCGCGATCTGGATGCCGAGTTGCTGGCCGTCACTGAAACCCCGTCGTTCACAGGCAACGAGCTGCGTCGCCGCCAGGTCGCCGCAGGCTATTCCATCGAAGAGCTGGAACAGATTCTCGCGCCAATGGCCGAGGATGGAAAAGAAACACTGGCCTCGATGGGCGACGACACGCCGTCTGCGGTTCTGTCCAAACAGTACCGTCCGCTCAGCCATTTCTTCCGTCAGAACTTCAGCCAGGTGACCAACCCACCTATCGACAGTCTGCGCGAATTCCGCGTGATGTCTTTGAAAACGCGGTTTGGAAACCTCAAGAACGTGCTGGACGAAGACGGCAGCCAGACAGAAATCATCCTTCTGGACAGCCCCTTCATCGGCAACGCGCAATTTGACACGCTGATCAAAGCCTTTGACGACACGGTTGCGCGCATCGACTGTACCTTCCCAGTTGGCGGCTCAGCCGGAGCGTTGCGCGCGGCACTGGACCGTGTGCGCAACGAAGCCGAAGACGCAGTCCGCTCGGGCGCGGGTCACATTGTACTGACCGACAAGGATCAGGGCGAAGAGCGCGTGGCCATGCCCATGATCCTCGCGACCTCTGCGGTGCACAGCCATCTGACCCGTAAGGGGCTTCGGACCTTCTGCTCGCTGAACGTTCAGTCTGCGGAATGTATCGACCCACATTATTTCGCGGTTCTGGTCGGCTCTGGCGCGACCGTAGTGAACGCGTATCTGGCCGAAGACTCACTTGCGGACCGCATCGAACGCGGCCTTCTGGACATTGACCTGACCACCGCCGTTGCACGCTATCGCGAGGCAATCGATCAGGGCCTTCTCAAGATCATGGCAAAGATGGGCATCTCGGTGATTTCCTCTTATCGCGGCGGTCTGAACTTTGAGGCTGTCGGCCTGTCCCGTGCGATGGTTGCGGAATTCTTCCCGGGCATGACCAGCCGGATTTCCGGCATCGGCATCTCGGGCATTCAGAAGAAAGTCGAAGAGGTTCACGCAAAAGGCTTCCAGGGCGCCGAGTCAGTGCTGCCCATCGGCGGTTTCTACAAAGCGCGGAAATCTGGTGAAAGCCATGCGTGGGGCGCACAGACCATGCATATGATGCAGGCCGCCTGTGATCGCGCGTCTTTCGACCTTTGGAAGCAGTACTCCAAAAAGATGCAGGCCAACCCGCCGATCCACTTGCGCGACCTGTTGGCGATCAAGCCTCTGGGCGAAGCAGTGCCGCTCGAAGAAGTTGAGTCCATCACCTCGATCCGCAAACGCTTCGTAACGCCGGGCATGTCGCTGGGCGCACTGTCGCCAGAGTCCCACAAGGCGCTGAACGTCGCGATGAACCGCATCGGCGCGAAATCTGACTCTGGTGAAGGCGGCGAAGATCCGGCGCATTTCCACCCCGAGCCTAACGGCGACAACCCCTCTGCAAAGATCAAGCAGGTGGCGTCTGGTCGGTTCGGCGTGACGGCGGAGTATCTGAACCAATGCGAAGAACTCGAGATCAAAGTCGCCCAAGGTGCTAAGCCGGGCGAAGGCGGTCAGCTGCCGGGTATGAAGGTCACAGACCTGATTGCGCGTCTGCGCCACTCGACCAAAGGTGTGACACTGATCTCGCCTCCGCCACACCACGACATCTATTCCATCGAAGACCTCGCGCAGCTGATCTATGACCTGAAACAGATCAACCCGCGCTGCAAAGTCACCGTGAAACTGGTGGCCTCTTCGGGCGTTGGCACGATTGCGGCAGGTGTGGCCAAGGCGAAAGCCGACGTGATCCTGATTTCGGGCCACAATGGCGGCACCGGCGCATCCCCCGCGACCTCGATCAAATACGCGGGTCTGCCATGGGAGATGGGCCTGACTGAAGCCCATCAAGTGCTGGCGATGAACAACCTGCGGGAACGTGTGACCCTGCGCACAGATGGTGGTCTGCGCACAGGCCGGGACATCGTGATGGCCGCTATGCTGGGGGCCGAAGAGTTCGGCATCGGCACCGCGGCTCTGATTGCGATGGGCTGTATTATGGTTCGCCAGTGTCAGTCCAACACATGCCCCGTCGGGATCTGTACCCAAGACGAAGCCCTGCGCGGCAAGTTCACTGGATCTGCGGATAAAGTTGTGAACCTGATCACTTTCTATGCACAAGAAGTGCGCGAAATCCTCTCTGAGATCGGCGCACGCAGCCTTGATGACGTGATCGGGCGTGCCGACCTTCTGGCACAGGTCTCGCGTGGCTCGGCGCATCTGGATGATCTGGATCTTAACCCGCTTCTGATCACCGTCGATGGCGCAGCAGAGATCGTTTACAACCGCGACAAAGACCGCAACGACGTGCCCGACACGCTGGACGCGGAAATCGTTCGCGACGCGGCGCGCTTCTTGCAAGATGGCGAGAAAATGCAGCTGTCCTATGCGGTCCAGAACACCCACCGGACCGTCGGAACACGCACCTCAAGCCATATCGTCAAGAACTTCGGCATGCGCAACTCGCTGCAAGAGGATCACCTGACTGTGAAACTGGCGGGATCCGCGGGTCAGTCTCTGGGTGCATTTGCGGCGCCGGGATTGAAAATCGAAGTCTCGGGCGATGCCAACGACTATGTCGGCAAAGGCCTTTCAGGTGGCACCGTAGTGGTGCGGCCTCCTATGAACACTCCCCTTGTTGCCAGCGACAATACGATCATCGGTAACACGGTCCTCTACGGTGCGACTGACGGCTACCTCTTCGCTGCTGGTCGTGCCGGAGAGCGATTTGCGGTGCGCAACTCGGGCGCCAAGGTTGTAATCGAAGGCTGCGGAGCCTGTGGTTGCGAATACATGACCGGCGGCGTCGCCGTCATCCTTGGCAGCATCGGCGCAAACTTTGGCGCAGGCATGACCGGCGGCATGGCCTATCTTTATGACCCTGACGGCAAAGCCGAGCGGGTGATGAACATGGAAACCCTCGTGACTTGCCCTGTGACGGTCGACCACTGGGAAGATCAGCTGAAAACGCTGATCGAACGTCACGCCAAGGAAACCGGCAGCCGCAAGGCTTTGGACATCCTGCAGCACTGGGATATCGAAAAAGCCAACTTCCTGCAGGTCTGCCCGAAAGAGATGTTGGACAAAATCTCTCACCCGATTGCTGTGGAAAGCGCGGCAATCCCGGCGGAGTAACTCCACCATTCCTAGAATTCAGAAGAAGGGCGCTCAACCAGAGCGCCCTTTTTGCGATGCAGAGACGCAACAAAACCCTGAAAGCGCGCTGTGTATACCTTTGGTTTGTATGCCAAACAGATGAATGGCCGCAAATCTTAACACATGCAAAAGATAAAATATGCGGCCTCTGTTCTTGGGGTTGTTCTGGCACTCACATCGAGCAGTGGACACGCCGGAGAATGTGGATACGAAAAATGCTGGGGCGCAGTGGCTTTTGGGCAGACTGGGCGCATCAGCTATTCCTTCGGGAAATGGTCCGAAAAAGCTGCGTTTCGGGCGGCCAATAAATCCTGCAAAGGGCACTGCAACGAAATTCGCACCTTCTACAATGAATGTGCCGCCGTCGCCCGTGGCGCAGACCAGAAATGGTCGCTGTCCATGGCCCCGACCCGCGAACTTGCCCAATCTCGGGCGACGATGGCCTGCAGCTCGAATTCCTGGGACTGCAAGATCGTTGTCTGGGCCTGCTCGCGCTGATTTCTTGCGCAACCGCGCCATCACGCGTATCTGCATAGACAGGTATTGAGTAGTGGCATTCGATCAGGTCTAGGCACATGGCCAAAAAGGCAAGACCCAAAAAGCGAACAACAAAGAAGGTCGGATGGGTGAAGCGACAGCGCCAGCGCGTCCGCCTTGTTCTGTTGCGTGGTATGCTTGGAGTCGGTGCTGTGTTTCTTTTGGCGATTGCATTTTATGGTCTGGTGGATCCCCCAACCACCTGGACAATCTATTCCGAAAAAGACCGCCTGGGGGACGTCGACTACCAATGGGTTGATGCCGAAGACGTCGCGCCCGTGTTGCTGCGATCTGTTGTTGCGGCAGAGGATGCGAATTTCTGTGACCATTGGGGCTTTGACATGAGCGCAATCCGGGACGCGATTGCCGATGGCGCAGATCGAGGTGCCTCGACGCTGACCCAGCAAACCGTCAAGAACGTCTATCTTTGGCAAGGCCGCAGTTGGGTGCGCAAGGCACTCGAGGCGGTCACAACACCCTTTGTCGAACTGGTCTGGACCAAACGCCGGATCCTTGAGGTCTATGTCAATGTCGCCGAATTTGACGAAGGCGTTTTCGGCGTCGATGCCGCATCACAACATTACTTTGGCGTTCAACCGTCCCAGCTGACATCGGTACAGGCCGCACGCCTTGCAGCCATTCTGCCGAACCCGAAACAACGCTCGGCCAGCCGTCCCAGCAACGCGGTCGTGCGTCGCGCCGCACAGATCATTGATGGGGCCGCCACGATCCAGAAAGACGGGCGCGCGGCCTGCTTTGAATAACGGCGCGGCCCAAACCGGCGATCACAACTTCGGTGCCAAACGCAAAAGCCGCCGACTCTGCGGTTGAAACCTCTGTGATATTTCTGCAATTAGAGAGGGATTTCGTCTCAACCGGTGACCTATGGCACGACTCTTCCACGCTCCTCTTTCTCCTTTCTGTCGCAAGGTTCGACTAAGCCTTGCTGAAAAGAAAATCGAATGTGAGTTGGTCGAAGAGCGCTACTGGGAGAAAGACGCAGATTTCCTGCGGCGCAATCCGGCTGGAAAAGTGCCTGTGTTGCGTCTGGGCGAAAAGACCATGTCCGAAAGCGCAGCGATCTGCGAATACCTCGAAGAAGCCTATCCAGAGCCCGCGCTGCTTCCCAAAGGCGCCGACGCGCGGTTTGAAGTACGCCGTCTGGTCAGCTGGTTTGACGACAAATTCCATGCTGAAGTGACCAGCAACCTGCTTTATGAACGGGTGAACCGGAAACTACATGGCACCGGCTATCCCATCAGCTCAAACGTCAAGGATGGCGCGAAGGCGATCAAGTACCACCTAGACTATATGAACTGGCTGCTGGAACACCGCAGATGGCTGGCTGGCGACACCATGAGCCTTGCAGACTTTGCCGCCGCCGCGCATCTGTCGTCCCTGGATTATATCAGCGACGTCGACTGGAACCGCTCGCAAGCGGTGAAGGACTGGTATGCGACGATCAAATCGCGCCCGGCGTTCCGGTCTATTCTGGCCGATCACGTGCCTGGCTTCCCGCCCCCACCCCATTACGCAGATCTTGATTTCTGATAGGGTTACCGCAACCTGTCCGTCCAGCCGAAAGCGAGCGACTTGGATCTGAAAGCACGACTCTTGGCAGAAGCAGACGCGATCGGTTTCGATCTATGTCGCATCACGCGCCCTGATGCCGTGCCTTGGGTGCCGGAAGGATTGCGCGGATTTCTTGAGGCGGGACATCACGGTCAAATGGGGTGGCTGGCAGATCGGGTACATTGGCGTGAAAACCCGTCGGTCCTGTGGCCCGAGGCTCGGTCCGTGATCGTTTTGGGCGAAAGCTATACGCCTGACTTTGATCCATTGTCGGTGCACAGCCAATCTGACCGCGCCGCCATTTCAGTCTATGCCCAGAACAAGGATTACCACGATCTTGTTAAGAAACGTCTGAAACGCCTGGCCCGCTGGCTGATCGCAGAAACGGGCTCTGACACTGAAGTGAAAGTCTTTGTCGACACGGCCCCCGTGCCAGAAAAGGCTTTGGGGCAGGCCTCTGGTCTGGGATGGCAAGGCAAACACACCAATCTTGTCAGTCGAGATTTGGGCAGCTGGTTCTTTATCGGTTCTGTGTTCACGACCGCCGAAATAGAGCCTGATCCACCCGAAATCGATCACTGCGGCTCGTGCAGAGCCTGTCTGGACGCCTGCCCGACTGATGCATTCCCTGCGCCACACCAGATCGATGCGCGCCGGTGTATTTCGTATCTAACCATCGAGCATCACGGACCTGTAGACACCGAGCTTCGCCCTTTGTTGGGCAACCGCATTTATGGCTGCGACGACTGTTTAGCGGCCTGTCCGTGGAACAAATTCGCGGTCGAGGCGCGTGAAATCAGATACCACGCCCGCGAAGATCTGATCGCGCCCAAGCTGGCCGAACTTGCCGAATTGGATGACGCTGCCTTCCGCGCAAAGTTCTCCGGCAGCCCGATCAAGCGGATCGGACGCAACCGCTTTGTGCGCAATGTCCTTTATGCGATGGGCAACTCTGGGCTGACGGCTTACCTGCCTCAAATCACCCAACTGACCAAAGATCCTGACGACACGGTGGCCGACGCCGCAAGATGGGCTTTAGGGCGACTTCAAGATGTCGCGAATGGGGTTGATCGACCGTCTGACGCACGGTAGCCCTCTGCGACCATCAAAGGAGAATGCCGCATGAGTCTGGCGCTGGGTGTCGATACCGGGGGAACCTATACGGATGCGGTCCTCATCAAAGATGAGTCCGAGGTCATCGCCTCGGCCAAGTCTCTGACCACGCGCCACGATCTGGCCGAGGGCATTGGCGGCGCAGTCCAAGCCGTGCTGCAAGACTCAGGCGTCGACCCCTCTGAGATTTCACTGGCGTCCCTGTCCACCACACTGGCCACCAATGCGCTGGTCGAAGGACAAGGCGGCCGCGTGGCGCTGGTTCTGATTGGCTTTAAAGAAAGCGATCTGGAAAAACACGGGCTCGCCGACGCCTTGGCGGGAGATCCCTGGGTGGTTCTGGAGGGCGGTCACACCCATGCAGGTGGGGAAAAAGCCCCGCTTGACGAAGTGGGCTTGCTGAACTGGCTGACAGACCAAGGCGACGGTGTTTCGGGATTTGCCGTGGCCGGTCAGTTTGCCACCAGAAACCCAGCCCATGAACAAGAAGCCCTCCGCCTGATCAAAGAGGCCACGGGTAAACCGGTGACCTGCTCGCATCACCTGTCGTCCAAGCTGAATGGGCCAAAGCGCGCGCTGACCGCAATTTTGAACGCCCGTCTGATCGGCATGATCGACCGTTTGATCTCTCGCGCCGAGACGCGCCTGACCGAGCTTGGCGTGACCGCGCCTTTGATGGTTGTACGCGGCGATGGCGCGTTGATCTCCGCGGATTTCGCGCGCGATCGCCCGATTGAAACCATCCTCAGCGGCCCGGCAGCCTCGATCGTTGGCGCGCGCTGGATGACGCAAGCGGATCAGGCCTTGGTCAGCGATATCGGCGGCACCACCACCGACGTCTGTCTGTTGACCGGAGGCCGTCCGGCGATTGACCCCGACGGCGCACGCGTCGGCCCGTTCCGCACCATGGTCGAAGCCGTTGCGATGCGCACGACCGGTCTGGGCGGTGATTCCGAAGTGCATTTCGTCAGCGAAGGTCTGGCGGGCGGTGTCACCCTGGGGCCGCGCCGTTTGCTACCGATTTCACTGGTCGCACTGGACGCACCAGAGCTGGTGCATGATGTTCTGGATCGCCAACTCAGCACCAGCGCGCCCGGCGAACACGACGCACGCTTTGCCCGCCGTGTTTTGGGCCAAACCCCCGTTGGACTGGACGCCCGAGAAACCGATCTGCTGGAGCGTATGGGCGACACCGTCTGCGCCTTTGGCGACGTGCTGCGCAACCGTTTGGACGCAAAAGCGCTGCGGCGGCTTGTCGAACGGGGACTGGTCCAGATCGCGGGCGTCACCCCATCTGATGCCAGCCATGTCATTGGTAAGGTGTCGGTCTGGGACCGCTCTGCCGCAGAGAAAGCCCTGTTGCTCTTTGGACGTCGGCGCACGGGTGCTGGCAACCAACTGGCGAAAACGGCACCAGAGATGGCACAGATCATCATCGACCAGCTGACCAGCCAGACAAAATGGGCGCTGCTGGAAACCGCCTTCGCGGAAGAAACCCACGACTTTGACGGCTCATCCGCGGCCCTTGCGCGTTCAAAGATGCTGGCCGCAGCGCTGGATGGACACCGAGGTATTTTGCGCATGGACGCAGGCCTCAACCTGCCGGTCATCGGGTTGGGAGCCTCGGCCAAAAGCTATTATCCCGCAGTCGGCAAAGCGCTGAACTGCGAGATGATCCTGCCCCAGCATGCAGGTGTTGCCAATGCAATCGGAGCGGTTGTTGGCCAGGTCACGATACGGCGTCGCGGCACAGTTACATCGCCGTCCGAAGGGCTCTATCGCGTGCATTTGGACGCAGATCCCGAAGACTATGGCATCGCGGATCAGGCCATGAAACGGCTGGAAGACTGGCTGCGCTTGGGCGCTTTGGCAGACGCAAAAGCCGCCGGTGCCGAGGGCATTCAGGTAACAGCCCTGCGCGATGTGAAAACCGCTAAGGCCGAAAACCGCGAAATCTTTATTGAGGCCGATATCGTCGTCGAAGCGTCAGGCCGCCCAAGGATCGCTATCGACGAAAGCGCGGAATAAGTCACCGCGCTTTGCGTCTGTTGTCGCTGTTCAGCAGATCCGTATCGCGCGCTCACGCTGAGCGCGCTGAACAGACCCGCTTGCCACTGACGCCAGGCTGTGGCCTAGCCTGCGCGTTTGGGCAACACCCAATCCGCACGCGGGAAATGACAGGTATAGCCGCGTGGATTCTTCACCAGATAGTCCTGATGATAATCTTCGGCTTCCCAGAAATCACCAACCGGCTCAAGCTGGGTGACGACTTTGCCGGGCCAAAGACCCGAGGCATCCACATCAGCAATCGTATCAAGCGCCACGGCCTTTTGATCTTCGTTCACGAAATAGATCGCAGAGCGATAGGACGTGCCGACATCGTTGCCCTGACGATTCACCGTGGTCGGGTCGTGGATCTGGAAAAAGAGCTCCAGAATCTCGCGATAGGTGGTTTTGTCAGGATCAAACAGAATTTCGATACCTTCGGCATGAGTTCCGTGATCTCGGTACGTGGCATTTGGCACATCGCCGCCGGTGTATCCGACACGGGTTTTGATCACGCCTTTCTGACGGCGGATCAGATCCTCCATACCCCAGAAACAGCCTCCTGCAAGAACTGCGCGTTCGCTCATGCCACATCCTCCACTTGATCTACATAGGCGCCATAACCCTCTGCTTCCATGTCATCGCGATGCACGAAACGCAAGCTGGCAGAATTGATGCAATAGCGCAGACCACCCCGGTCGCGCGGCCCGTCCGTGAAGACATGCCCAAGGTGGCTGTCGCCATGAGTCGACCGTACCTCGGTACGGATCATGCCATTCGTGGTGTCGTGATGCTCGGTGACATGGGCCGACTCGATCGGCTTGGTAAAGCTCGGCCAGCCACATCCGGATTCATATTTGTCGGAACTTGCGAACAAAGGCTCGCCCGACACCACATCGACGTAGATGCCCGGCTCTTTGTTGTACAGCAACTTGCCACTACCCGGTCTTTCGGTGCCACTTTGCTGGGTCACCCAGAACTGTTCGTCGGTCAGAGTGGCGATGACATCAGGGTCTTTACGATAGGTGCTCACGAGGCGGCCTCCTTTGATGCTGAGTTGCCTATTAGATGGTCTCAAACACAGAAAATCAAAGGGGGATCACGCCCCGTTGTGCCTTTTGTGATTAGCTAGACGCAGTTGCCGCCTCGAGCGCAATGTCAAGCAGACCACCAAGCGCCCGAACCGAGCTTTTCGCATACACGCGACCCAGCTCTTGGTCGCCCTTCAGAACCACATGGGTCGACCGGCTGCGCACATCCCATTTCTTGGTCAAAGAGCTGCCGCCCCAGCGGTCAAAGTCGACAATCACAAATACGATGTTCTCGTCATAGGCCGGGTTCTTGCTGCGCAGGTCAGTCAGGCGGCGTGCCATTGCCCGGCAGGTTGAACACCAGTTGGTTTGAAAATCGACATAGACCGTGCGGCCAGCCGCCAGATGCTCGTCAATCAGACCCTTGGTGTAATATTCCGGCGCCGCAAACCCCATCGCAGGAACGGTGGATACGGCTGCAGTCAAAAGCATAAAGTCACGACGGTTCATTCGAAGATCTCCTTAAAACGCGACGGAAAGGTCCAGAAGCCACAGCGGCATGCGATCCAGCAGCCAGGCTTCAACAACATGGTGCCAACGGAAGAACAACATCACTCCGACGGCGGTGAAAATCAGGCCCATCAGGGGGCGCGCAGCGGTTGCGATCCGGCGCAGCATATCCTGACGGCGCATCAGGGCCGCGCGGGCGCCATACCCCAATGCCAGGATCAGGGTCGATACGCCCAGCGCGAAGAACACCATGATAACCGTGGCCCAAACCAATGACTCACCCTGCGAAGCCAAAGAAATTGCGCCGCCGAGGGTAGGACCAACGCAAGGACTCCAGACCATGCCGAGAAGAAGGCCGCCAAGAAACTGGCCGCGCAGGGTAGACCGGTCGATCTGATCCAATTGGCTGTCTGCCGAAGAGGCCACGCCCGCTGTAGCGAGCGAAAACGCCGACGAAAACCGAGGGATGAGAAGGATCAGACCGAAACCGATCATCAGGACTGCCCCAGCGCGGGAGATGTCGTCTGTTGTCAGACCGATCGCATAGCCAAAGGCCGTGATCGCCACGCCGAGAACGACGAATGACAAACTCATCCCAAGCGCCATAACTGCGGGTCCATGGCGATGCGCCTGCAAAGCAGAGGCAACGACAATGGGCAACACCGGCAGGACGCAGGGGTTAATCAGGGTCAGCAAACCCGCGAGATAGGCAAAGAACAATAATTCCATGCCTGCAAAATGGCCGAAGCGCGCGCATCTGTCAGTACACAGTCCATACGCGCAGCTTCAAGAATACGTGTGCTGATTGACACAAATGCCGGCCAAATTTTGCCGCAGGCGCGTTTCAGACCGGCATTTGCGTGTCCAAGCGGTGTCGTTGGACCCCGGTTTCATCAAAGTTTTCAGGGGCCAGCCACGCGTCATAGGCGGCCTTAATCATGGGCCAGTCCTGATCCGTCATACCGAACCAAGCGGTGTCTCTGTTGCGCCCCTTATAGACCAGCGCCTGCCGGAAGATGCCTTCGAACTGAAACCCCAACCTTTTTGCTGCGCGCCGCGACGGAGCATTCAATGCATCACATTTCCATTCATACCGACGGTATCCCAAGTCCTGAAACACCATCTGCATCAGCAGAAACATCGCTTCGGTGGCCGCAGGTGTTCGCTGCAAAGCGGGAGCATAAGCAATGCCTCCGACTTCGATACTGCCAGCGTCGGGTTTGATCCGCATCAGGCTTGCAATGCCAACCGGCGCGCCACTCTGGTTTGTGATCGCATAGTAATGCGGGTCTCTTGCCGCCTCAAACCGGCTCATGAGATCCCTAAAGGCCTGACGGGACTCAAACGGGCCAAGCGGCATATAGGTCCATGTGGCACCGTCTTGATCCTTTTCAAAGGCGTCATACAGCGCGTCCGCGTGATCCTCTGCACGCAACGCCACCACCTGGCAGAATCGCCCAATCATTGCCTTGCGTTCCGGCCATTTCGCGCCGTGCCAGTCATTCACCGCATCGCCAATCGGCTGTCCCAGTTGATTTTCACGTGCCATTGCAACTTCCTTGATGCTTGGCTTTGGCTCTCATGCTAGAGGTAGATCATAAATACCCAATTTCTCAAATTTTGATCAGGCCAATCTTATGTCTTCAAGCTGGCTTGCCTTTACAATCGATCGCGACCTCAAGACTCCGGTCTTTGAGCAAATCTGTGACGCCTTGCGAAACGACATACGCAGCGGCGCAAAGCCCAAGGGCACCAAATTGCCGCCCACCCGCAGCTTTGCGCAAGAGCTGGGCGTGTCACGCTCAACTGTCGTCACCGCCTATGAACAACTGGTCGCCGAGGGCTATATCGAAGGACGTCAGGGCGCGGGCTATGAGGTCAGCGTTCTGGACACGCCCGAGATCGACCCCAGCCCCGCACCGCGCGGGCTGAACAGCCTCCCGCCCGAAGATCCGCCTTACGGGTTTCTGTCCGGCAACCCAGACATGCGGCTGTTCCCCTATCGGGCTTGGGCCAAGACGGTTGCGCGCGTTGCGCGACGCAGCCCCGAAGACCTGCTGGTCTCGCAATCCTTGCAAGGCTATCCCGCCCTGCGCACGGCCATTGCCGACCATGTCCGGGAATGGCGTGGGGTTACGGCGGCTCCAGAACAGATCTTTGTCACAGCGGGCTCGATCGAAGGGCTGGAACTGTGTCTGCGCACCCTCAGTCGCGCAGGCGATCCGATTGCACTGGAAAACCCGGGCTATCTGCCAATGCGCCGTCAGGTCCAAGCGATGGGCATGCGTACGGTTGATATGGCGCTGGACGCGCAAGGGGCGTGCCTGCCCAGAGAGGACGCCACATTTGCGGTTCTGACCCCGTCGCACCAATATCCGCTTGGCGGCACGATGTCCGCGACCAGACGGCAGGATTTTCTACGCTGGGCCAGCGACACAGAAAGCTGGATCGTCGAGGACGACTATGACAGCGAGTTCCGTTTTTCCGGTCGTCCGATCCCCGCGATGGCAGGCTTTGATCGGCTGAACAGAACAATCTATGTCGGCAGCTTTTCCAAAGTGTTTTCCTCGGGCCTCAGGCTTGGCTATGTGATCCCGCCTTTAGCCTTGCGCGACAAGTTCGCACAAACGCTAAGGCACTTCGGCAGCAAAGCCAGTGCAACACCGCAGCCACCCTTGGCAGAGTTCATGCAAAGCGGCGAGTTCTATCGTCACCTGCGTCGCGTGCGCAGGCACTATGGCCGACGCCGTGCCTTCCTGCTGGAGAGGCTCGCGCAAGACTTCAGCGATGTCGGAGAGGTGGTGGACTATCAGGCAGGCATGCAGATCGTTTTGCATCTGAAGCCCGATCTGGATGACCGGCACGTCGAAACAGAAGCCGCGCGCCACGGCGTCACCGTTCAGGCCCTGTCGCAATACTATGCGGGCACGCCCAAAGGGAATGGGTTGGTCTTGGGCTATTGCGGCATGGACGAGACCGAGACAACGGACGCCCTGTCGATTTTGCGGCGCGTTTTTGATGCGGCGCGGCCAAAAGAAAAGGGCCGCCAAAGCGACCCTTTCTAAACAAGCTCAAGATAAAGCTTAGCCGTTCACGCTGTCTTTCAGCGCTTTGGCGATGGTCATTTTCACAACCTTGTCCGCTTCTTTCTTGATCTGCTCGCCGGTGGCTGGGTTGCGCACCATGCGCTCTGGGCGCTCGCGGCAATAGATCTTGCCAACGCCGGGCAGAGTTACTGCACCACCACCAGAAACTTCGCGGGTGATCAGCGCGCAAACGGCGTCCAAAGCTGCACCAGCGGATTTCTTGTCAGACCCCATTTCCTCGGCCAGAGCGGCGACGAGCTGAGTTTTGGTCATCGGTTTTGCCATTTTATGGTCTCCTTTAGTCTGCCCGGTATTTTGGGCCTCATCGCGGGCATTTAACGGAAAATATTTTCCAAACACAACGAAATGGTGAGCCAGACGGCCTAAAATCCGCAAAAACCGTTATTTTTATGGGGTTATCCACAGGCTTGACCCCCTAGAGGAAGGCCGTTTCGTCAAATGACCGCAATTTACGCGAATGCAGCCGTTCCAAAGGCATATCCCGCAGGGACTCCATCGCACGGATTCCAATCATCAAATGGCGCGCCACTTGTGTTTTATAGAAGTCGCTCGCCATGCCCGGCAGCTTTAACTCTCCGTGCAACGGCTTGTCTGACACGCACAAAAGAGTGCCGTAAGGAACCCTGAAGCGGAACCCGTTTGCCGCGATCGTCGCGCTCTCCATATCCAACGCAACGGCGCGGGATTGGCTAAGGCGTTGCACGGGCCCTGATGTCTCGCGCAGCTCCCAGTTGCGGTTGTCGATGGTTGCAACCGTGCCCGTCCGCATGATCCGCTTCAGCTCGTATCCCGACAGTTCGGTGACATCAGCCACCGCCTCTTCCAGCGCGACCTGAATTTCCGCCAAAGGCGGGATCGGAACCCAAACAGGAAGATCGTCATCAAGCACGTGATCTTCGCGCAAATAGGAATGCGCCAGCACAAAATCGCCAAGGCTTTGTGAATTTCGCAGGCCCGCGCAATGGCCCACCATCAGCCACGCGTGAGGACGCAGCACCGCGATATGGTCTGTCGCCGTTTTCGCGTTCGACGGCCCAACCCCGATATTGACCAGAGTAATCCCCGAGCCGTTCTGACGCTTCAGGTGATAGGTCGGCATCTGCGGCTGTTTCTCTACCATCGGGATCTCGGCATCCGGCGCAGTGATCTCGTGGTTGCCGGTAGACACAAAGCTGGTGTAGCCGCTGTCCGGATCAGCCAGCATCTTGCGCGCATAGGCCTCGAATTCGCTGAAATAGAACTGATAGTTCGTAAACAGCACATGGTTCTGGAAATGGCTGGGATCAGTCGCGGTATAATGCGCCAGGCGCGCCAGCGAATAATCCACCCGTTGCGCCGTGAAAGGCGAGAGCGGATGCGCCTCGCCGTCTTTGGTCACATCAACGCCATTCACGATATCATCGTTGGTGGTGTCCAGATCCGGCACGTCGAAATAGTCCCGCAACGGAAAGCTCGCCGCGCCGACCTGTGGAATTTCCACATCGCCCGTAACGGCGAAATGCACCGGAATTGGCGTCGTGGAATAGCCGATATCAACCTCAACGCCGTGGTTCTCGACCAAGAGGCTGATCTGTTGTTCCAGATAATGGCGAAACAGGTCCGGGCGGGTCACCGTTGTGGCATAGACACCGGGCTCGGCCACATGTCCAAACGACAAACGGCTGTCGATGCCGGCAAAGCTGGTCGTGGTAATCCGGATGTCGGGATAAAAGGCACGGATGCGCCGGCCTTCAGGTCCGTTGGCCAAGGTCGTGGTGAAGCGGTCTGTCAGAAACCGCGTGGCCTGCGCATAGAGATCACACAGGCGATCCACTGCGGCTTTGGCATCGGTAAAGCTTTCTACGGCTATGTTTTCAATCGTGTCGATCGGCAAAGATACGGGCGTCATGTTGCGGTCTCAATTACGTCTGTCATTTCAAATTTTGTCACATCCACCAATCCCAGATCACTGATCCGGATTTCAGGGATCACAACAAGGGCCAGCAAGGAATGCTGCATATAGGCGTTGTTCAGATGGCAGCCACAGGCTTCCATCGCTTCGACCATCTTCTGTGCCTTGGCCGAGACGGTTTTTGCAGGCTCATCCGACATCAAACCGGCAATCGGCAGCTCTACCAGCGCGATTTCTTGCCCGTCTTTAAAAACGGTCACGCCGCCGCCGACCTCACCCAATCGGTTGGCCGCCAAAGCCATGTCCTCGTGGCTTGTGCCCACTACAATCATGTGGTGGCTGTCATGGGCCACCGTAGACGCCATCGCCATTGGACCCTGATAGCCGAAGCCGCTGACAAAGCCGTTCACCGTTGTGCCAAGCGCCTGATGACGTTCCACCAGTGCAATCTGACAGACGTCTTTTTCCGGATCCATCCGCACCAGCCCGTCAGCCACCGCCAGATCCGCCTTCAACGCCTTTGTCGGCGCCTGATTTTCAACCACGCCGATCACGTTGGCGATCACGGAGTTGGCCCCCTCTGGCGCAGCAATGTGAAAATCCTCGGCCACGCGCGGCGTTCCCAGATGCACGGTCTGACGCGCATGGTCCGGCCAATCCAGATGCGGGCAATCCACAAGACCTTCACCGTCTTTGGCAATGGTTACTCCACGCGCAATGACATGCTCGATGGGCAGCGTCGCAAGGTCAGAGGTCAGGCTTACGTCCGCCCGACGTCCCGGCGCAATCGAGCCAAGCTCGCGCTCCAGTCCGAAATGAGTCGCCGTGTTGATCGTCGCCATCTGCAGCGCAATCACCGGATCACAGCCACAGGCTATCGCATGTCGCACGACGCGGTTCATGTGGCCGTCGTTGACCAGAGTTCCCGAATGACAATCATCCGTGCACAGAATGAAGTTCCGCGGATCCAGCCCTTTCTCCGTCACCGCGGTAATCTGCGTTTCCACGTCATACCACGCAGAGCCCAGCCGCATCATCGACCGCATCCCCTGACGGACCCGCATAATCGCATCCGCCTCGCATGTGCCTTCGTGATCGTCCGCTGGCCCACCGGCTGCATAGGCGTGAAAGTTCGGCCCCAAGTCAGGCGACGCATAATGCCCGCCAATGGTTTTCCCCGCAGCCTGCGTGGCCGCCATTTCCGCCAGCATCTTAGGATCTGCATTGATGACACCCGGAAAGTTCATCATTTCGCCCAGACCGATGATACCGGGCCAGCTCATCGCCTCGCTGACATCCTCTGGGGTGATTTCATATCCGGTGGTCTCAAGCCCGGGCGCCGACGGCGCGCAGCTTGGCATCTGCGTAAAGATATTGACGGGCTGCATCATCGCCTCGTCGTGCATCATGCGCACGCCATCCAGACCCAGAACGTTGGCGATCTCATGCGGGTCCGTGAACATCGTCGTTGTGCCATGCGGGATCACGGCTCTGGCAAATTCGGCAGGGGTCAGCATGCCGGATTCAATATGCATGTGCCCATCGCAAAGACCGGGGATCATGAACCGGCCTTTCGCGTCAATCACCTCGGTATCAGGCCCTATGCAATGGCTTGCATCAGGCCCGACATAGGCAATCCGCCCCTCGGCGATTGCGATATCGTGGTCATCCAGAATTTCACGCGTATGCACATTCACCCAACGGCCCGATTGGATCACCATATCGGCGGGGGTACGTCCTGCTGCTGTATTGATAAGACGGGGGGCGCTTTCGGCCCAACTCTTTAACTTCGTATGCTCCATGGCGTACTCTGTCACGAGAGATAGAGCGGTTCAAGCGCAGCGCCGTGAAGCTTTTGCGAAAAACTTTCAACGCAAATCAAATAGTCAGCCAGTATTGCCACCACGAAGATCGCGCGGTGTGACGCCAAACTCGGACTTGAAAGCGCGGGTAAAGGCCGAGGGATCGTCATAGCCACACCGCAATGCAATTTCACGCACTGACATCGCCGTCTCACGCGATAGTTTACGCGCCTGATTAAGACGCAAACGACGGTAAATCGTGCGCGGAGACGCGCCATAGGTGCGCTGCATCCGCGCCTCCAGAGCTTTCTGGCTTTGCCCGCATCTGCGCGCGATAACGCCAATCGCCAAAGGCTGCTCTAGGTGGGTTGCCATGAGGGAAATCGCCTGATCCGCCGGCGTCGGTTGACCCTCTGCGGTGCGGTCCCGCGCCATCAGCAACTGCGCCATCTCAAGCGCGAGGGCCTGCCCGTGGGTTTCACCGATAAGGTGATGTGTCAGATCAAAGGCAGCCCGTGCGCCCGAGCAAGTGATCCTGTCTCGATCAATCACAAACCGCTCGCGCACCGCATCCACATCGGCAAACCGCTCTGCAAACCCCGTCAGTTCTTCCCAGTGAATGGTCGCGTGATAGCCCTCAAGCAATCCCGCTGCCGCCATCAACCACGCGCCCGTGTCTAACCCCGCGACGACGGGATATCGCTGCGCCGCTTCACGCAGGGCCGCCTGACATCGCCATCCCGCCAGCTCTCGAAACCCGTAGGATGGCATGATCGCCAGCATCGCCCCGCTTTGACGACCCAAAGCCGCATCGGGCGTCACTTTCAATCCACTGGAACTGGTCGCCGCAGCACCCGACAGAGTCAAAATGCGCCAGTGATACAAAGGCTTCGCTGAAATCATATTCGCCGCCCGCAGGGGTTCTACGGTATTGGCAAGGCACAGGTTCGAGAAACCGTCGAACAACAGAATGTCGAAGGTCTGGGGCGCGTGGGTCGTTTTTGTCCATTTTGGCATGATTTTTGTCTAATTGTGCATGATACCCTTGGTCAAGCGCTGCAATCTAGCGTCAACGAACGAGGAGATTCCGCCATGCATTTTGGCCTCACCGAAGAACAGCTCATGATTCAGGACACTGTGCGGGCATTTGTCGAGAATGAACTCTACCCGCACGAAGCCGAAATCGAGCGCACCGGACATCTGGATATGGATGTCATCAAAGACATTCAGCAAAAGGCCATGGAAGCCGGGCTTTACGCCGCCAACATGCCCGAAGAGGTCGGCGGCGCGGGCCTCGATACGCTGACATGGCTGATGTATGAAAAGGAACTTGGCCGCGCCAACTATGCGCTGCACTGGACGGGCGTTGCCCGCCCGTCAAACATCCTGCTGGCTGGCACCGACGAGCAAAAGGAAAAATACCTCTACCCCTGCATGAAAGGGGAAACCTGGGACTGTCTGGCGATGACAGAACCGGGCGCAGGATCAGACCTGCGCGGCATGACAGCCACGGCGCGCCAAGAGGACGATGACTGGATCCTGAACGGCACGAAACACTTCATTTCCCACGCCGATATCGCGGGCTTCGCCATCGTCTTTATGGCCACCGGCGAAGAAGACACCCCGCGGGGCAAAAAGAAACTTATCACCGCCTTCTTCGTCGACAAAGGCACGCCTGGCTTCACCGTACGTGAAGGCTATCGCAACGTATCTCACCGCGGCTACACCAACCAAGTCCTGGAATTTGACGACTGTCGCCTGCCGGCGTCTGCTGTTTTGGGAGAGGTTCACAAAGGCTTTCAGGTTGCCAACGACTGGCTTGGCGCCACCCGCCTGCAAGTGGCCGCCACCTGCCTTGGCCGCGCCGACCGCGCCTTGCAACATGCCGTCGACTACTGCGCAGAACGCAAGCAATTCGGCCAGCAGATTGGCAAGTTTCAGGGGGTCTCCTTCAAACTCGCGGATATGGCCACAGAGCTTAAGGCGGCAGAGTTGCTCACATGGAACGGCGGCTGGCATTTCGAGAATGGCACGGTGACGGAATCTGACATGTCCATGGCGAAACTGAAAGCCACCGAAGCGCTTGCCATGATCGCGGATGAGGCAATCCAGATCCACGGCGGCATGGGGCTGATGGACGAACTTCCTCTGGAACGAATCTGGCGCGATGCGCGCGTTGAGCGTATCTGGGAAGGCACCAGTGAAATCCAGCGCCACATCATCAGCCGTGAGATGCTGCGCAAAGTCGGAGGCTAACCGTGCCAGACCCCACACCGTCCAAACCTCATGTCACCATCACCTATTGCACCGGCTGCAACTGGCTTTTGCGCGCCGGTTGGATGGCGCAGGAGCTACTGCAAAGCTTTCCTGATGACCTTGCCGGTGTCACGCTGGTGCCTGGGGACATGGGCGGTGTGTTCGAGATCAAAGCCGAAACCACCATCATCTGGGAACGAAAGCGCGACGGCGGCTTTCCCGATGCGAAGGAACTGAAAAAGCGCCTGCGCGACGTGATCGCGCCCGAGCGCGATCTGGGTCATCTGGACCGAGACACGCGAGGATAACTCAGATGCCTTCGGCGAGGATATTTCTGGCAAGAGAAAAAGGGGGCGCCACGTGGACACCCCCAAAGAAAGAGATCTCTCTGTCCCTTGCACGGCCATCGGCATCCCTGCCTGTTCCGCTCCTCGACACTGCCCTGTTTTGGTTAACAAATTCTATTTCTCTTGCCAGAAATATCCCCGCCGGAGGCTCCCTCCAGCTGCGCCAATCCGAAAGATAGCTCCATGACCCGAGACCTTGCCCGCTTGCTGCGCCCGAAAACCATCGCTGTGGTTGGCGGAGGCGCGTGGTGCGCTGCTGTAATTGATCAATGTCAGAAAATGGGTTTTGGCGGCGAGATCTGGCCGGTGCACCCGAAAGCCGAGCAACTGGCCGGTCGCGACGTGTTTCGGACAGTCACCGATTTGCCCAAGCTTCCGGATGCTGTCTTTCTGGGTGTGAACCGCTTTGCAACTGTCGATCTTGTCGGACAACTGGCCGCCATGGGCGCAGGGGGCGCAGTTTGTTTTGCGTCTGGGTTTCTCGAGGCTTCTGCCGAGGACACCGACGCCGCAGATCTGCAAGACAAATTGCTGAGCGCTGCCGCCGATATGCCGATCCTTGGCCCCAACTGTTACGGGTTTATCAACTATCTGGACGGCGCTTTGCTGTGGCCAGATCAGCAGGGTGGCAAAAGCTGTGACACAGGCGTTGCCATCGTGACGCAAAGCTCAAATATCGCGATCAACCTCACGATGCAGACCCGCGGCCTTCCGATTGCCTATGCCATTACAGCCGGCAATCAGGCTCAGATCGGTATCGCGGAGCTTGGCAAGAATCTGCTTCAGGACCCGCGCGTCACAGCCCTGGGCCTGCACGTGGAAGGATTTGGCGATCTGCGCGCTTGGGAGGACCTGGCGGCGTTCGCGGCCTCGGTCAACAAACCGATTGTGGCGATCAAAGTGGGCAAATCAGATCAAGCGCAGGCGGCGACCGTGTCGCATACGGCTTCGGTCGCAGGAGGGGATGCAGGGGCTGCGGCGCTCTTGGATCGTCTGGGCATTGCGCGCTTAAACGATCTTCCGTCCTTCCTGGAAACACTCAAGCTCTTGCATGTGACGGGGCCGCTTGCCTCAAACACCGTTGCGACCATGAGCTGCTCGGGCGGCGAGGCCAGCCTTGCGGCTGACACTGCCCATGGCCGCAATCTGGTGTTCCCCGCGTTGAACGCGCGACAAGCCCGCGATCTGCGCACGGCATTGGGCCCGATGGTCGCGCTGGCCAATCCGCTGGATTACCACACTTATATCTGGCGCGATGTGCCTGCGCTCACCCAGACTTTCGCAGCCATGTCCGATCCACAGCTGGCCATCACGCTGTTGATTATCGATAT
>NZ_CAXREH010000144.1:0-6438 GCF_964229375.1 Cognatishimia sp.
ATATTTGGTGCTGGGACTGGACGGCGAAGCCGAGCACAGCATTAAGGACGTGCTGGAGGGCAAACGCGACCGGGCCGTTGCGCTGGTACTGGGTGCCGAAGGGCCGGGGCTGCGGCAAAAAACCAAAGAGACCGTCGATCATCTGGTGAAAATCGATTTTGCGCGGGGCTTTGGATCTTTGAATGTTTCAAACGCCGCTGCCGTCGCGCTCTATGCCGCCAAAGCCTGATACGGGGCGGCGACATTCAGAACAGACCGAGTTTCGTCAAAAAATCGCGTGTCGGCGTGCCTTGAAACGCGTGAAATAAACGCAATATTTGAAAGAATTCGACGAGAGGAAACCCCATGGGCCAAAAAATCGCCACTTGCTGTTACTGCGGAACACGCGCGGCGTTAGAGCTTCATGGTAAGGTTCAGCACGAGCTGGCCTGTGCCTCGTGTGGCGCACCATTGCATGATCTCAAGATGATGCCAGTATCGCCGAAAAGCCAAGAGCGCCACTATTCTAAGCCTTTGAAACAAAAGAAAGTAAAAGGTCATAAGAAGCATGATCGCGAGGCTTATTACCGCTATAAAGACCTGAAAAAGAAGAAGTCGAAAAAGTCCAAAGGCTGGGGCAAAAAGCTGTTTGACGGTGTGGACGACTTGTTTGATTTGTTTGACTAGAGGCGCCTGAAACATTCTTCGCAACCGCTCACAAACACGTGGGCGGGGATGTCAGGGGCACATCGTCCGCTTATTGTTCTGCTATCGCAACGATGGAGACCGATATGCTCACCCGCCGCTCATTTGTTTTTACCGCTCTGGCCGCACCTGCTGCTGGCGTTCTTGCCACCCCAGCTTTCGCTATGACCCCCGAAGTTTTCGCCGTAGATGGCCTGGCCATCCGTGGCTATGACCCGGTTGCGTATTTCAAGGAACGCACAGACGTCGAAGGCTCCGCAGAATTTTCCCTGATGTGGAAAGGCGCAGAGTGGCGTTTTGCCAATGCTGAAAACCTGGCTGACTTCGAAGCCGACCCAGACCGCTGGGCACCACAGTACGGCGGCTATTGCGCCTTTGCTGTTGCCAAAGGATATACCGCAAAGACCGAGGCCAACGCCTGGTCCATCCATGATGACAAACTCTATCTGAACTTCAGTCTCGCAATCCGTGCGCGCTGGGCGATCAGCAAAGAGCGCTTCATCAATGATGCCAATGCCAACTGGCCAAATGTCCTGAACGCGTAACGATATGTTCACAAGCATATTACATGCTCTTCTTTCCTCTCGTGGACGCACTATCTCATGAGAGAGAGGCAAGATCGGAACTCTTGTCTCTGACTTCACTGTCCCTCGTTCCGTGACTGCGCCTGGACTTCGGTCTGGGCGCATTTTTTGTGGTTTGACGGGGTTTGACGTGAGGTTGGTGAAACTTTGGACGTGCGTCGCGCGTGAAAGGTTCTAAGCTGGGGGTATGGAAACCTATGACGACGCTTTTCTGAAAAAGATTCTGCAACGCACAAAGACCGTTGCGGTGGTTGGTGTGTCGATGAATACCGTACGGCCCAGCTATTATGTGGCGCGGTATCTGGGCCTGAAGAGGTATAAGGTCATCCCGGTCAATCCGGGACACGCGGGCAAGACCCTGTTTGGCCAAACCGTGCGGGCATCTTTGTCCGAGATCGAAGAGCCCGTTGATATGGTTGATATTTTCAGACGCTCCGAGGCGGTGCCCCCGATCGTTGATGAGGCGATGGCGCATCTGAACGGCCTTAGAACCATCTGGATGCAAATCGGTGTCGAGCATCCAGAGGCTGCGCAAAAGGCGCGGGATGCGGGGCTTGATGTGATCATGAACCGGTGCCCGAAGATCGAATATCAACGTCTGTTCGGAGAACTGCGCATGGGCGGATTTGCGACGGGGATTATTTCGTCCAAACTCTAAGGCGATTGCGACAGGGCATATTGCCGGAAGTCTTCGATAGCCTGCGGGTCGGCCTCTTGTCCTGTAAACCCTTCAAGATAGCCCTTGGCGCGGCTGAGCCTGACCTCCATCAGCTCACGTAAATCCAAGGCGTGATAACCGATCTGCATGTAGTACAAAATACGCGCGCGGCATTCCGCATCATAGGGTGCGTAATCATGACGCAGAAACATATCGGTTAAGGCATGCAGGCGGGTTTGATCGGCAAGGTCGATGCGCGCGCGTACAGCGACATCTCGGCGCGCCCATTCCCTGACAGCGAAATCCAGACCCGGATCAAACAGGCGCGTGTCCACGAAACAGCGGAAGAAATTGCACGTGGCTTCACTGATCGATTCAGAGGGCTGGCCACATTTGCTGACCAGCGTTTTCGTGTTTCGGGTCTCCCATTCCTGCAGCAAGGCTTCCAACAGGTCGCGGCGGTTCTCGAAATACCAATAAAAGCTCGACCGAGAGACGCCGAGCTTTTGCGCAAGTGAAACGATTTTGATTTCGCCAACGCCCTCATCAACCAGCACGTTGCGCGAAATATTCAACCAGTCTTCACGTGTGACTTTGACATTGCCGACAAGCGGCGCACGCGCGGGGTCGTCGCGCACGAGGGTAGGGGTCTTGCGTTTGCTCATCACTCAGCTTTCGGGCGGTGCGCCGCCTTGGGACTTTCGCTTGTCGATGAAAGCATGCAGGGCTTCAACCCGTTGGCCGTCCATGTCAGGACGTTTGTCTGCCGCGAGGATGGATTTCCACACCGCTGTCGCACGGGTGTTGGTGTCCAGCGATCCGCGTTCCGTCCATGTTCCGAAATTGGCATAGTCATGCACAACCGGTTCATAGAATTCGGTGTTATAGCGCTCCATCGTCTGGCTTGCGGCAAAGAAATGCCCGGAAGGATCGACTTCGCGCAGGGCGTTCTCAAACCCGATTTCCTCAAGCGTCGCGGTTTTTCCGGCGCAGAGCTCTGCCACCATGTTCAGCACTTCGGCATCGGTGACGAGCTTTTCATAGGACACGGTCAGCCCGCCCTCCAGCCATCCGGCGGCGTGGATCACGACGGTCGCACCGCCCATCAGACATCCCCAAAGGCCCATCTGGTTTTCATTGGCGGCCTGCACATCATTGCAATTGCTGGCCGATCCCGCCGCGGACCGCCATGGCAGGCCGAGAAAGCGCGCAAGCTGGCCTGCCGCGAGCGAGGCCTGGAAATGGCTTGGCGTGCCAAACGCCGGTGCGCCGGATTTCATGTCCACGTTGCTGGTGAAGGTGCCATAGCAGATCGGCGCGCCGGGATTGGTGAGTTGGACCAAAGTGATCGCGGCAAGCGCTTCGGCATGGCTGAGGGTGATCGAGCCAGCCACGGTGATCGGGGCCATCGCCCCCATCAAAGTAAAGGGGGTGACGATTGACATCTGCCCGAACTTGGCAAAATCGATCAACCCCTGCGCCATTGGGATGTCGAGTGTGCGTGGGCTGTTGGTGTTGATGATCGTGTAATTCCAAGGGTTTGCCTGAAATTCGTCATCGGAAATACCGCGAAAGTCGCGGATCATTTCAAAGCAGTCCATCACCTGCGGTGTGCCCCGCGAGAAGGTGAAGGGGAATTTATCCGACAGGGTCAGTTGCATGTCGGTGGTGAAATAGTGCCGTTCGTGGACCGGTACATCCTGAGGTTCGACCTGCGGCGAGATCATCTGAAACACATCAAAATGATGGGTCAGCTGGATGTATTCTTTGTAGTCGCGCGCCGAGCCGGGACGACGCCCGCGCTCTAGGTCTGTGGCGTTTGGTGCACCAGCGCCTGGTTGAAACACCAGCGATCCCAGCTCGAGCGTTATGTCGCGGCTGCGCGCGCCTGCCATGCCTTGGATCGATTTGGGCGCCGAAGCGACGGCTGCCTGAACCATGTCACGGCCGATATAGACCATTTCGGTGCTTTCATCGACGCGCGCACCACCTTTGGCAAAGATCCGGCGTGCCTCGGGCAGCAGCACTTTCATGCCTAGATCTTCGAGGGTGCGCAGGGCCGTTTCGTGCATGTTTGCGATTTCATCAGCAGAGAACACATCCATCGTCGGAAACGGGTTCTTTAGCTGCCGATAGTTCACATCCCGCAGCGGGGCAGTGGCCTCGGGTTTTGCCCCGCGGCCCCGCCGTCCACCGCGCGCTCGGCTTGGTGTCGCCTCTGTCATGTTAACCCCGCATCGCAGTGCCGGATGGATCATAAGGCGATGGTGCGATCACTTTGGCAGCCTTTTCGATGCCAACGATATGAACCTGCAGGTCGGTGCCTTCGGCGGCTACCTCTTGGTTCACCATGGCAATCGCCAGCGACTTGCCAACCGTGTGCCCATAGCCGCCCGAGGTGACAAATCCGACTTTCTTGCCATCCTGCCAGACAGGTTCATACCCGCTTGCATCCGCATCCGAGGCGTCGATTTCAAGGGTCACTTCGATCTGGGCCGGACCGTTGCCATCGCGCTCTGCAATCGCGGCGTCGCGTCCAATAAAATCGTCCTTATCCCAGGCGATCCAGCGATCCATGCCAGTTTGGGCGGCCGTGTAAAGCTGGGTGAATTCAGCCGACCAGATGCCAAAGCTTTTCTCCAGACGCAGCGACAGCAGCGCGTTAAAGCCGTATTCACGGATGCCCTCATCGGCCCCGGCCTCAAGCAGCATGCGTCGCAGCGCGATATGGTCGCCATAGCGGCAGTTGATCTCGTACCCCAGCTCGCCCGCAACCGACATCCGTGCCACTTTTGCGCGGATCATGCCAATGTCGAACTGCCCACAGCCCATGAACTTCAGATCCCCAATCGGGCCGTCAGTAAGCTTTTCGATAACTTTACGAGAGTTCGGCCCCGCCAGCGAGAAACCACACATCTCTTCGCCCAGGTCGCGGACGGTGACGCCCTCCATCATGTGATCCTCAAACCAACGCATGTGCCATTCGCGCAGGTAGTAAGATCCCATGATCCACCAAGACCCATCGCCATAGTTAAAGACGGTCAGATCGCCCTTCAGGCGGCCTATTTCCGACAGCATCGGCGCAAGTTTCGCGCGGCCCGGTTTTGGCAGCGCACAGGCCATGACCTTGTCCAGCCAGGCTTCGGCATTCGGTCCGGTGACTTCGAACCGGGAAAACGCGGATATGTCCAACAGCCCCACGGTTTCGCGCACGGCCTTACATTCCGCCGCCACATGTTCAAAGGCGTTGGAGCGCTTGAGCGTCGGGGTTTCCTCAAACCCTTTGGGTGCAAAGTACAGAGGCACTTCCATGTCCCAGCTTTGTCCCCAGACTGCGCCCGCATCATTCATTTCCGAATGCGCAGGGGCCATTTTCAACGGCCGTCCCGCCGGAAGTTGTTCGTTGGGATAGGTCATCACAAAGCGGCGGGAATAGAACTGGCCCGTGGTTTCCTTGATGTACTGTTTGTTTTCCGCGAACTTGCCGTAACGCGCGACGTCCATGCCATAGACGTCCGCCTCAGGCTCGCCGTGGATCATCCACTCGGCCAGCGATTTACCGACACCGCCGCCCTGCAGGAAGCCTGCCATCACAGCACATGCACACCAATAGCCGGGTTTGCCGCGCACAGGGCCAACCAAGGGGTTGCCGTCCGGACTGAAGGTGAACGCGCCATTGACCCATGTTTTGACGCCGACATTTTGCAGGTCTGGATAGCGTTCAAAGCCGAGGATAAGTTCTTTCTCGATCCGGTCCGGGTCTTCCTGTTGCAGCTCAAACCCGTATTCCCAAGGCGCGCCGTCCATGTTCCAGTGCTGGTGGTCGATCTCATAGATCCCCAGCAGCAGACCTTTTTGGTCCTGGCGCATATAGGTGAACCCCTCAAGGTCCACGGTCATCGGAACCTCAAAGTCCAGCTCTTCGAGCGCAGGGATCGTGTCAGAAACCAGATAGTGGTGGTTAAGCGGGCTGACGGGCAGTTCGATCCCCGCCATGCGACCAACCTGTTTCGCCCATAGTCCCGCTGCGTTAACAACATGTTCCGTGTGGATCGTGCCTTTTTCGGTCACAACCTGCCAGCCGTCCTCGACTTGATGCAGCTCTAGCACGCGGTTGTGTTCAATGACTTCGGCGCCGCGCTTTTTTGCAGCAGTTGCATAGGCGTGAACCGTGCCGGTGGTATCGACATAGCCCTCGCGGTCGGCCCACATGCCGCCCAGCATACCGTCTGTGGACATGATCGGGCAAAGCTCGCCGGCCTCTTTCGGGGTGACAAGACGCACGTCGTCAATGCCGATGGACTGGAAGGTGCGATAGGCCGATTGCAGCCACTCCCAGCGATCCGGCGTGCCCGCCATCGTCAAACCTCCGGTCATGTGCAGGCCGATGTCCTGACCTGATTCTTCCTGAATCTCGCTGAGAAGGTCGATGGTATAGGCCTGAAGCGATGCAATGTTGGGGTCCGCGTTAAGGGCGTGAATGCCGCCCGCCGCGTGCCAGCTGGATCCTGC
>NZ_CAXREH010000145.1:0-15542 GCF_964229375.1 Cognatishimia sp.
CTGCTCAGACCAATTGCGCGAATTTGTGAGGGAATTGCGCGTGGCTTTGGTGTGAATGGCGAAAGTTGCAGGGGCGCCTTTGGGATTATTGCAAGTATTGCTGTCGTAAAGTCACCAGCGCATCAACGGTCGATTGCGCGCTATGCGCGATGTCGGTGCGTTGCTTATGATCCTCACGGCGATAGAGCGCCATTGGCTTGTTTTCTGGCGCAATTAAGCTGACATCTGCCGAGATCATACTCCAGCCATAGACGGGTTTTCCGCGGCCACTCAGGGGCGAGAAATGCTCGATGAAGGCGGCCATGCGCCCGGACAGCTTGCCCGTGAAGGTTGGTGTCAGATCGTGGCTGTCGTCTGTATGGCCACGGGCCCCAGCAAGCGTCAGAATCGTGTCGTGTAAGTCCGTTACCTGAATCGGTTGCGCGCTGCGTCCCGCGCGTATGCCGGGGCCTGCGATCACAAGCGGAACTTGGGTGCCGCCGTTATAGATCGTGCCCTTGGCCTCGCGTTGGGTTTTCAGACGGCGCGTGATTTGGCGGGGCGATCCGTTATCGCCGGTAAAGATGACAACCGTATCACGCCGCTCTGTCGCGGAAAGGCTGTCCAGCAGCCGGCCAAGCTCTGTGTCCAGCGCTTCAAGCGCTGCGAAATAGTGCCGTCTTGGATCACGCCGAATGCTGGCCGCATTGGTGCTGAGCGCGCCAAAGCTGTGCAAATCGCTTGGTGGGGCATGAAATGGCGTGTGCGGCGCCGTATAGGCCAGCCAAAGAAACCACGGGCTGTTCTGTGCGGCGATCCAGTCGATTGCGTAATCGGTTAGGTCCGTCGTGACATAGGTTTTTGAGGTTTTAGATCGACCATTTTCAACCACGCGCCAGCTTTCATAGTCTTTAACGCCACCTGACGGGATACCGTAATAGGTCGGAACGCCCAGCTTTGAGGGGTGCGACAGATCACGGGGTGCGTCGGCGAGGTGCCATTTTCCCACAACGGCGGCCGCATAATCCGTATCCTCGCGCAAGCGGTCAAAAAGACTGGGCGTATCGGGGTCAAGACCGTTGTTGGCCTTAGGCTGAACTGCGCTGCCGACGCCTGTCCGACTGGCGTAAAGTCCGGTCAGGATCGACGCGCGGGTCGGCGAGCATGTCGGATAGGCATGCGCATTGTCATAGACACGCCCTTGATCGCAAAGAGATTTCAGCGTCGGCATCCGCACCATATCAGACCCCTGCGCGTGGCAGGGGCTTGCGTCCACGCCCATATCATCGGCAATAACCAACAGGATATTTGGGGTGGCTTTGGCCACCATTGGGGCCAGACAAAAAGCGGCTGCGAGTATCACTTTGCGCATCAGATCCTCCGTATTCTGAGAGTCTAACGCAGACCACCGAATTTTCCGTCGCGGAATATGAAGATTGTCTGGACAAGTGGGAGGTTTGGTGGTCGCTTATGGCCATGCCACATGATCATTCACACCCGCAAACAGAGTTGCCCGCTGATCCGGTTTTGCGTGTCAAAGCGCTAGAGACCCTCTTGGTCAACAAAGGCTTGGTTGACCCAGCCGCGCTTGATGAAATCATCGAGACCTATGCCCATAAAGTCGGGCCTCAGAACGGGGCCAAAGTGGTTGCCAAAATGTGGTCTGATCCCGGATTTCGCGATGCGATGCTGACCGACCCTATGCCGGTTCTGCGCGACATGGATCTCTATGGGCGGCAAGGCGAACATATGGTCTTTGTCGAGAACACGGATACCGTGCACAACATCGTTGTTTGCACGCTATGTTCTTGTTATCCCTGGCCTTTGTTGGGCATCCCGCCGGGGTGGTACAAATCCGACGCTTACCGGGCGCGGGTGGTGCGCGAACCCCGCGCTGTGTTGCAGGAGTTCGGCGTGAGCCTGCCTGAAGACACCGTCGTGCGGGTCTGGGACTCGACAGCTGAAACGCGATATTTGGTCGTTCCGCAACGCCCCGCACACACCGAGGGGCTGAGCGAAGAAGACCTCGCTGCGCGGGTCACACGCGACTCGATGATTGGCACCGGTTTTGCCGCGGAGACAGTCTGATGAGCCGCGTTCACGACATGGGCGGGCGCTTTGGTGATGGCGCGATTAAGGGCGAGGATGACGCGGTGTTTGCCGAGGACTGGCATGCTCGTGCCTTGGCGTTGACTTTGGCCGCAGGCGCTTTGGGGCAATGGAATATCGACACGTCGCGTCATGCGCGTGAACGGCTGTCGCCCAAGGATTATACGCGGTTTTCCTATTACGAAAAATGGATGGGCGGCCTTGCAGAACTGTTGGTCGAAACAGGCGTTGTCACGCGCAATGAACTGGCGACATTGACGCCAGAAGGCGTCTCGGATCTTGCCGAGCGTAAGCTGTTGGCCGAGAATGTCGCCGCAGCACTGGCGGCGGGCGGACCGGCTGATCGGCCCAGCGACAAAACCCCAGACTTTCAACGCGGAGACCGTGTGAAGCTGCGCGCAAGGGCGGGGAACGTTCTGGTCCGTGGTGGCCATACGCGTCTGCCGAGCTATGCCGCCGGGGCGGTGGGCGAAATCGTGATCTATCACGGCACCCATGTTCTGCCCGATTCCAGCGCCCATGGGCTGGGCGATGCTGCAGAGCCGCTTTATGCGGTGGCGATTAAGGCGGCCGATCTTTGGGACCATCCTGAAAACCCAAACGACGAGGTCATTTTGGATCTGTGGCAAAGCTATCTGGAGCGGGCATGAGCCAGCCTGACCCCGCCTTTGAAGCCCCCTGGCACGCAGAGCTGTTTGCCCTGACCGTAGCCATGAACGAGGCGGGCCATTTCTCCTGGGCAGAGTGGGTGCAGGTCTTTTCCTCGCAGCTTAAGCAAGACGGCCTAAAGGCCGAGCTGAACGGCGGGGATGATTATTTCAACGCGTGGCTCACCGCGCTTGAGGGCCTTTTGACGAAAGGCGGGTTTGCCGAAGCGCGTGTTTTGCAGGATCTAAAGCAGGCCTGGAGCGCGGCGTATCTTGCCACACCGCACGGGCAGCCGGTGCGATTAAAGGACGCGTGCTGACCTATTCCTCTTCGACGTCATCCATGTCCACTTGACCAGAGAGGTTGCGTCTGACGATGCTCCAGCTCAGGCCAATGCCCAGCACGATCGACAGCGCAAAAATGCCAAGCCACGTATAGGCGACCTCGCCAGTCGGCGCGAGCAGGCCCCAGTCATAAAGCACCCACATCAGCGCGCAGAGTACGATCAGGATCAGAAACATCCCCCCCGCGCCGATAGAGCGCAACGTGGCGCGCAGATAGACGAGATAGCCAATCGACAACAACAGGCCGAGGAACACTGTCATCGGCAGTTCTTCGACGTAATTCGCCACGGCCCATTCCAGATAGTTAAATCCGGTGGGGTTATAGGTTGCTGTGAGCAACAGAAAGGCAAAGAGCCAACGGAGGAAAAAACCCATATCTCGTCCCATTCGGGCTTGTTTGCCCTAGAAATTGCGCAAAATGGGGGGATCTGTAAAGTGGGCGGACCGTAAAATTCGGGAAATCGTTACACAGTCACCTCACGATCAATGGCCTTGCCCCAATAGAAAATGCGATAGCTCCGCAGGTCGGGGGAATAATAAGGATCGTTCAGCACCAGGTCTTCCACCTCGTGCCGTGTCGCGTTTTTGACAATCCAAAGCCCCCCAACAAAGGGAGACTCTTGGGCCTGCCGGAACCCGCCACCGGTGACGATTTGGTCCGCGTGCTCGGTCAAATAGGCGATATGCGCCGCGCCATGGGCTTTGCGATGTTCCAGCATGCCGTCTGTGTCGTCAAAGATAACAACCCAATAACTCATCCAAGTCTCCTGTTCTGATACAGGTGATCCTCGCGGCGTTGTGCATGTTCCCAAAGGGCCAGTTCGCGCGCGGCAATAGCCCCAGTTGGCGGGCGGGTCTGCCAGAACGCGGTCACAAATCGTGCATTGGCAGCATTTTCGCGCAATTTGCGGTTTCGCTGGGCTACGACTGTCGTTAAAAGGGCGCGGGTTTGATCTCTGAAAAGGACCAGATATGGCAAACGTCGTCGTCGTCGGCGCCCAATGGGGCGATGAGGGAAAAGGTAAGATTGTGGATTGGCTCAGCGAACGTGCTGACGTCATCGCGCGCTTCCAAGGGGGCCATAACGCCGGCCATACCCTCGTCATTGACGGCAAGGTCTATAAGCTGCACGCGCTGCCGTCTGGCGTTGTGCGCGGCGGCAAGCTGTCTGTGATCGGCAATGGTGTGGTGCTGGATCCTTGGCACCTGATCAAAGAGATCGCAACCGTGCGCGACCAAGGCGTCGAGATCACGCCAGAAACCCTGATGATCGCGGAAAACACCCCGCTGATCCTGCCGATCCACGGCGAATTGGACCGCGCCCGCGAAGAAGCCGCATCCAAGGGCACCAAGATTGGCACCACCGGTCGCGGCATTGGCCCGGCCTATGAAGACAAAGTTGGCCGTCGCTCTGTCCGCGTTGCGGATCTGGCGGACGAAGCCACACTGGAAGCGCGCGTGGACCGCGCCCTTCAACACCATGACCCTCTGCGCAAGGGGCTGGGCATCGAGCCTGTTGACCGCGACGCGTTGATTGCCAAGCTGAAAGAGATCGCGGCAGAAATTCTGCCCTTCGCGGCCCCTGTTTGGAAAGTGCTGAATGAAAAGCGCAAGTCCGGCAAACGGATCCTGTTTGAAGGCGCTCAGGGCGCCTTGCTGGATATCGATTTCGGCACGTATCCCTTTGTGACCTCCTCAAACGTGATCGCAGGCCAGGCCGCAACAGGCGTGGGCGTTGGTCCGGGGTCTATCGAATATGTTTTGGGCATCGTCAAAGCCTATACCACCCGCGTTGGCGAAGGCCCGTTCCCAACCGAGTTGCATGACGACGACGGTCAGCGCCTTGGCGAGCGTGGCCACGAGTTTGGCACCACGACAGGGCGCAAGCGGCGCTGTGGCTGGTTTGATGCGGCCTTGGTCCGTCAGACCTGCGCGACTTCGGGTGTGACCGGTATCTCCCTGACCAAACTCGACGTTCTGGACGGGTTTGAGACCCTGAAGATCTGTGTGGGCTATGAGCTGGACGGCGAAACGCTGGACTATCTGCCGACTGCGGCGGATCAACAAGCACGCTGCACGCCGATCTACGAAGAAATGCCCGGCTGGTCCGAAAGCACCGAAGGCGCGCGCAGCTGGAATGACCTGCCTGCCAATGCCATCAAATACGTCAAACGTGTCGAAGAGCTGATCGACTGCCCTGTCGCTTTGCTATCGACCAGCCCAGAGCGGGACGACACCATTTTGGTGACCGACCCTTTCGCTGACTGATGGCCCTCAGCTACAAAGCCCGCCGTCGCTGGTCCCTCATCATTTTGGTGGTGGGCCTCCCGATTTATATCGTGCTGGCGTCGGTTCTGGCGACGACCGTTGTCAGATTGCTGGGCGACAGCGGCTTGGTGTTTTTGCTGCAACTGGCCATCTATGTCGGCCTGGGGATCGCGTGGATCTTGCCGTTCAAGTCGATATTTCTGGGTATCGGACAGGCAGACCCCGACGCTGACCCCGAAGACTAAAAAAAGCCGCCTCATCTGGGCGGCTTTTCTTTTGAATGCGTCAGGTTTTAGCCCATCGCGCTTTCTGGTTTGAAGCGGATGGTCTCTGCGGCGGTGAACCGACCGCCAGCGATCTTTTCGATCTTTTTGTCGCGCAAAAGCTGACCAAAAGACCGCAAGCCGGCTTCGCGTTGGAACCGATCCGGGCCCAGTTGATAGGCCAGACGCATCAGCATCGGACGCGAGAAGCGGCGACGGCCTTCTACATACGTCAGATAGGATGCGGCGGCTTCCAGAATGTCTGGCAACTCGGTTGCGCCAACCTCTTCGGCATAGGCTGCAAAATCACTGGTCTCTTTGGGTTCAAAAGACTGGATATCTGCAGGCGAGACGCGACGTGGGCGTACGACCTCTTCCTGCTGTTGAGGTGCGGCATCGACACGCTGGGATGCAACAAGGCGCAATGGCGCGGCACCGTCATCCGCTGGGGCTTCGGTCGCAAGCGCCGAGGTCGCAGAGCCACGACGTGGACGCATGACGTCGGCCAAATCTTCGCGAGAGGCGCCAGACTGGTCTTTGTCGCCCTCATATGTGCCTGCGCTTTTTTCAGCGCGCGTGGCGGCAACCGCAGCCCGCAGATGCGCCAAAGTGGTGCGGCGACGGCTGGTGTCTGGATCTTCAAGCTTGGTGTTGGCCTCATCCAGCAACCGGTCAACAGATTCCTGTTTTGGGGCATCTTCAGCCAGATTTGCCCGTGGCCGCGGAGTCGGTGGCGTATTTTCGAGGATCTCCTCGTCATACTCTTCTTCGTCCAGCTCTGTGTGGGCATAGCCGTTTTCAAATTCAGCGACCGTGTCCTCGCCAATTGCCTCTTCAATCTCCGCAGGCGCGGGGGCCGGTTCAGGCGTCGGTTCTGCGACAGGCTCTTGGACCGGAGCCGCTGCAACGGGCGCTGCATCGTCTTCAACGGTTTTGTCAGAGCGGCGCATACGGATTACGCGACCTTTAACAGGGTTAACCGCCGCTTCGATGTCGTCTTCGTCCTCTAGGGAGCCTTCGATGTCACTGGCAGATTTGCGCAGGAAGTCCGCGGCCGGGTTTTCCGCGTGCTCATCTTCGGAATACGGCGAGCTGTCGTCGTTCTGCTCGGCTTTTGAGACCACAGCGCGAATACGGCTGAGTTTGGCCGCGATGCTGCTTACGCCATCATCAGACTGCGTTTTGGTGCCAGCAAAGAAGTCGTCAGCGTCGTCGTCATCGGCTTCTTGCTCTGCCGTGTCCTCGGCGTCCGCAGGTTCTTCGATCTCGGCAACGTCTTCCACGTCTTCAGAAACCGAATGTGCAACTTCGGTGTCTTCAAACGCAGGCTCATCGTCGATCTCGGTTTCGACCTCACGGTCTGCCACCGCAGGGGCCTCGGCAACGTATTCGTCTGCCTCTAGGTCGTCCTCATCGGCCTCTGCTGTTTCAACAGAAGCGGGTGCTTGGATCTCTTCGGCAGCTTCATGCGTTGCGACATCGTCGGCGACATCAGCCGCGTGATCGTTCGCAACGCTGTCGACCTCTGCGAAAAACGCCTCGCGTTCTTGCGCCAGCTGATCTTCGTCGATGGCAACGGTTTCTTCGCCCTCGGTGATCTGGTCATCAAGCTCGTCGCTTGCGACGTCCTCAGGTGCCTCGGTGAAAACATTGTCCTGCGCGTCGTCGTCAAGCTCGTTGTCGTCCTGAAGCACAGGCTCAGACGCTGCGACAGGCGCAGGCTCTGCGATTGCATCACTGGCTGTCAGAACCAGTGTGCCTTGATCTGTCCGTGCCTGAACGCGGCGTTCGATCTCGCGTTCTGCGATCCGCGCCAGCATTTCAGCATCGGGGGTTGGCGGTTCGGCACCGAAATAACGGTCATCCGCGGCCAGGTCTCTGAAGTACTCTGCGATCGCTTTCATGGTGTCGAAGTTGTCTTCGAACCCTTCTAGCGTGCAGGAAAATGTCCCGTACGATACTGTCAGTACTTTATTATTGGTAACCATGTTCCCGGTTCCTTTGCACTACTCAGAAACTTGTTTACCACGTCGAGGGTGGCCAAACGTGACCGATTCTGTGCCTTTCAGCGTATCATTTTGAGGCTAAAATGGGGCAAGAGGTCAAACAACCATAGGTGAAATAGGCAAATGACAGCCATTGTGCACAGCCGAGAAACAGTGACCCTTGTGGGGGCTGGATTGACAACCGAAAATTCAATTCGGCGTTGTCTTGCACTCGCACCAAGGTTGTTTGCGGCGGACGGTGGCGCGCGTCATTGTCTGGACGCAAGCCTGAAACCAGAGGCGGTTTTGGGAGATTTGGACAGCTTTTCAAACACAAGCGACCTTCCTGCTGACGCTATTCACCGCATTTCCGAACAGGATACAACCGATTTCGACAAGGCGCTGCGGTCCATCGATGCGCCCTTGATTTTGGGCGCGGGGTTTACCGGGTTGCGTGTGGATCATTATCTGGCCTGCCTCAATGGTCTGGTGCGGCGACCGGACCGTCGCTGCATCCTTTTGGGCGACACAGACATCGCGTTCTTGTTGCCGCCCCATTTTGAAATGAGCCTGACGGCAGGCACGCGCGTGTCGTTGTTCCCGCTGGGCTTGGTCGAGGGGACGTCGGACGGGTTGAAATGGCCGATCTCGGGTCTCAGCCTGTCGCCCGATGGTCAGATCGGAACGTCCAATCAGGCCGAAGGGGACATCGAAATATCGGTGACGGCCCCCAAGTTGCTGATGATCTTGCCAGAACAAGAGCTTGAGAATGCTACTCGGGCACTGCTTGCGTGCTCCGCGACGTGGCCTGCTCTCGGTAAATAATGTAGAGCCCCGCGGCGATGGTCACCAGAATGCCAGCAGCGGCAAGGCCATTGGGCAGATCGCCAAACATCAGGTACCCATAGAGCGTTGCAATCGGAATCTCGAGGTATTGCATGGGCGCAAGCGTGGCTGACGGCGCAAAGCGCAGCGACCAGGTCATGCAAAGATGCGCGATGGTGCCACCGATCCCCATGATCAGGAACGGCAGGTACAGCGAACTGGAGGGCCATTCGAACGTAAAGGGCCGAAAGTCGACCCAATGGGCCACCGCAAGAATGGGGATCAGCGTCAGGCAGCCAAAGATCGCGTTCTGCGCCTGCAGCGCGACGGGATCGGTGTCTTTGGCGATTTGTCTCGTGATCAGCATATAAAACGCAAAGATCACCGCGACCGCGAGCGGATACAGAACAGGCCAGCCAACGTTGATGAAATTCGGCTGGATCACCATCAGGGTTCCGACAAAGCCAACCGAACAGGCGGCAATCCTGCGCATGCCGACCTCTTCGCCCAGAAACCACCACCCCAGCAACAGCATGATAAAGGGCATCACAAAGGCGATGGCCACCGCATCCGCCAGTGGCAGATAGAGCAGAGCGGTGAACATGCATCCCAGCCCTGCGATCTGCAAAAGGCTGCGAACATAGGCCAGCCAGAACAGGCGACCTGTCAGAAACAGGCGTTCTTTGCGCAGCATGGCGACAGGGGTAAGGATCAGCAGCTGAAACACAAAACGCGAAACGATCAGAGTCGCCAAGGTCGACAGCGGGCCGATCAGCTTTGCCAGTGAATCTCCGAGCGGGACGATGAGGCAAAAAGCCAGCATCAGAAGAATACCAAGAAACGGACGATCACCACTCATGCGGCGAAGCTAGGCTTAGGTTTAGGCAGGGTCAATTCGGGAAATGATATACGACGCTACGAAAAAGGCCGGGCGTATCTACGCCCGGCCTGAACTTGGGAGATGTCCCGCGATCAGCGGTTCATGCGGTTTTCGATCAGGTCGTCCACGACGGCTGGCTCTGCAAGGGTCGAGGTGTCGCCCAGCGATCCATAGTCGTTTTCAGCAATCTTGCGCAGAATACGGCGCATGATTTTGCCCGAACGGGTCTTCGGCAGGCCAGGGGCCCATTGGATCAGATCCGGGCTGGCGATCGGGCCAATTTCGGTGCGTACCCAAGTGCGCAGCTCTTTGCGCAACTCTTCGGTTGGCTCCTCGCCGGACATCAGCGTCACATAGCAATAGATGCCCTGACCTTTGATGTCGTGCGGATAGCCCACAACCGCGGCCTCAGCGACTTTCTCATGTGCCACCAGCGCGCTCTCGACTTCGGCGGTGCCCATGCGGTGACCCGAGACGTTGATAACGTCATCCACACGGCCGGTGATCCAATAGTCGCCATCCTCATCGCGACGACAGCCGTCGCCGGTGAAGTAATAGCCTTTGTAATCAGAGAAATAGGTTTTCTCGAACCGCTCATGATCGCCCCAGACGGTCCGCATCTGTGCAGGCCAGCTGTCTTTGATGCAAAGCACGCCCTCAACGCCATTGCCCTCGATGATCTCGCCTGATGCCGGTTCCAGAACCACAGGTTCAATGCCAAAGAAAGGCTTCATGGCCGAGCCAGGCTTGGTTGCATGTGCGCCGGGCAGGGGCGTCATAAGGTGTCCGCCGGTTTCCGTCTGCCACCACGTGTCCACGATCGGGCAGGTGCCGCCGCCGACCACGTCATTGTACCAGTTCCAGGCTTCTGGGTTGATCGGCTCGCCAACGGTTCCAAGGATACGCAGCGACGACAAATCCGACCCTTTGACGAAATCGTCGCCCTGACCCATCAACGCGCGGATCGCGGTTGGCGCGGTGTAGAACTGGTTGACCTTGTGCTTTTCACAGACCTGCCAGAAGCGCGACGCATCCGGATACGTCGGTGTGCCTTCAAACATGACAGTTGTCGCGCCATTGGCCAGCGGGCCATAGACGATATAGCTGTGGCCGGTGACCCAGCCCACGTCCGCCGTACACCAGAAGATGTCGCCGTCATGATAGTCAAACGTCATCTGGTGGGTCAGGCTTGCGTAGACGATATAGCCGCCGGTGGTGTGCACAACGCCTTTGGGCATCCCGGTGGAGCCAGAGGTATAAAGGATAAACAACGGATCCTCAGCACCCATCTCTTCGGGGGCGCAGGTTGTTGCAGCTTTGGCGGCCAGCGCGTTGTAGTCATAGTCCTGCGCGTCGTTCCAAGCGACATCGCCGCCCGTGCGACGCACGACCAGAGACTTCACGCTATCGGCGCAGCTTTCCAGTGCTTTGTCTGCGTTGGTTTTCAACGGGGTGTTGCGGCCGCCACGTGGGGCCTCGTCCGCGGTGATCAGCACCTTGGCCTCAGATCCGTTGATCCGGGCGGCGAGGGCGTCGGGGCTGAAGCCTGCGAAAACGATCGAGTGAATGGCCCCGATCCGCGTGCAGGCCAGCATCGCATAGGCCGCTTCGGGGATCATCGGGATATAAAGGACAACCCGGTCGCCTTTGCCCACACCCATGTCCTTGAGGACGTTGGCCATGCGGCAGGTATTGTCATGTAGCTCTTGATAGCTGATGTGCTGGGCGTCCTGGGATGGATCATCAGGTTCCCAGATAATTGCGGTTTGATCCGCACGGGTGGCCAGATGGCGGTCGATACAGTTGGCCGAGACGTTCAATGTACCGTCGGCGTACCAGTTGATGTTGACGTTGCCAAACTCATAGCTGACGTCTTTGACCTGTGTGTAGGGTTTGATCCAGTCAATCCGCTGGCCTTGCTCGCGCCAGAACCCTTCGGGGTCGTTGATCGAGGCGGCGTACATATCGTCGTATTTTGCGGCGTCCACGTGTGCTTTGGACGCCAGTTCTTGCGACGGCGCATATGTGGGTGAGGTCATAGTGTATTCCTGTTTTTCAAAGGCCACGCCCAGCGAAAGGGGCTGGGCGTGCCTGAGGCGACTTAGATGGCCAGATACTCTGCGCGAAGTTGCTCGTTTTCAAGCACTTCCTGCGCTGTTCCGTCAAAGACGATCCCGCCGGTATCCAGAATAACAGCACGATCCGCCAATTCTAGCGCACGTACGGCGTTTTGCTCTACGATGATCGTGGTAATACCTTGCTCCTTGATAATACGTAGAGTTTTCTCGATTTCGTCTACGATCACCGGCGCAAGACCTTCGTAAGGTTCGTCCAGAAGCAGGACCTTGATGTCACGCGCAAGCGCGCGCGCAATGGCCAGCATCTGCTGCTCGCCCCCGGACAGGGTGACGCCCTCTTGTTTGCGACGCTCGCCCAGGCGCGGGAACAGCGAATAGAGGCGCTCGAGCGACCAGCCGATGGGTGGTGCGATTTGGGCCAGTTGCAAGTTTTCCTCGACCGTCAGACCTGGAATGATCGAGCGGTCCTCTGGCACAAGCCCGATGCCCGCCTGACTTGCCTCGTGGCTGCGGCAGCCGTGCAGGGGCTTGTGGTCCAGCCAGATCTCACCCCCTTGCACCTGAGGTTCGTCCATCCGAGCAATGGAGCGCAGGGTCGAGGTCTTGCCAGCCCCGTTCCTGCCAAGCAGAGCCAGGATCTCCCCTTCGTGCACGTTGAACGAGATGTTCTGCACGATATAGCTTTCGCCATAGTAGCTCTCGAGGTTCCAGACCGACAAATAGGCCGGAGAGGTTTCAGCGCGGCTTACGCCCTTGGAAAAATCAGGTTTATCGTTCATGGGATTTCTCCTTATGCCGCTTCGCCAAGATAGGCTTCACGCACTTTAGGGTGGCCTTTGATATTATCAGGGGTGTCCTCGACCAGAGGGGTGCCCTGCGCCAGCACGGTGATGCGTTCTGCCAAAGAGAAGACGACGTGCATGTCGTGTTCAATGATGGCGATCGTGATGTCACGCTCGTCCTTGATCTGTTTCAAAAGGTCGATCGTGTTGTTGGTATCGGCACGCGCCATGCCAGCGGTGGGTTCGTCAAGAAGCAAGAGACGTGGTTCCTGAGCAAGACACATGCCGATCTCGAGACGCCGCTTGTCCCCGCGGGACATGGCTGCGGCGTGCATATTTCTTTTGTCAGCCATATTCATATCGACCAGCTGCTTTTCGGCCGCTTCCACGATGTCTTTCTCGGCCATCATGTTGGGGATGGCCTGAAGGCGGAAGGCTCCGTCGCGTTTGGCGAAGATCGGGATCATCATGTTTTCCATGACCGAAAGCTCGCCAAAGATTTCGGGGGTCTGGAAGACGCGGCTGATGCCCATCTGGTTGATTTCATATGGGGTGCGCCCCAACACGGACTGACCGTCAAAGGTGACAGAGCCAGTGTCCGGGATCAATTTGCCCACGAAACAGTTCAGCAAAGTGGATTTGCCAGCCCCGTTCGGACCAATAATGGCGTGGACAGAGTTTTCTTTGACGCTGAGGTTCACATCGCCCAGGGCCTGAAGGCCACCGAACCGCTTGCCGACGTCTTTGACTTCGAGAATTCCCATCAGTCGTCTCCTTATTCTGCAGGTTCAGTGGAACGTTTGTCTTCGGCTTTTCGGCGTCCCAACATGGCACGTATGCGCTGTCCGCCTTCTACAAGGCCGCCGGGAAGGAAGATCACCACAAGCATGAACAGGATGCCCAGCGTCAGGTGCCAGCCTTTGCCGATGAACGGGTAGAGGATGGCAACGGTAAAGTCTTCCATGCCGTCGGGCATAAAGGCGAACCAGCTGTGCAGGATGTCAGAGTTGATCTTGGACAGGATGTTTTCCATGTATTTGATCACGCCTGCGCCCAGAACCGGACCGATCAGAGAGCCAGCACCGCCAAGGATGGTCATCAGAACCACTTCGCCAGAGGCGGTCCAGAACATCCGCTCAGGACCAGCTTGTGTGTCCATCGCCACCATCAGGCCACCCGCCAGACCCGCATACATGCCAGAGATAACAAAGGCTGCCAGAGTATAGGGGCGGGTATTCAAGCCGGTATAGTTCATCCGCTGCTGGTTGGATTTCACAGCACGCATCATCAAACCAAAGGGGCTGCGGAAGATGCGGATCGCCAGATAGAAGCTGGCCAGCATCACAAGCGCTGCGATGTAGTAACCTGCGTTGAAGGTAAAGACCCACCCCGCAATGCCCAGATCAAAGCTTGCGCCCATCTCAAGTCCGAACAGGTTTGCTTTGGGCGTTGCGCCGTCAGCAAGGTTGCCGTCCAGAATACGCGGGTCGCTGACTTTTGGCTGCAGGCCGGTTTCACCACCTGTGATCGGGGTCAGAACCGAATAGGCGAGGGAATAGGACATCTGAGCAAAGGCCAGTGTCAGGATCGAGAAGTAGATCCCCGAACGGCGCAGGGTAACAAAGCCAACCAGGACGCTGAACAGACCTGCCACGATAACCGACAGAATGATGGCGGGAATGACGTTCATCGTCAAAAGCTTCATCATCCAGATCGCGGCGTAAGATCCCACACCCAGAAAGGCAGCATGTCCGAAGGACAGATACCCTGTCAGGCCAAAGAGGATGTTAAAGCCAATCGCAAAGATACCAAAGATCACAAAGCGCTGCATCAGATCCGGGTAGCCTGCATTGAACTGCGCCATCGCCGAGCCTTCGGGGAAGGGGTTCAAGATAAACGGCGCGAGGGCCACAAGCGCTGCGACGAGCAGCAGGAGGTTCCAGTCTTTCTTTTCTAATCCGAGCATAGTCTTATTCCTCCATCACGCCTTTGCGTCCCATCAGACCGCGAGGGCGGGTCAGAAGGATCACGATGGCGACGAGGTAGATGATAATTTGGTTCAGGCCGGGCAGGACCGCGAGGACTTCGCGCATCGAGGCAAAGCTTTCCAGAATGCCCAGAACAAAGCCTGCGAGAACAGCGCCGGGCAAAGAGCCCATGCCGCCCACAACAACCACAACAAAGCTGAGAACCAAGAAGTCCATGCCCATGTGATAGTTTGGCGAGTTGATCGGTGTGTACATGACGCCGGCAAGCCCTGCGACTGCGGCTGCCAGACCGAACATCAGTGTAAAGCGACGGTCGATGTTGATGCCCAAAAGCTGCACTGTTTCGCGATCCGCCATGCCAGCACGGACAACCATGCCGAAGGTGGTGAATTGCAGGAAGGCAAACACAGCTCCGATAATGATGACGGCAAAGGCAAAATACACAATCCGCCAGTAGGGGTAGATGATCAGGTTGGGATCAAATCCAAGCGCTTGGCCAAAGTCGAAAGATCCTTTGAACGCCTCAGGCGCAGGGGTCGGGATTGGGTTTGCGCCGAAATAGTATTTGATGATTTCCTGCAAAACGATCGCAAGGCCAAAGGTCACAAGGATCTGGTCCGCATGCGGGCGTTTGTAGAAATGCTTGATCAGACCGCGCTCCATGACGATGCCGATGCAGATCATTACTGGGATCGCAAAGAGGATGGACAGGGGGACCGCCCAGTCGATTATCAAATCCCCGGTTGCCTGACCGAACATATCGTGGACGTAAGGGACTTCGACTTTCAATGGGTTGCCCAGAAAGTCGGTGCGGGTGTCATCGATGATAGTGTGTGACAGTGTCAGAATTCGGCTGAGGGTCACCGCGCAGAACGCGCCGATCATGAACAAAGCGCCGTGCGCAAAGTTCACAACGCCCAATGTGCCGAAGATCAGAGTAAGGCCCAGAGCGATCAACGCATAAGCGGATCCCTTATCTAAGCCGTTCAAAATTTGCAGGATAATTGCTTCCATTGGTCCCACCGTATTATGTCACGCAACCCTCCGTTTGGGGGCTGCGTGATACTTTAAAGGGAATGGGGCGCCGAAACACCCCATTCTGGGAGGTTCGCTTATGCGCCCGAGTTACAGGAACCCAGTTCGCCACCAAAGATGGACGCGTCATAGGTAACCTGGCTAACAGGCGTGACTTCGACGATCTCAAGAAGGTCGAATTCAGAGGTTGGGTTCTCTTTACCACGCACAACCAGAACGTCTTTGAAGCACTGGTGGTCTTCGGCACGGTACAGAGTTTTACCGTTGCCCATGCCGTCAAACTCAAAGCCTTCGAGAGCTTCGGCAACGCCACATGGGTTAAAGGTGCCTGCGCGGTTACATGCGTCTGCATAGAGCA
>NZ_CAXREH010000146.1:0-5747 GCF_964229375.1 Cognatishimia sp.
CACAAAGGCCACCGTCAGTAGGGCTCGAAGGCCCAAAGAAACGTATTTCATGTGTCATGTCCCAATTTGGTGTCTTTGACGTGAGATTACATATCTGATAATTTGCACGCAACTTGCTTATTTGCGCGACTGTTGTGCAATTTTGAACATAAGCTTCCTAAACGGCATGACACCCTGACGGAAATGCCCGCCTTGGCCGCGCATCCGACGAGGATTTCCAACCAATCTGTTCCATGTTACGACGTCGCCGAAACGCCGGCGCGCGGCAAGCGAGTGATGCTCGAGAAGAAAGATTGAAGAGATCTCGCACCAATTATGACGAGATCGTTTAACCGAAGGGGCGGTTTGGCATGGATGCGGGTTCACAGCCTTCGGTAAGTGTGGTTTCAGTTGCTTACAACAGCGTTGGTGTGCTGCCTGACATGGCGGCATCGCTTCCGGCCGGTGTTGATTTGATAGTCGTAGACAATGGGCCCGATGATGGGCTGCGGGCATGGGCCGAGCATGCGGGTCATAAGGTCATCGTTCCGGGCGAGAATCTAGGGTTCGGCGGCGGGTGCAATCTGGGCGCGCGTGATGTGCAAAGCGACTTTATTTTCTTTCTCAATCCTGACGCACGCTTGATGGAGGGTGCGTTGGAAACCCTACTGAAACAGGCTGGCAAGCACCCCAACGCATCGGCGTTTGGACCACAATTCGGGGTGACCGTTCAGAATCGATATAAGGTGCGCCCAAGTAAGATCCTGTGGCGCGGTTTCTTTGCCAAACGCTATACGCGTCCAGACGTTCCTACCCCTGTTCCATCGTTGAACGGGGCGGGGATTTTGGTGCGCCGCGACGCCTTTGAGGCGATTGGCGGGTTTGACGAACGGATTTTTCTGTTTTTTGAGGACGATGACATCAGCCTCAGGCTTGCAGCAAAGCAAGGTCCGTTGATCTATGTGCCAGAGGCGCGCGTGTTACACGCGATTGCGTCAAGTTCGCCAAGCTCGCTGGAGCTCGTGGAATTCAAGGCCTATCACTATTTACGCGGCTATGTGTACACGTTGTCAAAGCACGGCCGCTCGGTGCCAAAGCTGCGCGGCTGTTTGAATGTGGTCCGCCGTTTCATATCGCTTCGCAACCTGTCGTCGGCAGAGCGACGTGCGGACGCCAGAGGTCGCTTTAGGGGGCTTGCGTCGATCCTTGGCGAGGCCTTGCCGCGCTCTTATTAGGGACTGGCGTCTTAGACTGGTGTCTTTTCAATTCTCTTTAAGACTCCGCTTGTTATAGTGGCATTATAGTCATTTTGTGGGGCGCGGTATGCCGACTAATCTTATTGTTAACGGGACATTTGATCAGGGCGATAAGGGGTGGTCCGGGACGGATCTGGAAACCAACCACACAGAAAACGCCTATCTTGGTAATGGCTCTGCCAACCGCGTTGCCGAAATGGACGGTCAGCGTGGGCAGACGACCGTCATGGAACAAAGTTTTGATGTTCCCAATCCAACGGCCACCGAACTGACATTGGACGCGGCCCTGCGCAACGCGGCCTTGTCTGACCGTGGCAGTGACGGGTTTTCGGTCGAGATTCTGGATAGCGACGGCGCAGTCATTGCGTCGCAGACGATCTTTCCAGAGGGCAACAGCTTTACCAGTTTCTCTGTACCCGTCGATTTTCCGAGCGCCGGGACCTATACGCTTCGGCTGACGGAAATTGGCGACAACGACTCGCTTGGACCGATCATCGACAATGTCGCCCTGATGATCTGCTTTGTGGGGGATGCGCGGATTGAGATGGCCGATGGCACGCTCAAGCCTGCGCGGGATATCCAGGTCGGCGATCGTGTGGCGACCACGGATGGCCCTCAGGATGTGCGCTGGGTTGGCCGGCGGACTGTCTCGCAGGCCGAACTTCGATCGATGCCGCAGTTTCAGCCGGTGCGCATTCAGCAAGGCGCGTTGGGCTGTGGCTTGCCGGAACGTGACCTCTATGTCTCTCGCCAGCATCGGATGTTGGTGAAATCCCCGGTGGCGGATCGCATGTTTGGCCGGGACGAGGTCTTGGTCTCGGCGATCAGAATGGTCGGTAGACCGGGCATTGAGTGTGTGTCTGCCACAGGCGACGTGGACTATGTGCATTTCCTGTTTGATCGGCACGCGATTGTTTTTGCCGAAGGCGCGCCCAGCGAAAGCCTGTTGGTGCGTCGCGAAACTCTGGCCTCGCTTGCGCCTGCAGCGCGGGCCGAAATTGGCGCGCTGTTCCCGGACCTAGTCGCATCGGCACAGGGGCAAGAGGCGGTGCGCATCATTCCACGGCTTGCAGCGCAGAACACTTTGATCGATCGGCTTAAGAAAAATGAACGGCCTATGCTTGAGATCAGCGGTCTTAATGCTCTTCGCAAGCCATTGTCGCGCGCGAAGGCCAGCTAGCGATCCTGCCAGCGGATCCACAAAGATCCTGCACCCGACAAAAGGATCATGCCAAGCCCGATCATGGATACACTGTCCGGCACATCAGAGAAGACGAAATAGCCCACGATGGTAGCCGACACCAATTGGGTATAGATCAACGGCGCGATCAGGCTTGCTTCCGCGTGGCGGTTGGCAATCAGCAGCAAATAGTTCCCAGCTGCCGAACAGAGCGCGCTTCCTAAAACCCAACCGGACAGAGGAAGCGTTATGTCAGGCAACGGGGCTGACAGGCCAAGCGGCGCAAGCAAGACGCTTCCAAACGCCAGTTGTGTCAACAGCAACAGCCTTGGGCGCGCAACCTGCGCCACAAGGCGTGTAGCTGCCAGAAAACAGCCATAGAAAAAGCCCGACAGAAGCGCAAAGAGGATACCTATGCTGGTGCCAAACCCCGGTTTCACGACCAACATGACGCCGGCGAAACCCAATCCCAAAAACAGCAGACGTCCCGCGGTCGGGCGTTCTTTCAGGAACAGAACGGCCAGACCGTAAGACACCACAGGACCAATGAAAAATGCGCCAAAGACATTGGCGATGGGTTCGGTTTTCAAAGCGGTCAGGATGCACAGAATGGCGCCGGTCACTAGAGTTGCCCGCAACAGAATGCGCCAATCGGTGAAAATCCGAAGTTCGTGCAGTTTCAGCCCGCTGAAGGCCAGTATCACAAGCGCGCCTATGAAAAACCGCGAGAAGGCGATGGTTGCAGGGGCAAAGCCCTCTGATGTGAGCAACTTTCCAAAAGTGTCCCCAAGGACGATCAGGCTGACAGAGACAAAAACCAACCCTGCCACGTACAGCAAATTCTGTATCGTCATGGCATAGGTCTTTTCGCACTTAAGCTATAGAGGCGTCCGCGCACCTTAAGAGGTTGCATAGGCAGGCACCAGATCACCGGGCTCGGCAGTTGCTGCAAAAACGCCCCGTGCAATCGCGCGTGCCAGACATGTCGCGGCAGCGTGGCCTAGATCGATGGCATCTGTGACAGGATCCTGAACTTGGCGGGCATTGGTTGAGGCGGCAAAAACCAGATCGCCGTCCATTGGCGTATGCGAGGGTACCAACGCGCGCGCCATGCCGTCGTGTGCCGCTGTGGCAAGGCGGGTGAGTTCCGCTTGGCTTAGATCTGCGTCTGTGGCGACGATGGCGATGGTCGTATTGCGCTCTGAGACCTTGGTTTTGGGCCACGCGGTTTGTGTGTTCGTCGCGGTGCCATGCCCTCCGAACTCATCGCCAAGCTCCCATGGCGCGGCCCAGAATTGGCGACTGCCCGGCACGACCGCATCGCCAAGCGCATTAACGGCAACAAGGGCGCCAACGGTATGGCCCGACGGCGTGCGCAGGGATGCGGACCCAAGGCCGCCCTTGAAGGACGCCGTGGTTGCGCCTGCCCCCGCGCCCTCGGTGCCAAGGGCGAAGCTGTCGCTGGCTGCGGCCAGTGCTTGTTGGCCAAGGTCATAATAGGGGGATCGCTGCCAAGATTTGTCGCCGCCGTTCAACAGATCAAACAGGATTGCCGCAGGCACGATCGGCACGTTCTGATCTGCGACCTGAAATCCGCGCCCTTGGGCCCGCAAGGCGTCGGCAACACCAGAGGCTGCATCCAAACCGATGGCAGAGCCTCCTGACAGGACCAGCGCGTCAACCTGCGTGACGGTTTTGTCCGGCGCCAGCAGGTCGGTTTCCCGTGTTCCCGGTGCACCGCCCATGACGTGGACTGCGGCTGTAAAGGGGGCTTCGGCGACCAGAACCGTGGTTCCGGATTTAATGGCGGCGTTGCGGGCATTGCCAATTTTCAGACCGGCCACATCGGTAATCAGGTTTTTGGGTCCGGTCTGCATGCTGTCGCCTTGTGATGGTTTGCGACAAGGCTATCTCTGCTTGTTCACCGCGTCCAGTTGCGCCTGAATTTGATCGAGCCGCGCCATGACTTCCTTGCGATAGTCGCCGGTCTGTTCGTCCACATCGCTTTCATGCGCATCCTGCATCGAGTTCACCATCAGACCGACCAAAAGGTTCACCACCGCAAAGGTCGTTACCAAAATGAACGGTACAAAGAACATCCACGCAAAGGGGTAAACCTCCATGACCGGGCGCACGATGCCCATGGACCAGCTCTCGAGCGTCATGATCTGAAAGAGCGAGTATCCAGACCGCGCCAGGGTGCCGAACCAATCTGGAAAGGCGTTGCCAAACAGGTTTGTGGCCATGACAGAGCCGATATAGAACACGATCCCCATAAGCAGGAACACCGACCCAATGCCAGGCAATGCCAAGACCAGCCCTTCGACGACGCGGCGCATCCGTGGCGCGGCAGAGACAACCCGCAACACGCGCAGCACGCGCGCAGCGCGCAGGACCGACACGTTTGAGGCACCGGGGATCAGCGACGCTGCCACGATGACAAAGTCAAACATCGTCCAGCCATTGGTGAAAAACGCTCCGCGACGGGCGTAGAATTTCAAGAGCAGCTCGGCCACAAAAATGGCAAGACAGATGCGGTCCACAATCTTGATCGCCAGACCGAAGGAGTCGGTCATGGTTTTCGACGTCTCAAGCCCCAGCGTGGCTGCGTTGACCAAGATGATCGCAAGGATCGCATTCTGAAAACGCGTGCTGTCGACAAGACGTGCGATCTTTTCTCGTTGGGTCATTGGGTCTCCTGTCGGGGTGTGAACCTGCAAAATCGTCGCGCGCTGGGTAGCAATCTCGGGGGGGCTGCATCAAGTGGAATTTGGGGGATTGCAGGTCGGGCGGCGGAAAACCCGCACCAAACCCGCCTTGGGGGAAATTCCACGTCGGCTTCACCCTAGGGATTTTGCCATACAGTCCCTATGTTAAGGACGCATGGGACAAAGGGGGTTTCCGTATGGCTGGGTTTGCGCGTCTGCTGATTATCGCGTTTGTGGTTCTGACAGTGCTGTATTTTGCGCTGTTTTATCACCTGCGAGCGAACCGGCGCGACCGGCTTTTGGCCGAGTTCGAGAACCTGGGCGCTGAGGCGCAAGAGACCAAGGTGCGCCAAGAGCTTGTGGCCTATGAGGGCCGGCTGCGGCGCGGGTTGATCCTTGGGGTTTACATCCTGCCCTTTGTGGCGATGGTGGCCACAATCTATTTCACCAATTTTCACTGAAGGAGCCTTGGATGGCTTATGTAAAATGGGGTTTCTGGGGCACGTTCTGGCTCTTGGTGTTTGCACTGTTTCACTACACGCTGCCGCAGACGGATGTCGTGCGCATCGTCGACACCTATGAAGAGCGGCAAGAGCTGAACGATTGGACCCGTGTTTTCTGGTC
>NZ_CAXREH010000147.1:0-11582 GCF_964229375.1 Cognatishimia sp.
GATAACTTACAAATTCCAGTCCATTTGCCTGCGCTGCGGCCCGCAACTCTGTCTCGATTGCGGCGTGATCGCCCTGTCGATAGCCACCGCTCAGGCTGATGATGCCGCCCGGCGTCACCACGCGCGCGGCTTCGGTCACAAAGAGCGTCAGACCAAAATAAGTCGGCGCACCGACGCTTATCACAAGATCGAAACTGGCGTCCGCAAAGGCCAGGCCGTTGGATTTTCCTTGCTCGATGGCTACATCAATCAACGGCGCGGTGCGTCGGCGGGCAAGCGATACCGCAGACAGGCTGCGCTCGGTGCCGACCAGACGCGCCTTGGGAAACAAGCGTGACAGATAGACCAATCCACCGCCCTGGCCGCACCCGACATCCAGAATAGAGCGGGGATCAGGGGCCAGGTCCGTAATCTGCGTGCGGCCGGCTTGATGGTACATCATCGCGCTGTGATCTTCGCCCGTGAACTCGGGCATCGCAACATAGTCGTCATCCAGCGGCAAATAGCCCCCGTTAAAGAACCAGAATTTGCGAGCTGGCGACAATCGATACAAAACCTCATAGGCCACGAGGTCAAAAATATGGAAAGCAAATCCGAAAAACCGTTTTAGAAACGATGAATGGGCGCGAAGAAGGTCAGGCACCTTGTTTCCTTTAAGAATATATGGTTCCTCAGAACTGGTTACATTGTGTCTTATGCCAAATTGAAAGCGGCTGTGTCATTGAAAAACACACTTGAACAGACATCCAAGACACATCGGTCCTTTGTTTTTTTGCAGGGACCAACATCCGGTGTCTTCAAGGACTTGGGTCAAGCGCTGTCCCGCCGTGGCCACAAGGTATTGCGCGTTAACTTCTGCGCTGGCGACAAGCTGTTTTGGCGCGGGACCGACACTATGTCTTTCAAGGGAACGCGTGAGCAGTGGCCAGACACGCTTCGGCAGATATTGACCGCGCAAGCGGCGACCGACATCGTCTATTTTGCCGACCGTTTTCCGTATCACCGCGATGCACAGCGCGTAGCACGCGACATGGGCGTGCGCTGTGTTTCGATGGAATATGGCTACGTGCGCCCAGACTGGTTGATCCTTGAAGAGGGGGGGCAGTCGGCCTATTCGCATTTTCCTGACGATTTGACCCACTTACTGCAGGTCGCCAAGGATCTGCCACCCTTTGACCGGACGCCCAAGTTCAAGATTTCACCCACCGAAGAGGCCATCAAAGAGGCGGGGTTCCATCTGACCAACGCATTAGCGCAGCCGTTTCAGCGTCACTATAAACCTGAACGGGCCCATCCTCCTCTGATCGAGTTTCCAGCCTATATTCCCCGATTCATCAAGCGCGCCAAAGGTGCAAAACACGCGCAGGCAGAGGTGGACAGGCTGACGCGTATGGATGCTCCAAGGTTCATCGTTCCGCTTCAAATGCAGGGAGACTATCAGATCCGCGCGAATGCCCCTGTTGGTTTCCAATATGGGTTTGTGTCACGGGTTTTGAGCTCATTTGCGCAGGGGGCCTCAACCGACGCCCGGCTCGTGTTCAAGCTGCATCCCATGGATAACGGGCTGATAAACTGGAAAAAGAAGATCACCGAACAGGCCACCGATCTGGGTATTTCCCACCGTGTCACCTTTTTGGACGGTGGCGATTTAGGCAAGCTGTTCTCTGGAGCCGCCGGCTGTGTCGTCGTGAATTCTACCGCCGGAATTCAAGCCTTGCTCAGCGGCGTGCCAACCAAAGCGCTTGGTGTTGCGATCTATGATATCGAGGGTGTCACCTATCAAGGTGATCTGGACGATTTTTGGACCCAGGCGACGCCGCCAGACACATCAGACGTCGACGCACTGACAACGTGTTTGGCCCACGGCATTCACGCGCGTGGAACAGTCTATGGCAAGGGCAGGGCGGCGTTTGTGGAAAACGCTGTCGCGCGCCTCGAAAGCACGGATCTACATGCCCACGGGCTTTATGTTGCGGAACCTCCGCGGCTCAGGAAAGCCGCCCGATTGGGCATTGCAACCGACGCCATCGGCACATCGCAGGCCGAAGCAAACCCCAGAAAACGCATTGCGATCACAGGCGCAAGCACAGGCCTAGGAGCGGCGCTTGCGACAAAGCTCGCAGCGCCCGGCGTTTCATTCGCTCTCTGCGCCAGAGATACCGCGCCATTCAAGACGCTTGCAGCAACGCTGCGCACCAAAGGCGCCGATGTAGAATTCGCCTCGGTCGATCTTTCGATCCCAGGTGCTGCAGAAACATGGCTCAAAGAGGTCTGGGACAATGGCGCCATCGATCAGGTGATTTTGAACGCTGGCATTTTCGACGGGCGCGACGAACAAAACCGACTGGAAAGCCCCACGCGTGCAACCCGTCTTTTGTCGACAAATCTTAGCGGCGCGGTCGAGGCCGCACTGACTGCCTCCACCTTAATGCAAACGCGCGGGGCAGGGCATCTGGTCTTCATCAGCTCGCTAGCAGCCTTTGGCCCACAGGCCGACGCGCCGACCTATTCGGCCAGCAAATCAGGCCTCACAGCTTTTGCCCGCGCCCTGCGTGAAGCCTTGATGGGCACGAATGTCTTTGTGACTTTGGTTCACCCAGGCCACATCAAAAGCCGCCAGACAGATCAGCACATTGGGCCATTGCCGGGGATCATGTCGCCTGAGGATGCCGCCGAAATCATCGCCGGGGCGATGGACAAAAAGACCCCCGAGATCGCGTTTCCGTGGCACTTGAGCGTTGGACTGAAACTGATGTCCATTTTGCCATGGCGACTGCAGGCGCTGATCAACAAAAGGCTCAGGTTTCGCGTGCGCTCGTAAGGCTATGTTTTAAGGTGTGCGTGAACCTGTCTACTTCGGAAAACAACAGGTCCGCATTGTCCCAGCGCGCAAGGGCCTGATCCAGCACAGCCGCATTCAATTTGGCCCGTCTAATTGCGTCAAGAACCCCCGATCCAGATAGGTCATGAATTAAGGTATGCGGGTATCCGACACGCCCCAAAATGCCAGCAAAAGCGCAATCTGCAGACAATATCAAATGACGTCGCGCGGCCACGGCTTCGAATGCGACGCCGGATCCGGTATCTTTGTAAAACTTGGGATCATAGGGCAAAATCATTGCGTCCAAAGACAATAGAGCCTTGTCGTATTTGTCATGAGACAACGGCTCACGGATCCACGACAGTTTTCCTTCGCGCTCAAGCCTTTGTAGTTGGTCTTCAAAACTCTCTTTTGGCTCCGATTGACTACGTTCAAACCAATACAAGTTGGACTCCGATGCATGCATGAGCACGTCAATGTCCTCATGCGCTATCTCTTCAACAGCACTGAGGATATGATGGTGTCCGCGAGACGGTCTGCATGTCCCTATGATACCCACGCGCGGCCTTGGCCTCGATAATTTCGCAGGCTCCACACCATGTTCAAATCGAAGCGACGGCAGGAAGGGCAGGAGGAAGACATCCTTCTCTGGAACTCCAAAGTCCACAACCATCGCATTGACAGCGTCCACCTCGGAAAACACAGCAAGATTGATCAACGGATGGGCATTCAACGTTTCAAATGCCTCGCGCAACGCAGAGATGGCTAAATCGCGTTGTGGCTGATCGTCCGCCAGAAAGTCGTTGAACAACAGACCAACGACCAATGTAATCCCCTTTTCAGGGAGCGCGCATTTGGTGAGCCAACGTGCAAATCCCATTAAATCCGACGGCAATGCATATGGGTAGACAACAATTGGGGCAGAAACAGTCGCGTTGGCCCCAAAGGCCAGATCAAATCGTCGCTCGACGATTTCATTGAACGCAGCCAAAGACCCAGACAGACCCTTTTGGGTGCGCCATAGCCATGGTTGAATATCGATGCTGCCTTTGGCGCTTTGCTGAACAGTCGACGACAGAACCGGATTTTCCCCAAGCGTCCTGGTTCCGTGATAGTCGATGCGATCTGGCGACGAGGACAGTCTTTGTGAAAAAGCAGTCAAAAAAAACTGCGCAAACATCTGCCCATGACCAATGCCGCCGCCAAGTGCCAAATCGAACACCAGCATGTCTGTCTCGGCGGCCAAATCCTGAACTTGGTCCGCAACACGAGATGGCGTGGAAAACAGGTAGTAAACGAGGGCAAGCAAGTACCCATTGATATGGTCTGAATATGTAGAGGGGTCTTCGTTGACCAATCTGTACAGATCTTGTCCCAGATCTAATCGTCCAAGTTCCACAAGATGCAGGATCGCCCAAAGTACCGCTGGATGGTCACGATAGCTGTCGGGCACCTTGAGTTTGGACATCACTGCGTCTGCGGCGCTACGTTGCCCGAGGTTCAGGAAGGACTGTGAAACAGACGTCGCAACCCTGAGGTCTTCGGGGAAGTCCTCCACCAATGGTTCGGCAATCTGGGCTATCTTTGAGTAGTCTTTTGCACGCCACCAGACCTCAAATGCCACGCGCCGGCCGTCCTTTCGTGCTAGCAAAGCATCTTGATGGTCCGCAACAACGCGTTGCGCACTGACAAGGCTCGTCTCAAGACATTTCCAAACCTGCTTAACCACGGCACTTGTGTCAGCGTGCATCTGTAACCTCTGTGCGCAGCTTTCCTATGCTGGCTTCTTTCAAAGTCGAACTGTGCCGAAAAAAACCTGCGACACAAGCCAGAGTTTGCACGTGTTGTGTTAACTGTGTCTAAGCCTGCGTCTGAGCGTGCGTTTTCGCCAGAATTTTGCTTCGCACTCGCTATCAAACAACAAACATAGATTAAGGCCCAAAAACTCCAGCAACTGCCGCGCCGTTTTCTTTTCAGCAATCAATGAAAGATCAGAATAGATCCGGTGACGCCGGGGGCGGGCGGTATCATAAGGGGCCTGCAACACCGTTTTGGCCGCATTTAACAAAACCTGCCCAGCGTTATGTGTTTCCAATACGCGTTCCCGCGCTTCGCCGAGTGCTGCAAGGTTATTCCTCCAGACATCGCGCTCAATCGTGGATTTGATCACCTTGGCGGCGCCTTTAGGATCTTCGATGTTCAATGGCGTGAAGCTACCGCTTGGAAAGTAGTCGCCAATATTGTTTGCGCCGACATAAAAAGGATGAGCCCAGCACAGGAACGGGTCTGCGATTTTTTCTGTCCAAGAGTCTGGCAACAGCGTGTTCTCAAGTGCCAAATGGTACTGATAGGGCGCAATTGCATCCAACTTATCATCGATCGGCCGCACGCCCGCGCCGAAGACTTCCAGGTGCTCAGGAATAAGTGTGCGCAGGTGCTCGATGAAGTCCAGACGCTGCCGGTGCATCGGCTGAGAGGTGCGCTGAGAGGTCACTATGGACACCTTTGGCGTCTTTTGCGGCGCACTTAAGTTTCTGAAAAAGCTATAATCTTTCGTACGTCGGGGATCCAATCGACTGGAAAAATCTACTCCTGCCACCCAGGGCCAACAAGGTGAGCTCCGGCAGTGCGATACGTCCAAGCTCTTCGATGTAGGGGAATGCACGAACCCAAATTGGTTAAAGAAACGGCGGCTTATGTTGCGAATTTCCTCCGATTCAGCGGCAATATACGCCGTTCTGCATTTGGGAATGTCCAAGGTCAGACTTATCTCGGATCTGTTCCAGAAAATCACGGCCTCTGCGTCATGCGGTTTATCTAATCCAAACGAGAATTCGATACCGTGCTGATCCGCATATCCCGGTGGCAGGTGCTTTAGCAACGCGAAGTCTGGCTCATCCGTAAACACGTAAACCCTTTTGGCCATCATGCCTTAACCCGCTTGTCTGCAGTCATGTCTTCACAAAATATCAGCGACCAATTCGCTCAAAAAAACTCTTTTCACCTAACTTTCTAATAAAAATTACTGAACTTCTGTAGAGGCTTGTTTAGAGTTTTCGCAGATGGCGTTTTTTGACGACGCTTTTGAAATATGAGGCGAGGGCATGGCGTTGTTTGTTAAAAAGCACCCAGAAAGCGCGGATCTTTTTGGATCTCGGCGTTTGAATGAGGCCAAGTCAGACTTCATGACTCTGTTTTCCTCGGTCCTACACCTCAACCATCCCGACGCTCAAATGCGCTCGCAGTTTGGCCAGGACGTGTTTGCACTCATGGAACACCGGTTCAAACGCAACGGATTTTTCGTTGAGTTTGGTGCAACCAACGGCATCGACATAAGCAACACCTACATGCTTGAACGCGATTTCGGATGGACCGGCATCCTCGCAGAGCCTGGCCGTGTGTGGCACGACGCATTGCACAAGAACCGGACCGCAAAGATCTCGACCGATTGCGTTTGGGCGCGGAGTGGGGAAACGTTGGAATTTTTGGAAAGTTCAGAACCCGAGCTTTCGACGATAATGGAGCATTACAATTCCGATGGGCGAAATCGATTGAAGCGCAAACAGGATACGTACCAAGTTCAAACGATTTCGCTCAATGATCTGCTAAGTCAAAACGACGCGCCACATCATATCGACTATCTCTCGATCGACACCGAAGGGAGCGAGTTGGAAATTTTGTCGGAGCTCGATTTTGAAAAATATTCCTTTGGTGTGATTACCTGCGAGCACAATTATCAGGATGCGCGTGCGTGGATACATGAGCTGTTAGGTGACCATGGATATCATCGCAAACTGATCGGGGCGTCGGGATGTGATGATTGGTATGTGGGGAAGCCAGCTTTGTAAGTCTTGCGCGTCATGGCTGGGTGTATGGTACTCGGGCACCTCTAATTTAACATAATCATCATTATGCGATATATAGCATGATCGATTAACGCGCAGCTATTTCAAAGAAACTAACTGTTTTAATGACTTACACAGACCTGCTCATACGGAACAAAACGTAGTGAAAACGTCCCTTTCATGCGTTTAACCGCTTTCACGTGCATGACATTTCAAGCTGATGCCAAGTCAGACCGCAGTGGCTACAGGTTAGCCACTTCCTGTAACATGGACAATTTTCGAAGCGACATCCGTCAATAGCCTGTCTTTCAAGTCATGCGGACATGTGGCCTGACATTTCGTTTGCACAACGAATTTCGCATCAAATCCTAAAACCTACGCAGTCTTTATATACAGGTTCACATACGCCCTGCTCTTCCGACTGTACCTTGGCAATGCTTCGGGAAACACAAAATTTGCTGGCAAAAGCAAGTTTGGGCAGCTGTAGACTGCTTATCAAGAGCCTGTTGAGTGTCGTTACAGACAAAAAATTCAAAGCTAACCAACTGATATAAAATAGTTTATGAAAATAATGTAAATTCTTTTCACATAAATCCTTGCAACCCACGTGGTAATGCCCATCTAGTGTAATGTGAAAGGCATTCACATCATCTTTAACACGGAGACCAAAATGACACCTGTAGCCACCGCAACCACACAAACCTCCCAGCTTGGTTGGTTTTCTCGTGCCGAGGCATGGCTCGACAACAAAGGCAAAGGCGCCTGGATTGCCGCGATGGTTCTGGGCTTCATCTTTGTCTGGCCAGTCGGCCTCGCCCTTCTTCTTTACATGATCTGGAGCAAACGCATGTTCAGCAAATCTCGTTCCGTTTCCTGCGGCCGCCGTCGCATGCACACAATGACGTCGACCGGCAACTCTGCCTTTGACTCATACCGCGATGAAATGATCCGTCGCCTGGAGGACGAACAGAAGAGCTTTGAAGAGTTCCTGCAGCGTCTGCGTGAGGCAAAAGACAAATCAGAGTTCGATCAGTTCATGGACGAACGCGAGAAAAAGGCAAAAGACGAAGCCGAAGAGGCCGTCAAAGAAGACGCCTAATTTCATAGAAACCCTCCCTCACCTCGGCCCCTGCATTCCAGGGGCCGGATTTTTATCCATAAAAACGACACGAGAGACATGACCGCCCGTTCCTTTATCCTGCCTGATCCCGAAACCCAGCCAGCGTTTTATGCGGATGTTCCGCCCAAACGTTTTCTGGCCTGGATCATCGACACGGTCCTGATTGCCATTCTGTGCGCTCTTGTCCTGCCATTCACAGCCTTTACCGGGATATTTTTCTTTCCGTTTCTGATGCTTGTCGTGGGATTCATCTATCGCGTTTTGACGCTTGCGGGCGGTTCGGCAACCTGGGGTATGCGTCTTGTCGGGCTGGAATTTCGCGCTCAGACCGGCGAACGCTTTGATCTGGGCGCTGCGATTTTGCACACTTTGGGCTACAGTATTTCCTGGGCCGTCCCTTTGTTGCAGTTCGTGTCGATCATACTGATGCTTGTAAGTCGCAGAAAGCAGGGTTTGACCGATCATTTCATGGGATCTGTCGCAATAAACCGGTCTGCGCGCTTCTGAACCGCATTTGACTTGTTGGGGTCGGGCTGTGTTGCTAGTCTTTGGGACAGTTCAACTGCTGCCTGACCTTTTATGCGCCACTCACTGCCTCTTGCACCACAGTTCTATGTGACCGCTCCACAACCCTGTCCGTATCTGGACGGTCGTATGGAACGTAAGCTGTTCACAGCCCTTCAGGGTGACAACGCCCAAGAGCTGAATGACGCCCTGTCTCAGCAGGGATTTCGTCGCTCTCAGAATGTGCTGTACCGACCTTCATGCACCGATTGCAACCTGTGTTTTTCTGCAAGGATCGACGTTAAGAAATTCACGTCTTCGCGCAATCAAAAGCGCATTATGAAGAAAAATCAGAACCTTGGACGAAGGCCGACATCGCCTTGGGCCACCGAAGAACAGTTTGATCTGTTCCGCACCTATCTGGACGCGCGTCATTCCGATGGCGGCATGGCCGATATGGATGTATTCGAGTTTGCCGCAATGATCGAGGAAACTCCGATCCGTTCTCGCGTGATTGAATATCGGGATGAAACCAGCGATGCCCTGGCTGCGGTCTGCTTGACCGACGTGCTCGAGGATGGCGTCAGCATGGTCTACAGTTTTTTTGAACCTGACCTTCAGAAACAAAGCTTGGGCACGTTTCTGATCCTGGATCATATCTATATCGCGCGGGATGTTGGGCTTCCCTATGTCTATCTGGGCTATTGGGTGCCTGGCAGCAGCAAGATGGACTACAAGGCGCGCTTCTCGGGGCTAGAGATCTTTGCTGATGGCGCGTGGAAGCCCTATGAGTCCCTGAAGGATAATGAGGATCTGCAACGCCGCGGTGCGTCTGAATCCATCGCACAACAAGTGTCCAATATCTCGCTGCCGTCTTCTCATATTCGCAAGTAAGCCCTTGCGACAGACATAAAAAAAGGCCCCGAAATTCGGGGCCTTTCTTTGTTTCAGATTACCGTCCGATCAGATCCGGCAGGATCGTCACGATCGACGGGAAGTACCACAGCAGGGCCAGACCCGCGACCTGGATCAACACGAATGGTATGATCCCGCGATAGATATGGCCAGTGGTGACACTGCTTGGCGCAACCCCTCTTAAGTAGAACAAGGCAAAGCCGAACGGCGGTGTCAGGAAGGACGTCTGCAGGTTAACCGCGACCATGATAGTCACCCACTTTGGATCGAATGTGCCGCCATAGATGACTGGTCCGACAATCGGGATCACGATGTAGATGATCTCGAGGAAGTCCAGAACAAAGCCCAGCACAAACAGCACCAGCATTACGATCAAGAAGACGGTCAACTCGTTGTCAAAGCTCTTGAGGAACTGCTGGATGTAGTGCTCGCCTCCGAAAGAGATCACCACAAGGTTCAACAGCTGAGAGCCGATGAGGATGGTGAACACCATCGACGTCACCTTGGCCGTTTCCCGCACAATCGGGCTTAGAACCTTGCCGCGCAGCAGCACATAGCAGCTGTACAGGATGCCAAACATCGAGAACAGATACGCGCCATAGGCCCCAAGGAATGCAACATAGCTTTCAAAGGCGACTTTAGGCTGATTGATGCGTAGGTCAAAGTTGATGCCGATCAGGATCATCACGATGATGGCAAAGCTTGCCCAGATGATGATCTTGCCGGATTTCTCTTCGTCCGCCAGTCGACGATAGGCCGCCAACAGCAACGCACCCCCTGCCCCAAGCGCCGCAGCGGGCGTCGGGTTGGTGATACCGCCCAGGATCGACCCAAGCACGGCAACGATCAGGACCAGTGGTGGGAAGACCACGCGCAGCAGCTCGTTCTTGGAGAGCAACCCGCCAGCATAAAGGACACCATACCCCATGATTGCGAATGGGATCGCCATCAGCAGCACAGTAGCGCCAGCACTTGTGGTTGGGCTGATTAACAGAGCATCGACGATGAACATCAACGCAGCGCCGCCCAGACCGACATACAGACGACGTGGGTCTGCACTTGGCGCAACACCGCGTGCTGTTGTCAGAACCAAAGCCAGCAGAACAACCAAGGTCGCAATACCCGAGCCAATCGGTGCGGCAGCTTCGACACGCTCAGCAAAGATCGCAGCGCGTTCTTCGTCAGTCAGCTTGGTGGATTCCTCCAGACCGCCCTGCGCATCGATGGCCGCTTGCTGCGCCACCGCTTCGTCCCATGCCAGTTGACCATGCAGGTCAATCATCGAGGCCTTACATTCGTCAGACACCGTGGTGCGCAACGATGCGGCCTCGCCACGATCCGAGAAGCTGTCCACGACGATGGTCTGGCTGCCGATGACGTTCAGTGACGACATGAGCAACGCACCCCCGATCAGCAGAGCTGGAACGCCCAGGAACCAGATCAGGCCGTCGTTGCGGGTGATGACCTCGCCGCCGTCGCTGTCAAAGCTAACTGCTGGGGCTTTGGTGGGGTTCATCAACGCATAGCCAAACGCATAGGCCGCATAAAGGAAGGCCAACAGAATGCCGGGCAACAAGGCTGACTGGAACAATGTACCAACAGACAGAACCGCAGGCTCGCCCAAGAAGGTCAGCGCATCAGAGCATCCCGCCACTTGAGCGCGGGTTTCCTGCGCGGCCGAGTAAAGGTCGCCAGCAAGCGTGCCCAACAAAACGATCACGATGGACGGAGGAATGATCTGCCCCAATGTCCCCGAGGCCGCAATCACACCCGTCGCCAGTTCCGGCGAATAGTTGTTGCGCAGCATTGTCGGCAAGGACAGCAGACCCATGGTCACAACCGTCGCGCCAACGATACCAGTCGAAGCCGCCAGAAACGCGCCCACAACCACGACCGACACAGCCAGACCGCCGGGCAGCGGGCCGAACACCCTTGCCATCGTGGTCAGCAGATCGTTGGCGATCTTTGAGCGTTCCAGCGTGATGCCCATCAGAACAAACATCAAAACAGCCAGCAGAGTCTCAATCGATTGCCCCGCCAGAACACGTTCATTCATACGGTTCACGATGAACGAAATGTTGCGGTCCATGGCTGTTTCCCAACCGCTTGGGAAAACAGGTGTCTCGTATCTGGGCAGATCCGGGTATCTGAATATCGAGATCGTGTCCGATTTCACTCCTTGGGCAATCAGGTCCGCATAGGCCGCAGAGCCTGTGTCAATCGCCTGGTGGATCAGCAATCCCGCGCTGTCCAAGGCTGCGATGATCCCGACAGAGATCACACCAGCGCCACCGATTGCAAAGGCCACCGGAAAGCCAGATAGAATACCCCCGAAGAGGCAGAGGAAGACGATAATCAGGCCAATGTCGGCCCCATC
>NZ_CAXREH010000148.1:0-7136 GCF_964229375.1 Cognatishimia sp.
ACAGCGTCTTTACGCTTGCCGGTCGCATAAGAACGGCCCAGCTCGTCACGAACAGGCTCACGTGGGGCCAGCTCAACTACAGGAGCTTCGTCACCAGCAACGGCGTTCAGCTCTTCGAGAGAATTCACTTGATCAGTCATGATTAGCTCCGGGTGTTCTTGGAGTTCATGGATTTCACATCCAGCACTTCTGGCGCTTGCGCCTCGTGTGGGTGCTCGGCACCGGCATAAACACGCAGGTTTGTCATGATCTTACGGGACAGACGGTTGCCCGGCAGCATGCGCTTGACCGCTTGAGTCACAACGCGCTCTGGGTACTTGCCTTCCAGCAGCTCACCCGCAGTGCGGGACTTGATGCCGCCTGGGTGACCGGTGTGCCAGTAATAGTTCTTGTCCGAGCGTTTCTTGCCGGTCATCTGAACTTTTTCAGCGTTGATGATGATGACGTTGTCACCGCAGTCCATGTGCGGAGTGAAAGACGCCTTGTGCTTGCCGCGCAGGCGCATAGCAACGATCGACGCAAGACGGCCCAGCACCACGCCTTCGGCGTCGATGATGATCCACTTCTTGTCGATGTCTGCTGGAGTAGCAGAGAAGGTTTTCATGGTTGTCTACCTGATATTTGGTAGCAGCGCCGAAAGGTTTCGACGCGCTCGTTAAGCGATGGGCGGGTTATAAAGGGTGTGAATGCACAGTCAAGCGCACAAAATCCAAATAAATCATTCAAAAACAATATGTTAAAAAATAGGTACTATTTTACCCCATATATTTTTCGAGTTTACTGCCCTTATTGCGAACCATATCGCCATGAAAGCTCTCGCAACAGGGTTTTGCTGGTCAGGGCCATTCCCGGAGAAACGGCAATCCCTGCCCCGCGCAGCATTTGCCCCACCCATGAATTGCACGTGTTAAACATATGATAGGCACCCGCACCTTCATAAAAATGCCCTGTGCCGTAAAGGCTCTCTCGCAAGGGGGCCTGCAAATCCACTTGGCCTGCAATCGCATCAACCAGGTTTTCAAAACTCTCTTGGGACAAGCGCAGACTTATACTGTCTGACCTGGAAAACACATCATCAATCCACCCATATCCCGTTGCGATATGCATGACACTCTCGCTGGGAACCAGCAAAGCTTTAGCTCCGACGGCAAAGGTCACGTCCTGAAGCGTCGGAACATCAAAATAAAATCCCCTGTCGCCCCAGCCGATTTCAAACCAATCTGCGTTGGGATATGTAGCTCGCAAGGCCGCGCTTTGTTCTGATGCAAAAGATTTCAAATCAGCGCGGCTAAACGCCAATCCGGCGTGATAACCATGATCCAGAACCCAAACCTGTGCCCCAGCCGCATCAATAGGTTGACCGGTCTCGACTGCGACAAACCTGCTAACACCCCATAGGATCAAAATAAGAAAAGCCGCGCGTCTAAAAGTCTTCAATGCGGCTCTCCGCCTGCTCACTTAACTCGGGACTACGCCCACAATGCTCATTATCACCGATTTGGTGGCACAGAATAGGTCAGCGATGCGCGGGCCACCATTTGGTCTGACCCCTCAGAGAATATACGCACGTCCGTGACGGTGAGCACTTTGCCGTGTTTCAACAGCTCGGCTCTGGCAATCAGGTCTTTGCCAGCCTCGGGCTTGCGCATGAAATCGATGGAACAGCTGGTCGTGACCGCGAGGGCTTTGCGCCCGACCACCGCTAGTGTCGCGACATAGGCGGCCACATCCGCCAACCCAAACATCGACGGCCCCGAGATCGTGCCGCCCGGACGCACATGCCCATCTGACACCTTCAGGCGCATGACGGTAAAGCGCCCGTCCATCTCTAGGATCTCAAATTGCGACCAAACCTGAGAGAACACTTCTGCCAGATACTCAGACAGCTCTTCTTTGGTTATCACCGGAGTCATTGCGCACCTCACCTTAGTGCCGCAAGTCTTTCCATAGAGCGACCCTGACACAAGCGATGAAATCTATGACGTAGCGGCAAAATTAAGGCGCCCGCCCGCGCAATCGGAACGAACTTCGCCATCAAATCCGCGGAATTGTACATGCAGAAGCAATAATTTACCCAATTTCGAAGCATTGCAGCCCAATTGTCATAATTGGGCACAATCTCGCCCCAATTTCTGCAATTTCTCTGGAAAATGCCTGCCAAATCTGGCATAAGATTTTCAGACGCTTCATTGGGTCGCTGAAAGGTGGAAGGTCCCTCCAAGGTCACTCTCTCAGACCTCGACATTCCTGCCTCAGCGACCCAAATGTGTTTTAGCCCCCCGGAAAAACAGCTGAATTGCGGCCCCGCCCTTCCCTTCGCGCTGCAACTGCCCTATCTGCGGCGCATGAGCGAAACATTGCATATCATCGGCGGCGGAATGGCCGGATCAGAGGCGGCCTGGCAGGCGGCCAATATGGGCGTCAAAGTTGTCATCCACGAGATGCGGCCCAAGGTCGAAACCTTTGCCCATCGCACGGGGCATCTGGCCGAGATGGTCTGCTCTAATTCGTTCCGCTCCGATGATGACGAGCAGAACGCCGTCGGCCTGCTGCATTGGGAGATGCGCGCGGCCAATGGGTTGATCATGGCCATGGCCGACAAACACCGGCTGCCTGCGGGCGGTGCCCTGGCGGTTGACCGTGATCCCTTTGCCGAAAGTGTGACCGCTGCGTTGACCGCACATCCAAATATCTCGGTTGAATATGACGAGATCACCGATCTGCCCGAGGACGGGCACTGGATCATTGCCACAGGTCCGCTGACCTCGGCGGGATTGGGCGCCGCCATTCAGGCTGAAACGGGCGCTGATGCCCTGGCGTTTTTTGATGCGATTGCCCCGATCATTTATGCGGAGAGCATCAATATGGACGTAGCCTGGCTGCAGTCGCGTTACGACAAGGGCGACACAGACGAAGAACGCAAAGCCTATCTCAACTGCCCAATGACGCAGGCGCAGTACGAAGCCTTTATCGATGCGTTGCTTACTGCTGACAAAACCGAATTCCACGAGGGCGAGACCGCTGGCTATTTTGACGGCTGCCTTCCCATCGAAGTCATGGCCGAGCGCGGACGCGAAACGCTTCGGTTTGGACCGATGAAACCCGTTGGCCTGACCAATGCGCACGCCCCCGACGACAAGCCCTATGCCGTGGTTCAACTTCGCCGCGATAACGCATTGGGAACATTGTATAATATCGTCGGCTTTCAGACCAAAATGAAATACGGCGCACAGACCGAAGTCCTGCGCATGATCCCGGGTCTGGAGGATGCGTCTTTCGCCCGTTTGGGCGGGATCCACCGCAACACATTTATCAATTCACCAACGCTGCTGGACAATCAGATGCGTCTGAAAAGCAAACCACACATTCGGTTTGCAGGCCAGATCACCGGCGTTGAAGGCTATGTGGAAAGCGCCGCGATGGGGCTTTTGTCGGGCCGTCTGGCTGCCGCGGAAATTCTGGGCCAACCGATCGAAACCGCCCCTGCGAATTCCGCCATGGGCGCATTGGTGCACCACATCACCGGCGGTGCCGAGGCCAAAACATTCCAGCCTATGAATGTGAACTTCGGGCTTTTCCACCCCGTAGAGGGGCTGAAAGGCGGGCGTCGCGGACGTAAAGACCGCTATAAGGCCTATACCGATCGCGCGAAAGCCGATTGGCAGGCATGGTTGGCGGCGCAGTCCTAGCGCCCTTCTCGGCCTTCAAACCAAGAAATCATAGACGCCGCGCCATTCGCGCGCTTTACTGCGTTTATGACAAAAAAATTTCTGGATTCCGTTTACAACCTAGACAACGCAAGCGCCGTCGAAGAGTTTTATGACGACTGGGCCACGACCTATGACGCCGAGGTCACCGACAACGGCTATCTCACCCCCGCGCGCTGCGCCGACGCGCTCTGGCAGTTCCTGCCGACGCCAGACACGCGTATTCTGGATGTCGGCTGCGGCACCGGCCTGTCAGGCGAGGCCCTGACCAAGCGCGGCTATACCAACATCGACGGCATTGACCTCTCTGCTGAAATGCTGGCCATCGCGAAACGCAAAGGCGTCTATCAAAACGCGATACACATGCAGGGCGAAGAGATGGACATCGCGCCCGGCAGCTATGAGGTGATCACATGTATCGGTGTGATCGGTGTGGGCGCCGCTCCGGTTTCCTTGCTGGACACGGTGATCGATCTGCTGCCATCGGGCGGCAAACTGGTGCTGTCCTACAATGACAAAGCCATCAAAGAACGTATTTACGAAGCGCGTTTGAACGATTATCTGGACGGCGGTAGCGCGCGGCTTCTGTTTCGAGAACTGGGCGACCACCTGCCCGGAAAGGGCATGACCTCTTATGTCTATGTCGTTGAGAAAGCGTGACTTTTAGAACCCGTTTTGCGCCTTCCCCTACCGGTCCACTGCACTTGGGACACGCCTATTCCGCGCTTATTGCGGCACGGGCTGCGCAGGCCCAAGGTGGCGCGTTTCTGCTGCGTATCGAAGATATCGACCAGTCGCGCAGCCGTTCCCATTGGGAAGATCAGATCTATGACGACCTGACGTGGATGGGGCTTGCGTGGCCCACACCGGTGATGCGCCAGTCTGATCGGTCTGAGGCCTATCAGGCCGCGGTGGGTCGCTTGACCGACATGGGTTTGACCTATCCTTGCGTGTGCCGCCGTTCCGACATCGAGGCCGCGGCCGGGGCACCGCAAGAAGGGGTGCCTCAATTTGGCCCCGACGGGCGCATCTATCCAGGCACCTGCCGTCAACGCACCTTTCCGGAATCCTCGGATCACGTTGTTCGATTGAACATGGCCAAGGCGCTCGATCAGGTCGACGATCTGTCGTTTAACGAAGTTGGCCCGTTGTTTACCGGCACGCATAATTTGGACAAAGCGGCGATGTTGCGAGAGGTGGGCGACATCATTCTTGTCCGCCGCGGCATGGCCGCAAGCTATCATCTTGCTGTAGTGGTGGATGACGCAGATCAGGCGATCACTCAGGTCACACGCGGCGCGGATTTATGGGAGGCCACACAAATTCATGTTGTATTACAAAAACTTCTGGGGGTTTCTACACCTGTCTATCATCACCATGACCTGATACGGGATGATGCGGGAAAACGCCTTGCAAAGCGTGACGACGCCCGCGCCATAGCCACCTATCGTGCAGAAGGCGCGACACCGATGGACATTCTCAAGATGCTTGGGCTATCGCGCTGACGCGTGTGACGATGCGCAGGCTGGGCGACACAGTTTAGTGGTCGTCGCAATCATGCATTGGGGCCATCAGCTCGACCTCGTCCCCGTCCCGCACAGCCGTGTAAAAACAACTGCGCCGCATCGTGTGGCAGGCTGCCCCGGTTTGGTTGATCAGCACCAGAATGCAGTCCTGATCGCAATCATAGCGAAAATCCACCAGTTCTTGAGTATGCCCGCTGGTTTCCCCCTTGATCCAAAACGACTGTCTGGACCGCGACCAATAAGTTACGCGGCCTGAGTCCAACGTACGCTGCACGGCCTCGGCGTTCATCCACGCCATCATCAAAACCTCATGGCTGGTGGCGTCTTGCGCGATCGCCGGGATCAAGCCATTTGCGTCGTAAGTCAGCGATTTCGGGTCGAAAGCCATGAGGAGCCTCTTTGCTTTTGGAGTTAGGAACTCTATCTAAGACTGGCGGTGAAAAGGAAAGACCTTATGTCTGGCGATAATGATCTGATCAAACTCTACTCTGGGCGCATTCTGGCGCTGGCCGCCGACATGCCGCGCACGGATCCGCTCGCCAATCCTGATGCCACGGTTAAGAAACGCTCGCCCCTGTGCGGCTCGACGGTGACGGTGGAAATCAAACTCGTGGACGGTCAGATTTCTGAGTACGGACAGGATGTTAAGGCCTGCGCACTTGGTCAGGCAGCGGCCTCGGTTGTGGGCGCGAATGTGATCGGACTGACCCGAGCAGAGGTCGAACAGGCCCGCGATGCGTTGAAAGACATGTTGAAGAAAGATGGCCCTGCCCCGGCAAGCCCTTTCGACGATCTAGAGGTTCTGCGCCCCGCGCGGGATTACAAAAACCGGCACGCATCCATCCTGCTGGCGCTGGACGCGACTGTCGAGGCCATTGATCAAGCCGAGCAATCTGCCTGCGCATAACCACTTTCTGACGCACAAAAAAATCGCCGCACGTCTCGGGGAAGACGGCGGCGAAGGTCGCGTGTTCTCTGCAATGGAAAGAGCGACGTTCCGAGCGGGCTGATGTGAGGCAGACCCTAAGACTTTCAGGCAGTGACAGTCAGTTCGCAGCAAATGGGGACAGGCTGCGCGGAAACATCAATGAGAACCGCAGGCAGATAAAATTAAACGAAACCGGGGATGTGCAGAGCAACCAGCATCATCACCACCAAAGACGCGGCACCAACGGCGTCCTGAAACAGTGTGGACTGTGAATTTTGGATCGCGGACTTGATTTGACGAAGCATCGGGCTCTCCTGCACTTGAATTATTTGTTGCTCATTTGTTCTCATTTTTAGCGAGTCGTGTAAAGAACTAAATGAGAACATTTGAGAACATTTTGTGAATACGAGAACGTTTCGCCGCTAACCTACTGAAATTAAACGGATCGCTTGATCCTGTTCCATCAACCAAAGAAGAACACGCGCGGCCTGACCGCGTTCTGATGTCAAACTCGGATCGTCATGCAGCAGTTTACGCGCATCCGATTGCGCGATCTGCATCAGATGGGCCTGTGATTCCATATCCGCGATTCTAAAGCGCGGCACACCCGACTGTGCCGTTCCAATCAAATCGCCCGCACCCCGCATTTCCAGATCGGTTTCAGCGATCCGGAACCCGTCATTGGTTTCTCGCATCACGGTCAACCGCTTGGTGCCACTCTCAGACAGTGGGGATTGATAGAGCAACAAGCAGGTCGAGGCCTCGGACCCGCGCCCGACGCGTCCGCGCAGCTGGTGCAGCTGCGCCAGCCCAAAGATTTCCGCCCGCTCGATTACCATGATTGTCGCCTTGGGCACATCCACGCCGACCTCGATCACAGTCGTCGCCACAAGGATCTGCGTCTCACCGCGCTGAAAGGCCTTCATCGCCGCGTCTTTGTCAGCAGGCGACATCTGGCCATGCACAAGGCCCACG
>NZ_CAXREH010000149.1:0-15843 GCF_964229375.1 Cognatishimia sp.
GCTGTCTGACAAATCGTCGGTCTGGTGCGCAAAGATCACGTCGTCCTGATAGGCTTTCCACATCTTGTACCAACGCTCGCCAACCTCTTCGTTGATCGCGCGTTTCTGACAGATATGCTCGGCGCCGGTGATCTCGGAGGTCTCACCAAAGAAGCCATAGATGCCTTCGGGCAGCAGCTTGTCGTACATGTTGCCGACGGTCGGGCAGGAGCCGAGACCTGTGGTCGTGTCGCTTTCACCGCATTTGGTGGAAACCCAGAGTTCGGAGATCGAGCATTCCTCACGTTGCAATTCGGTCGCCCAGTGGACGTATTCCTTGGCGGCCCAGCTTGCGGCGCGGATGGTTTCGAAATCGCCCTTTTGTTCGATCGAGAACTCCGACACAGGCTTGCCGGTGGCGCGGATGCCGTCGGCGATGCGCTTGGTCCAGCCCGGTTCGATGCCGATGACCACAACAGCCGCGACATTCGGGTTCGCGCCGGTGCCGATCATGGTGCGGAAATGCAATTCTAGGTCTTCGCCAAACTGCAGACGCCCATAGGCGTGGGGCAGGGCCATCGTGCCTTTGACGTTATTGGCAACCGCCTCACAAGCGGCGTTCGAGATATCGTCCACAGGCAGGATGATGACGTGGTTGCGCACGCCGACACGTCCGTTTTCGCGACGGTAGCCTTTGACGGTCAGGTTTGAATACTTAGAAGCCATGACGTGTCTCCTTACCAGCGCTTGGTTTTGCAGTTGTGGGTGTGAACGTGATCGCCCTTGGCGATATCCGCGATAATTTTGCCGATATCCTCACCGTACTTGATGGCGGTGTCGCCCTCTTTGAAATCCTTCAAAGCGATCTTGTGACCGATCGGCACGTCCATGCCAGAGGTCAGGCGAAATGTGGAATTGTCGTGGGTCACACAGACCAACATGTCGGTGCCGGCAGTCAGTCCTTCGACGACCACAACGCCTACGTTGTCATCGTGCTCGTGAACCAAAAGATGTGGAATTTCAGCCATGGGGTGCTCCGATTCTAGAAATAAGACTTGGGCAAAATGTATATTTACTCTTATATAAGAGTCAATGTGCATTATTGCAGAGCTTGGGCCGCTCGTGATAGCCGGAGCAAAACGGAGGGCAGTGTGTCAGAACCGCTTTACATGAAGGTCTTTAACACGGTCGTGCAGCGTATCGTGGAAGGCAGCTATGTGCCGGGATCCATGCTGCCTAGCGAATTTGATCTGGCTGGTGAGCTTCAGGTCAGCCAAGGCACCGCGCGCAAGGCCTTTATGGAACTTGAACAGAAAGGCATCGTGCAACGTCGCCAAGGCAAAGGCACGTTTGTAACGCTGCGCACGCCAGAGAACTCTTTGTTCCATTTCTTTCGGCTGCGTGACCGCGACGGGCATCAAGTTGCACCCGAGCTGAAAACCGAGTCGATCACGTTGAGAGGCGCGCTGAAAGACGAGAAGGCCTTGTTGCATGGAGGCCCTGAAAAAGTGTATGAAATCAATCGTGTAAGATCGTTTCAGGGCACGCCGCTATGCCACGAACGCAGCATCGTTCCGGCAAGTCTTTTCCCCGGTCTAAAGGATCGCGGCGACCTGCCCAACGCCTTGTATGTCCTATTTCAACACGCTTATTCCTGCATCATCATTTCGGCGCAGGAGCATCTGACAGCAGAGGTGCTTTCAGACAATCTGGCCGAGGCGCTTGCGCAGCCAGAGGGCACGCCCGCAATCGTCGCCAGACGGCAGGCGCGGGACTTGCAGGACCGCGTTGTCGAGCTGCGGACCAGTCACTATTTGACGCAGGCCACCTCGTATTTCGTAGACCTGAACTAGCGCCGTCGCGATCAGGGTTTCAGGATGATCTTGGGCGCGGCAACTTTGCCGGCGCGGATGTCTGCAAACGCGCGCGCGCCGTCAGACAGGGGTCGTGTTTCCACCCAATCCAAAGGCCCCAAGCGCCCGTCAAACATCGCCTGCGCGCAATCGCGGAAATCCTGAGACGTATAGGTGTAGGTTCCGACAAAGGTGATCTCTTGCAGGGTGGCACGGCGAATATCCAGCCCCCCCTCGCCACTGCCAAGACCGATGTGCACGATTATGCCGCCGGGTCTTACTTTGGCCGAGGCCAGCGCGCGGGTGGGCGCAAATCCAACACCATCCACAACCACGTCAAACGCATGCGCTTCAAGCAGATTGTCCTCGGTCACAACGGTCTGCCCGCAGGAGTCGATCAGATAGCGGCGGCGCAGGTCGTTTGGCTCGACAATCACAACATCATCGATGCCCTGCGCCTTGAGACTGAGGGCGGCCCCCAACCCGATCGCGCCGCCTCCGATCACCATGGCCTGCACATTTTGGCCCGCACCCGCGGGATGGCTGCGGGCGATGCGGGCGGCGTGCCACCCGCAGGCAATCGGCTCTGCCAATGCCGCCTGATCCGCGGAAACATGATCGGGGACGTCGACCAGATTGCCTTTCGGGATCACAATCTGTTCTGCAAACCCACCTTCGCGGGGCGGCATCGAGATGATCTGACGATGGGGGCAAAGATTGTCCTGACCTGCCAGACACGCGCGGCAGTTGCCGCAGCTGACCAAGGGATTGACCGTAACACGCTGGTCTTTGCCGTTGGCGTCGATCACGGTTCCCGCAACTTCGTGCCCCAAGATCAAGGGCGCAGGGCGGCGGTCGTCGTGCCCCAAGAACGCATGCATGTCCGATCCGCAGATCCCAACGCTTTCAACGGCCACACGCAGCTCGCCCTGTGCGGGGGTTGGGTCGGCGAAGTCTTGAAATTCCAGGTGTTCCGGGCCGGTGTAAACAAGTGCTTTCATTTGGCGGTGAACCCTCCGTCTAACATCATGATCTGCCCCGTCACATAGCGTGAGGCATCCGAACACAGAAACAGCAGCGGACCGTCCAAGTCGGTGTCCTCTCCGTTGCGCCCGATACAGGTTTGCGCCGCATTACGCGCGGCACGGTCGGCGTCCTCAAACACTGCGGCAGTCAACTCGGTATGAAAGAAGCCGGGCGCGATTGCGTTGGCGGTTATGCCGCTTTTCGACCAGGCTTCGGCCATTGCGCGGGTCATTTGGGCGACGCCGCCCTTGGTTGCCCCATAGGCGATCCCGCCGGGAAAGGCGCGGAAGGATTGAAGTGAGGCGAAATTTACAATGCGGCCCCAGTTCTTGTCCTGCATGGCCGGAGCCAGTTTCTGACTGAGGAAGAACGGCGCCGTCAGATTGATGGCGACAGTTGCGTCCCAGCCCTCTGCCGTTACGTCGTCCGCCGGCTGTCGCGTATTGAGGCCCGCTGCATGAATGACAATGTCGGGCGCACCAAATGGTGCCGAGATCTGAGCGACCAAATCGTCAAGCCCATCGCGGTCGGCAACATCGCCAGAAACCGCTGCACAGTCCCCTTGAGTGTCAGAACACCATCGTTCTAGGGCGTCTGCGCGACGTGCCACGCCGATGACCTTGGCCCCAGCCTGCGCGAGCACCGTCGCGGCGCGCTGTCCTAGACCCGAGCTTGCGCCCGTCACACATGCCACGCGGCCTTCCACGGAAAAGAGATCGGTCGTCTGTGTCATCCTAGCCCTCGGTCGTTTCACGTTTGTCTGGGTGTTCGTGCAGCGCGATTTCAACGGAATGGCCGCAGGGATATGCGCGGTCATCTGTCCTGATTTCGAGCAGCGGCAGCCCTGTGCATCGCGAGCTTAGGGTCATACCTTCGTCAATGCAAGCGCTTACATTTTGCCGAGGTTAAGGCGTTCTGGCATTGCTTTCTTGCCGGTCTGACAAATATGCTAGGGGCGCATTTCAAAGACTTGGACAGACAAAGACCGATCCAATGCCAAAGACTCCGCATCGCACTCCTTCGCCGTCTTCGTCTGCCACGCTGGCCGATGTGTCCAAAGTTGCGGGCGTGTCTACGGCGACGGTGTCGCGCTGTTTGAACTCGCCTTCGCAGGTGTCGCCGAGCACGCGTGAGCGGGTGATGAAAGCCGTGGATGACTTGGGATACGCGCCTAATTTCGGGGCGCAGGCGCTGGCGGCTAAACGGACGAATACCTTTGGCGCGATTGTGCCCACCATGGAAAACGCCATCTTTGCGCGGTGTCTGCAGGCGCTTCAGGAAGCTTTGGCAGAACAGGGGATCACGTTGCTTGTCGCCAGCTCGTCCTATGACCGCGATCTCGAAGAAACTCAGATCCGAAATTTGGTGGCACGCGGCGCGGATGCGCTGTTTCTGATTGGGCATGATCGCACGCCAAGCAGCTATCGTTTTTTGCAGCAACGTCAGATTCCGGTCGTTGCCGCATGGGTGTTTGAACCGCAGGAACCGCGTGTGTCCGTTGGGTTTGACAACCGAAAGGCGATGAAAATGATCGCCGCCGAGGTTCTGGCCCATGGGCACCAGCGGTTGGCCTTGATCACCGGAGAGCGTGCGGGCAATGACCGCGCGCGACAGCGTTATGAAGGGGCCATGGACGCATTGCGCGCAAAGGGTATGACCGCGGCGGATCTTCAGGTGGTGGAAACGGGGTATTCGATCACGCAAGGCGGTGCTGCATTCTCGCAGCTGATGCAGTCTGCTATGCCTCCGACTGCGGTGATGTGTGGGAATGATGTTCTGGCGGCCGGAGCGATTGGCATGGCGCGCAAACTTGGGATTTCGGTGCCGCAGGATGTGTCGATCACCGGGTTTGACGACATCGAAATCGCTGAAATCGTCACGCCTGGCTTGACCACAGTGCATGTGCCGCATCGCAAGATGGGCCGACATGCGGCTGCCGCATTGATTGCCATGCGCAACGAAGGGGATGCTGGCGAAAGCATCGAGTTGGAAACACGGCTGGTGCGCCGTGGATCACTGGGAACGGCGCCTTAGGGCGAGATCACTTCAGTCAGTCAATCAGGCTGACGGTCTATCGCCCAAACCGCAGGATGCGCAGTGCTGAAACCAACCGAAATTCCCGACCCAGTACGCCGTTTGATCACAAGTAGTTTGTTTGACACTTCCGCAAAAATAATCGATATTTTTACAGGGAGGCTCACACCATGAACGCGCTTGATATTTCCGGATCTGACGGCTCTGCCACGCAGCAGGCCTATCGGCGTTTGCGCCGTTTGATCGTCACCGGAGACTTGCGTCCCGGAGAGAAACTCAAGATCGAAGTTTTGCGCAAGCGTCTGGACACTGGCGCGTCTCCGATCCGCGAGGCGCTCAGCCTTTTGACGTCGGACAAGCTGGTGGATCGTCTGGATCAGCGCGGTTTTCGCACCGCCGAAGTCAGTGCCGAAAACTTCCAAGAGATTTTGCTATTGCGCCGCACACTCGAAGATCTTGCGTTGCGGGAAAGCGTGGCCCATGCGACGCAAGAGTGGGAAGAGAATGTGGTTCTGGCCCACCATCGAATGGTGAAGGCCAAAGGCAGCGATGATTTTGAAGAATTGCACAAGGGCTTTCACATGGCGCTGATCGCAAATGCGCCGTCGCCGATCCTTTTGCAGTTCTGCTCGCAGCTATACGATCTGAACATCCGGTATCGGTATCTGGCAGGCAGTGGCTTGAATTATCAGCTGCGCGACGTCGACGAAGAACACGAAGGTATTCTACAAGCCGCCGTCGCACGAGACGCCGATCTGGCGAGCGAACGCCTGCTCACGCACTATCAGCTGACGGGCGCCTATCTGGCGGGATTGCTGGGCGAGGGGTCGCCGCTTGGAGCGGCGCTATTTGGCGACAAGAACTAGGTCGAATGTGACTTTCAGATAGTCACCCTCGACCTTTCCAGACAGATCAAAGCCGGTGTCGGGAAAGCTGCCCGCAGGCATGGTCTGATAGCTCATCACCAGATCATCGCGCACCCCAAAGACCGTGTCTTGATCCAGATAGGGATCATCATCCGGAAAGACTTCGGTGACCAGCGGCTTAAAGCCCTCGGCTTCGGCGATGTAGTGCAGATGCGACGGACGCCAGGGGTGGCGGCCACAGGCGCGCAGAATATCCCCGACGGGACCGTCAGAGGGAACAGTGTATTCAACCGGCCGCACGGTCGTGAACGCATAGCGCCCTTCCTCCCCAACGGTTTGAAGACCATGGAACGAATAGGTGTCCTGATCTGGATCCTGACTGGAATAAAGCCCGTTGGGGGCGGTCTGCCAAATATCCAGCGTCGCGCCTGAAATCGGGTTTCCGTCGGTGTCTTTGACCGTGCCTTCAACCAACAGTACCGGCGCATCGAAATCCTTACGCATGTCGCCGCCGACATGCAGCGGAGGCGAGCCAGAAATATGGAAAGGGCCTAGAACCGACGACGACGTCCCCACGTCTGAGGAATGCAGCATGTCGACCAGCGACGAAAGGCCCAGCACGTCTGACAGCAACACGAATTCATGCCGCTCGGCATCCGAGATTTCGCCCGCGCGGTCCAGAAATGCGATGCCGGTGTTCCATTCCTCATGGGTCAGATTTACCTCACGGGCAAAGTCATGCAGGTGCTTGACCAAGCTGCCCATAACCTCGCGCAGACGCGGGTTAACGTCGTCGCCGAGGTACTGCATGAACACATCTGTAATGTTGTCTTTGGTAACGTTACGCATCGTAGTTGCTCGCTAAAGTTAGGACAGGATCGCCAAGCTCAGGGCTGGGAAGCGGATCAGAAGGATTAACACCAACAGCATGACAAAGGCAAAGGGCAGCGCGCCGAGGAAGACATCCTTCAGTTTAATACGGTCGTCATCCAGCGTCGCCTTAATCACAAAACAACTGAGACCCAGCGGCGGTGTCAAAAGGCCGATCTCGGCGGCCACAACCGCGACGATGCCAAACCAGACAAGGCTGAGGCCCATAGAGTCTATTAGGGGCAAAAACAGGGGCACGACGATTAGAATGATCGAAGCGGTGTCCAGAATTGTGCCCAAAAACAGCATCAGAACCACAAGGATCACCATGATCCAGAAAAAGTCGAAATTGACGGTCGCCAGCAAGTTCTGCAATTCATTCGGCAACCCAGCAAGACCCAGCATACGCGCATACATCGATGCGGCGGTGATCAGGAACAGGATCGCGGCGGTGATGTGACCGGTTTCGATCACGGTTTCCCAAAAGCTGCGCAGGTTGATGCGGCCGCGCACCGCTGCAATCAGAATTCCCAGAAGCGAGCCTGCGGCGCCTGCTTCGACGGCGGTTGTCCAGCCGGTATAGATCCCACCCAGCACCACGACGATCAAAAGCAGGATCGGGATGGTTTTGGCTGCAATCTCCGACCAGGGCATCAGACTTTCGGGCTCGATCTTGCTGCCGCCCACAAAGGCCGGGGTAAAGCGCCCCATGAACCAGATCGCCAGAACATAGGCCGCGGCCAGCATTAGGCCCGGCACAACGCCCGCTAGGAACATCTCGCCGACCGACTGTTCGGCCACAAAGGAATAAATGATCAGCATCGCAGAGGGCGGAATGATCATGCCCAGGACGGACGATCCCGCCACGACCCCCACAGCAAACCGAGGGTTATAGTCGTGCTTCAGCATCTCTGGCACAGACATTTTGGAAAACACCGAGGCCGACGCGATCGACGAACCTGTGACGGCTGCAAAGACGGCATTCGCGCCAACGGTTGCCATGCCGATGCCGCCTGTGATGCGGCGGCAGCCTTGGTTCATAACGGAATAGATATCCGCTCCTAGCCCGGCCTTAGAGACGATGAGCCCCATAAAGGTGAACAAAGGAATCGTGGCAAACGTATATTCCATCGCACTGTCGCCAATGGCGATTTTCAGCAGCGCGAAAGACAGCTCATAGCTGTCGCGCATGATCCAAATCGCGAGAAAGCTCACGACGCCCAGAGCGATGGGAATATAGACGCCCAGATAGATCATGAAAATGATCGCCGCGATAGAGATGAGGCCGATTTCGACTGGGCTCATGATCCGCTTTCCTGACTTGGGACGTCGTCGCCCTTGGTAAACAAAATATGCAGCGCAAAGTGCACGGTGCAGAGACAGGCGCTAAGGAAAATCACCAGCTTAACCGGCCACCACGGGGCCGTGAAAACACCGGGCACGCCAAAGTAATCGCGGGTTTCCCACATCTCTAGAAACTCGGGCCAGATCGCGATGGCGACCAGCACCATGAAGGTTGCGCTGACCAAATCGATGGCGCGGCTCAGCCAGCGTCCTGCGACGGGGCGGCGGTTGCGTAGCAAACCTAGGAAGCCGTCCGAGCGGGTCAGGCGCCCTACGCGGATCACATCGGGCAACTGAAGAAAAACAATAAGGACCATCGAAAACTGAACGACTTCGACGGCGCCTAAAAACGGGCGGTTAAAGATACCGCGCGCGATGATGTCATAGCTGACGACGGCAATCAGTCCGACTACAACAAATGTGCCAGCGGCGTTGGCCAGAATGGCCACGCCGCTTGCAATTTTATGGATCACGTCCTTCACGATCAAACCTAGTTCGTCGCGGCTTCGGCGGCCCAGTCACGTACTGGGGTAAAGCCTGCGTCGGTCAGTTTGCCCATATAGGCGTTCAGCATCTCGGTGCCTGGCTGACCCGCAGCGTCCAGGTTCGCAGCCCATTCCGCCGCGATGTTTGGCATGCTGGCCGCCCAGGCAAGGCGCTCGGCTGCGTCCATTTCGACTACAGTACCGCCCTGTTCGACATAAGCCTGACGGCTGGCTTCCGCACGATCCATCGCAATACCCGCAACATGGTCACGATAGGCGATGGCGACTTCAAGCAGCACATCTTTCACTTCGTCAGGAAGCTTTTCCCAGTAGTCTTTGTTGACGGTGATCGTCTTAGAGTTCACAGCCCCCAGATCAGCCCGCAGCATATAGGGTGCGACCTCGGCGATCTTGAAGGTCTTGGCCGCTTCTGGCCACAACATCGCGTGATCGACAAGACCGGTCTGAACCATGTTGTAGAAATCGGTCAGGCCACCGCGCACGCCGGCTGCGCCCTCAATGCCTTCGAGATACCGCAGGTTCATGCCCGCACCGGCCACCTTGCTGCCTTCAAGGTCAGACAGCGAGTTGATCGGGTTACGCGAAAAGACCTGATAGGTGTCCAGAACAACGCCCGTTGCCAGATATACCTGGTTTTGCTTGGCAAATTCCGCCTGCATCGCAGGGAATTCTTTGGCGATCTCATCCACCGCTTTGGCAACGGCACGCGCGTCTGCTGCAACAAAAGGTGTTGCTGCGGAAATCGCCTGACTTGGCAGTTTCGAGTTGTGGAAGATCGTGGTGACAATACCGATGTCGCCCAGACCCAGCTTGACGCCTTCCAGCACGCCTTTTGGCTTCACGATGGTGCCGCCATAGCTTTCTTGCCAGTCCATCGCGTAGTTGCCGGTTTTGGCAAGTCGCTTGTCGACCTCGGGAATGAAGAAGTTGGTGAATTCTTTGACCCAGAGCGCCCGCGCCGGATAGCCATCGATGACCACAGCTTTGATCGTCTCTGTTGCAAAAGCCGGTGCTGCGACAAGTGTCGCGAGGGCCAGGCCAAAGGCCGTTGATTTGAATGTCGTCATAGTTCTCCTCCCAGTACCATTACACACTTTTGTCCGTTAGCTATTCTCCCAGGTCACGGTCAGCTTTGTGCCCGCGTTCTCATAGAGTTTTGCAATTGGACAGTATTTGGCAGTCTCCTCTGCCACACGCTGAAGATCCTCAGGCGTGGCACTGCCATGCGACGTGACAGAGAGTCGAATGGCCTTAAACGGCACCTCTACTTCCTCCATCAACATGACGCCGCGACGGTCGAAATCGACCTCCATCGCGAAATCCAGATCACCGATGTCGACGCCAAGTTTGGCGGCGCATTTGTGACCAATGACGTTTGTGCAACCGATCAACGATGAAAACGCGGTTTCGGTCGGCGCGAGGCCTTCGTTGGTGCCGCCGCGTTCGACCGGCTCATCAACGACCTGAACCAGATCGCGCACATGTGCTTCACTGCGCGAGTGGCTGGTGCCACGTCCCGTCAGTTTGATCGTCATAACTGTCTTCTGCCTGATCGCCATGGCTAGATAACCTCGCAGACATCATCAAAAGAGAACCGCGGGAGTTTCTGAAACAATGCGGTTTCATCAGCATAGCCGAAATTGCAGAGGAAATTTGATTTCCATCCGTTTTCGCTGAAAAATTCCTGATCCACGATCTCGTTTGAAAATCCCGACATCGCGCCAACGTCCAGTCCAAGCGCGCGGGCGGCGATCATGAAATAGGCTCCCTGCAGCGTGGAATTGCGATAGGCTGTGTCGTGGGCATAGCCTTCGTTGCCGTCAAACAGCGGCTTTCGGTCTTCGTGCGGGAACAGAAAGTCCAGCTTGTGCCAATAAAGCGGATCCCAAGCGATGATCGCCGTGATGGGCGCGGCGCGCATCTTATCAATGTTCTTTGCTTTCAGAGACTTGGCGAGACGATCCTTGGAGGCGTCGCTTTTGACAAACACAAAGCGCGCTGGGCATGTGTTCATGCTGGTCGGGCCCTGAATCGTGATCTCGAACAGGGCGCGCAGAACGGCGTCTGGCACAGGCCGATCTGTCCATGCGTAATGCGAGCGGGCGTCGCGCAGGATCAGGTCGATCTCGCCGTCGCCCAGCCGTGTCACCCGCGCCCGCAGGTCGCGCACCGCTTGTTGGGCGGCCTGACGTGCTGTGTCCAAAGATGGGGCCGTCGCTGTCATTTATTCCGCTGCCTCGGTGCTGGTCATGGAGTCTTCGGCGACGATTGGGCTGGAACAGATGCCGATGCCTTCGATTTCAATCTCTACGGTTTCGCCGGGACGCAGCCAGCGTGGGCCGGGTTTCTTGGCGTGGCCAACACCCGGAGGTGTCCCCAAAGCAATGTGGTCGCCTTCTTCCAGCGTTTTGAACTGGGACATGATGGCGATGGTCTGGGCCACCGACCAGATCATGTTGGACGTATTGGAGGATTGCAGGATTTCCGTTCCAACGCGGCTCTCGATTTTCAGCCCTTTGCCGCCTTCGGGCAATTCGTCAGGGGTCACGACAAAGGGGCCAATTGCGCCGGTGTCGTCAAAGTTCTTGCCGGGCGTCCACTGATGGGTTTTGCGTTGATATTCGCGCACGGATCCGTCGTTGAACACCGTATAGCCAAAGACATGCTCAAGCGCGGTCTCTTCGGGAATATGGCGGCCGCCTTTGCCGATGATGATCATCATCTCGGCTTCGTAATCCAGCGTCTCAGAGCAGGATGGACGTACCATCGGCGCACCTGAGGCCATGATTGAATTCGGTGTGCGGATGAACATCGCAGGGTAGTCGGGAATGTCGTAGCCGCCTTCCTTGATGTGCTCGATATAGTTCAGGCCGAGGCACAAAATGGACGGCGGCCGCGCCATGGGCAGCGCTGGTGTCACTGCCGAGACGGGAATCGCATCCCCAGTTCCCGACTCGGCAATGTTTTTGGCTTTCGCCATGAGATCTACAGAGGCCGTGAGTGCTGCGAGGTCTCGGCCGACGGCTGGTAAAGCTTCGGTCAGATTGATGGCCTTGTCTCCGTCAACGACAAAGACGCTCTGAGTGGGTCCGACTGTTCCAACGAGAAAACGCATAGAAAACTCCCTGTTGATCGACTCACTTTTTGACGATAAAAATTCCTCAAGTCAAATAAAATCGATTTTTTATACCGACAGGAGAATGCGATGCCCCTTTGGAAAGACTATAAAGCCGAGGCCAAGGCGCGAGGCGCTCTGGCGCATGAGCTTTATGTCGTGCAGTCAATTCCCGACGGCGCGCCCGAGGATGTAAAGGCGGTGCTGCCCGAGCATCTTGCTTATCAAGCCGAACAAGAAGCCGCAGGGCGATTGTTTATGGCGGGCCCCATGTCGGATGAGACGGGCGAGCAGATGCAGGGGGTCGGTCTGATTATCTATCGGGCCGAAAGTTTGGAGCACGCGCGCGCCTTAGCCGAGGACGACCCGATGCATGCCAAGGGCGCCCGTCGATTTACCTTGCAACGCTGGTTGATAAACGAAGGCAGCCTGACGCTGTCGGTCAAACTGTCAGCCCAGAACGTCGGTCTGGACTAGCGAACCGATGGCTCGCCGCACCACACTGACGGACATGTTGCAAACGCTCTTTGAGCGGCGTGGCGGCCGAGGCAAGCTTGCGGATCGGTCGATCGAAGATCTGTCGCTGGCTTTGCTGGACGTCGAAGGCGAAGTCTCGGGCGTTGCCTTGGCGCAGGCGGTTCTGGATCGCTATGCGCAGATGTCAAATGCCGAAAAGTTGGCGTTCTTCCAGTTTTTGAACGCAGCTCTGGAAATTGATCCGACCGCATTGTCGACGGCTGTTCAAACGTTTCAAAACAGCCCGACCGTTTCCGCCTATCGCCAGATCGGACGCGCCGCAGAGCCGCGCCGCCAAGAGCTGTTGCGCAGATTGAATCAACCACCCGGTGCAACTCAGGCGCTGGTCAATATGCGGGCCGACCTGATTGCGGCGAAAGCGCAGGACCCGGATTTGGCCCGCACGGATCTGGATTTTCAGCACCTTTTGCGCAGCTGGTTCAATCGTGGCTTCCTTGTGCTGCGCCAGATCAGCTGGGATACGCCCGCGACTATTCTGGAAAAGATCGTGGAATACGAGGCCGTCCACGCCATTCAGGATTGGGACGACCTGCGGCGCAGGCTTTATCCCGAGGACCGCCGCTGTTTCGCGTTTTTTCATCCCAGCATGCCCGACGAGCCGCTGATTTTTGTCGAGGTCGCGCTGTCGCTTGGTGTGCCCAATTCGATCCAGCATGTGCTGTCTGAAAATCGCGACCAACGAAATGCGCAGGACACGAAAGTCGCCGTCTTCTATTCGATTTCCAACTGTCAGGACGGGTTGGCGGGCGTTTCGTTCGGGTCGTTGTTGATCAAACAGGTTGTCGCGGAACTGTCGCGAGAGCTGCCGCAGTTAGAGACCTTTGTGACTCTGTCGCCAATCCCAAAGCTGGCTGGCTGGCTTGCGTCAGAGGATGGCGCCACAGCTGGCGACGCGGATTGGGTGCAGTCCAGCGCTGTGCGCTATCTGCTGGATGCAAAGGATGCCAAAGGGCGTCCTTTCGATCCCGTTGCGCGGTTTCATCTGGGCAATGGCGCACAGATCTATGCGGTTCACGCCGGTGCCGACCTCAGTCCCAATGGGCTCGCGCAGTCGCATGGTGCCATGGTGAACTATCAATATGATCTCGGTCTGATCGAACAGAACCACGAGCGGTTCGTTCAGGATCAAGAGATCTGCCTGGCTCCAAAGTTCAAAAACGGGCTTGGGTCCGTCTACAAAAAGAAGCGAATTTCCGCATGAGCAACCTTCTCTATGACACCCTGATCGCGCCTCGCGCTTCGGACACATCCTGTTTCATCCGGCGGGCGGGGCAGCCGGATCTAAGTTTTCAGGGCTTTGCTCAAATGGCAGCTCGGCTCGCGCATTGTCTGGTCAACGCGGGTGTGCAGCCGGGCGACCGGGTTGTGGTGCAAGCCCCTAAAACGGTTGAGATGGTGGCGCTTTATGTCGCGACGGTTCAGACCGGGTCGGTCTTTCTGCCGCTCAACACCGCGTACAAAAAGGACGAGCTGGCTTATTTCATTTCCGATGCTGCCCCGCGTGTTGTTGTCTGTGACGGTGCACGTGCTGATGAAATAAAGGAAATCAGCGCAGGTGGCACTGTTTTGACGCTTTGCGCGGATGGGTCGGGGACGTTGATGCAGGGCGCGTTGGGCCAGCCGACCGATTTTGACCCGGTGCCGCGTGCCGAGGGTGATCTGGCGGCCTTGCTTTATACGTCGGGCACAACGGGGCGTAGCAAAGGCGCAATGCTGACCCACGGCAATTTGCTGTCCAATGCCCGCGCTCTTTGCGATCTGTGGCAGATCACAAAGGCTGATACGCTGATCCACGCTTTGCCGATCTTTCATACGCATGGCTTGTTCGTCGCGCTGAACACCTCGTTTCTGGCTGGAGTCCGGCTTGATTTTCAATCGGGCTTTGATCTGGACGCGATCTTTGACGCTATGGCCGATTCCACCATGCTGATGGGGGTGCCGACGTTCTATACGCGCCTGCTTGCGGATGCGCGACTGACGGAACATGCCACGCGCAACATGCGTTTGTTTGTGTCGGGCAGCGCGCCGCTTTTGGCGGAAACCCATGTGGCGTTCACCCAGCGCACGGGGCACCGGATTCTCGAGCGCTATGGGATGACCGAGACCAATATGATCACGTCAAATCCGTATGACGGTGATCGTCGCGCAGGTACAGTGGGTCAGCCATTGGACAAAGTGGAGCTGCGGATCCTTGACCCCGAAACCGGTGCCGACTTGCCGGCAGGCGAGGTCGGTATGATCGAAGTGCGTGGCCCGAATGTGTTTGATGGCTATTGGAACATGCCCGAGAAAACCGCCGAAGAGCTGCGCGAAAACGGGTTCTTTATCACCGGCGACCTTGGGGTCATGAGCGCCGACGGCTATCTGTCGATTGTCGGGCGATCCAAGGATCTGATCATTACGGGCGGCTATAATGTCTATCCCAAAGAGGTCGAGGATGTACTGAACGACATTCCGGGCGTGGTCGAAAGCGCGGTTTTCGGCGTCGCGGATGCGGACTTTGGCGAGGCGATCATCGCCGCTGTGGTGCCCGAGACTGATACTGAGCTAAGCCACAACCAACTTGCGACAACAGTTGCGGACAAGCTTGCGCGCTTTAAACACCCGCGACGCTACGAACTGATGTCGGCTTTGCCGCGCAATACCATGGGGAAAGTGCAAAAGAACGTGCTGCGCGACACCTATAGCTAGGCAATCGCACTGCTTCGCCCCGCGGCACGACCAGAGAAGATGCATCCGCCCAGAAATGTGCCTTCTAGCGCGTTGTAACCGTGATAGCCGCCGCCACCAAAGCCCGCGACTTCGCCAACGGCAAAGAGGCCTGGAATGACTTGGCCATCCTGACCGACCATCTGGCTGTCCAGATTTGTTTGCAGACCACCCAAAGTTTTGCGGGTGATCAGGTTCAGGCGCACGGCGATCAAGGGCCCGTTGTCCGGATCTAGGATGCGATGTGGTTTGGCGGTTCTGCTGAGCTTGTCGCCGCGATAATGGCGGGCGGCCTGAATTGCGATGACCTGCGCGTCCTTGCTGAAGGGATTGTCGACCTGTGCGTCCCTGGCCTCGATCTGCGCGCGCAGCTTGTCTTCGTCAATCAGATCCTCGCCGGTCAGAGCATTCATGCCCTTCACCAGATCAGAAAGCGTGTGGGCAACAACAAAGTCTTCACCATGTTTCTTGAACTTTTCGACAGGACCCGTGGCCTTGTCGCCCGCCAGAAAGCGTTCTTTGATCACGGCAGACCATTTTGCCGAGGTAAAATCAGGGTTTTGCTCGGAGCCCGAGAGGGCGAATTCCTTTTTGATAATTTTCTGGGTCAGCACGAACCAGCTATAGTCATGGCCGCTGTCGAGGATAGCTTTGAAAGTACCGTTGGTGTCAAAGCCAGGCAGGGCAGGGGGCGCAAATCGGTTGCCCTTGGCGTCAAACCACATTGAAGAGGGGCCGGGCAGGATGCGGATGCCATGATTAGGCCAGATCGGATCCCAGTTTTTCACGCCCTCGGTATAAAACCACAAGCGGTCCTTGTTGATAACGTGACCGCCTGCCTGCTCTGAAATGCCGATCATCCGACCGTCGACATGCGCAGGAACGCCTGACAGCATGGCCTTGGGCGCACGGCCCAGTCGCTTTGACGGCCAGACCTTGCGGATAAGCTCAAAGTTGCCCCCGATCCCGCCGGATGCCACAATGACAGAGCCTGCCTCAAGGCG
>NZ_CAXREH010000150.1:0-14375 GCF_964229375.1 Cognatishimia sp.
GTCGAGATGAGCGCCGGGGCGCTTGCCATGGGAATGCCTGACGCAACTGCCAATCTGGTGGCGATGGTCGAAGAACTGGCGCAGGAGGTCGGTTGATATGAACGCAGCAACAAAACTGCCCGGTGACGTTGGCCCGATCCACTTCGTAGGGATCGGTGGCATCGGCATGTCTGGCATTGCCGAGGTCCTTCTGAACCACGGCTATGTCGTTCAGGGTTCGGATCTGAAAGACAGCAAGATCACCAAACGTCTGTCCGATATGGGTGCTACGATCTTTATTGGCCAGCGCGCAGAAAACCTTGAGGCGGCCGAGGTCGTCGTGATTTCGTCTGCGATCAAGCCGGGCAATGCCGAACTGGACGAAGCGCGCCGCAAGGGGCTGCCGGTTGTGCGCCGTGCGGAAATGCTGGCGGAGTTGATGCGTCTGAAATCCAATATTGCGGTTGCGGGAACCCACGGTAAAACCACAACAACGACAATGGTCGCGGCCTTGCTGGACCATGGGACATTTGATCCGACCGTTGTGAATGGCGGGATCATTCACGCCTATGGCTCTAATGCGCGCGTGGGCGACGGCGAGTGGATGGTGGTTGAGGCCGATGAATCCGACGGCACCTTCAATCGCCTGCCTGCAACGATTGCGATTGTGACAAATATCGATCCGGAACATATGGAACACTGGGGCGATTTTGATACGCTGCGGGCGGGTTTCCACGAGTTTGTGTCTAACATCCCGTTCTATGGGTTGGCCGTCTGCTGCACCGATCATCCAGAGGTGCAATCGCTGGTCGGGAAAATCACAGACCGCCGTGTTGTGACCTTTGGCTTTAACACCCAGGCAGATGTACGTGCGATCAACCTAACCTATAAAGCGGGCATCGCGCATTTTGATGTCGATCTGCAGGGCGAGGGGCTGGTGATCGAAGGCTGTACCCTGCCGATGCCCGGTGATCACAATGTTTCCAATGCCTTAAGCGCCGTAGCTGTTGCGCGTCACTTGGGCATGAAACTGGATGAAATCCGCGAAGCTCTGGCGAATTTTGGCGGTGTGAACCGCCGCTTTACCAAAGTTGGCGAGGTGAATGGCATCACCGTCATCGACGACTATGGCCATCACCCGGTCGAAATTGCCGCTGTTTTGAAGGCCGCGCGCCAAGCTTGCGAAGGCCGCGTGATCGCGGTGCATCAGCCGCACCGCTATACGCGCCTGCACAGTTTGTTTGATGACTTCTGCACCTGTTTCAACGAAGCAGATGTGGTCGCGATCGCCGAGGTCTTTGCCGCCGGCGAAGAACCGATCACAGGCGCCAGCCGGGATGATCTGGTGGATGGGTTGATCGCCCACGGTCACCGCCACGCCCGTGCGATTGTCAGCGAAGATGATCTGGTGCGGCTGGTCAAAGAACAGGCACAGCCTGGCGATATGGTCGTCTGCCTCGGGGCAGGTACCATCAGCGCCTGGGCCAATGCGCTGCCCAAGCGACTGGCGGACGAAGCATGAGCCTATCTGTCGTCGCAGCTTTGGTCTGGATGGTTGCCGTTAACCTTCGCGCCATGTTCCCCAGTCAGGACAAACACTGGCGTTTCGCCTATGCGATGATGGTGTTGGCGGTTCCGATTTTGGTTGGCATTTTCCTTCAGCATGGCATTCTGCTGGCGTGTGTTTTTCTGCTGGCGGGGATGTGGATCATGCGGTGGCCCGTGATCTATTTGGGACGCTGGCTGAGGAAGGTGATCGGGCATGGTGCCAGCTGAAATTCTGCTGTTGATCGGAGGCACTCTGACGATCCTTTTGGGGATCGCCGGATTTGTTCTGACACAACGGGATTCGTGGCGCATTATCCTGCTTTTGGCGACGCTTTTGGGCGGGCTGAACATCGGCGTGTTCATCTGGGCCGAAGTGCTGGAAGGCTGGGAAAGTTTCCGGCTTTTCCTGTTTTGGTTAACCGCCTGTTTACCTCCGCTCATTGGGCTTGGCCTTGGCGCGGGGCTTGGGTATCTGGTGAACTGGCGCATTGCGCGGATTAAACCTAGGGGATCACGGCGATGACAGGCTTGCCTTCGGTGCGTGGCAAAATCACGGAAAACCGTGTTCTGGCGGATTTGACGTGGTTGCGGGTCGGTGGGCCTGCTGACTATCTATATCAACCTGCGGATGTATCCGACCTGCAATCCTTTTTGCGCGATCTGGACCCGTCGGTCACCGTGTTCCCAATGGGTGTTGGCAGCAATCTAATCATTCGTGATGGCGGCCTGCGGGCGGTGGTGATCCGCATGGGGCGCGGGTTTAACCATATCGAAGTCGATGGCAATCGCGTAACTGCAGGTGTTGCCGCGCTAGATGCCCATGTGGCGCGCAAGGCGGCAGAGCAGGGCGTGGATCTGACCTTTCTGCGCACAATACCCGGTGCAATTGGCGGGGCGGTTTGCATGAACGCTGGCTGCTATGGCTCTTATATTGCTGATGTTTTTGTCTCTGCCAAAGCCATTACGCGCACGGGCGAGTTGGTGACGCTGACGGCCGACGATCTGGGGTTTCAATACCGTCATTCCGATCTGCCAGAGGGGTGGGTGCTGGTTGAAGCCACTTTTGAAGCTCCGAGCGGAGATCCCGACGAACTGGCATCTCGTATGCAAGCACAGCTTGAAAAACGCGACGCGACGCAGCCGACCAAAGATCGCAGCGCTGGCAGCACATTCCGCAATCCAGCAGGGTTTTCCAGCACAGGGCGCTCTGACGACGTACACGACTTAAAGGCGTGGAAGGTCATCGACGATGCAGGGATGCGCGGCGCGCGCGTGGGTGGTGCGCAAATGAGCGAGATGCACAGCAACTTTATGATCAACACCGGCGAGGCCACCGCAGCGGACTTGGAAACTCTTGGCGAGAAAGTGCGAAAAAAGGTTTTCGAAAACAGCGGAATAGAGCTACAATGGGAAATTAAGCGAATTGGCGAGTTTGACTGATTTGCACCTAATGATCCGGGCATAAGATCTGGACATGAAATATCAGTCGGTGCCGGAGAACCGGGCTGGCGTGTACATGAGACCCTAAGAGGCGGCGGAGATCGCCTTAAACAGGGCAATAAACAAGGGCCAAAAAAGGCTCGTAAAATTGAGGCGCTAACGTGGGTAGTTCGAGCAGGACGCCCCTGAAAGTAGCGGTAGTGATGGGTGGCCCCTCGGCCGAATGCGAGGTGTCTCTGTCGTCTGGCAAGGAATGTGCCGCTGCGTTGAGGGAAGCAGGTTTTGAGGTCGTCGAGGTCGTGGCTGATCGCGATCTGGCTCATGATCTGGATACAATTAAGCCTGATGTGGTTTTTAACGCCCTGCATGGTCGCTGGGGCGAAGACGGTTGCGTGCAAGGTCTGCTGGAATGGATGCAGATCCCATATACGCATTCCGGCGTGATGAGCTCATCTATTGCGATGGACAAAGAAAAGTCCAAAGAGGCCTATCGGGCCGCTGGACTTCCTGTTGCCGAAAGCGTGCTTGCGCTGCGCGACGACATTGAAACCCGCCACGTGATGACGCCGCCCTATGTGGTTAAACCCTATAATGAGGGCTCGTCTGTTGGTGTCTATATCGTGCAAGAGGCGGCCAACGGCCCGCCGACGCTTGCACCGGATATGCCAGACCAGCTGATGGTCGAGACCTATGTTGCGGGGCGCGAGTTGACGTGCACCGTGATGGGGGACCGGGCGTTGACGGTCACGGATATCATTACTGACAGCTGGTATGACTATCACGCGAAATACGCCGAAGGCGGGTCGCGTCACGAAGTTCCGGCAGATGTGCCGCAAGAGATATTTGACGCCTGCATGCAGATGTCGCTGACGGCGCATCAGGTGCTGGGATGTCGCGGCATTTCACGGACGGATTTCCGTTGGGATGACAGCAAAGGGCTTGCGGGCCTGATTTTGCTGGAAACCAACACGCAGCCGGGCATGACCCCAACCAGTCTCAGCCCCGAACAGGCGCAGGCTGTGGGCATTTCGTTCCCGGAGCTCTGTAAATGGTTGGTGGAGGACGCATCATGCAACAGATAACGCAGTCACCGCCGAGCTATTACCGCCCCGCACCGCGCCCACAGCGGCGCATGGCAAAACCCGATCCGGCCCCGTCGCGGTTCTGGTATCGCTATGAACGCATGATGCTGACGCCGCTGTTCCGCTTTGCCTTGCGGGTGGTTTTGCCATTCTGTTTGGCGGTTGTTGCGGTGAATGCCTATTTCGCGGACCAGCAACGTTCGGACAATTTCTTTCTGATGCTGCACGAGTGGCGCACCAGCTTTGTGGAGCGTCCGGAATTCATGGTTGGGGCCATGGCGATTGATGGCGCAAGCCCGACGTTGGCCGCAGATATCCGCGAAGTCGTTCATACGGATTTCCCGATCAGCAGCTTTGATATCGACGTGGCCGCCATGCGCGACACATTGCTTGGGCTGTCACCTGTTAAGGCCGCTCAGATCAAGATCGACGGCAACGTTATGAACATCCAGATCGAAGAGCGCACTCCGGTTCTATTGTGGCGCACGCAGGACGGGTTGCAGCTGGTTGATGCCGAAGGCTTTGTGGTCTCTGCTGCAAAAGGCCGGACGGCTCATGGCGATCTGCCGCTGATGGCAGGCGTGGGTGCTGATGTGCAGGCGAAAGAGGCGCTGCAGCTGTTGAAAGTGGCCGCCCCCCTTGGAGATCGGGTGCGCGGGCTGGCCTGGGTTGGGGATCGCCGTTGGGATATCGTTCTGGACCGCGATCAGAGGATCATGTTGCCCGAAGCTGGCGCCGTGGCCGCGCTAGAGCGGGTCGTGGCGATGGCGCAGGTGCAGGACTTATTGGAAAGAGACGTCTCTGTCGTCGATCTGCGGATCGGAGACAGGCCGACGTTAAGGGTTGCGGAAGCGTCCGTTGCGAATTGGTGGGACGTACGCAAGACGAGTTTGGGGGTAAATGAATGATGGGCGACCTCTATCAATCACAGCGCGCGATGCGTGCTCTGAGGAAAGCCGCGATGCAACGCGGTGTTGTGGCCATTCTGGACGTTGGATCGTCAAAGATCGCCTGTCTGGTGCTGCGGTTTGATGGCGTAGATCAGATGGCGGATATGGACGGGATCGGCCCGCTGGCCGGTCAAAGCGGGTTCCGTGTCATCGGCGCGGCCTCGACACGGTCGCGTGGCGTACGGTTTGGCGAAATCTCGGCCATGCAGGAAACCGAGCGGGCGATTCGCACCGCGGTTCAGGCGGCGCAGAAAATGGCACAGATCCGGGTGGATCACGTGATCGCCTGTTTCTCGGGGGCGTCTCCACGCTCTTACGGGTTGGATGGCCGCGTAGAGGTTATGGCGCAGGAAGTGTCCGAACACGATGTGGCACATGTGCTGTCAAAATGCGAAACGCCTGACATCGGGGCAGGGCGCGAAGTGCTGCATGCGCATCCGGTCAACTTTGCGCTGGATCACCGCAGCGGCCTTGGCGATCCTCGTGGTCAGGTCGGGCGTAACCTCAGCTGTGACATGCACATGCTGACTGTGGATGCTTCTGTCGTTGCCAACCTTGCACATTGCGTGAAACGTTGTGATCTGGAACTGGCGGGCATCGCGAACTCGGCCTACGTGTCTGGCCTTGCTGCGCTTGTCGAAGATGAACAAGAGCTGGGCGCGGCCTGTATCGACCTGGGCGGCGGATCGACCAGCATCTCGATCTTTATGAAAAAGCACATGATCTATGCGGATGCTGTCCGGATCGGCGGCGATCATGTCACGAATGACATTTCCATGGGGCTTCAGGTGCCCACCTCGACCGCCGAACGCATCAAAACCTTCTATGGCGGTGTTCAGGCCACAGGCATGGATGACCGCGAGATGATCGAGATTGGTGGCGACACCGGTGATTGGGAACATGACCGCCGTCAGGTGAGCCGTGCCGAACTGATCGGGATTATCCGTCCGCGTGTCGAAGAAATTCTGGAAGAGGCCCGCAAGCGGCTGGATGCAGCCGGGTTTGAACATCTGCCCAGCCAAAAGATCGTCTTGACCGGCGGCGCAAGCCAGATGCCCGGTCTGGACGGATTGGCAAGCCGCATTCTGGGACAACAAGTCCGTCTGGGACGCCCGATCCGCGTGCATGGTCTGCCGCAGGCGACTACTGGCCCCGGCTTCAGCTCTTCGGTCGGAATGTGTCTCTTTGCGACGCGACCACAAGATGAGTGCTGGGATTTCGATCTGCCGGTCGAACATCACGGTGTCAAAAGTTTCCGCCGCGCTGTGCGGTGGTTTAAAGCGAATTGGTAGGCTGTCATGAATAGTTTGCCCAATAAGAAGGACTGACCGTCGACAGCAAGGATAGATTCGGCTAAGGTGAGTCTCATAACGGCGCAAAATGCGTCACTGGCAGGCAGAGCAGCTTCGCCAAACATGTGAATCACTCACAGCCGACTGCCCCTTATCGGGCCGTCCACTCCCTCTATTTGTGTTCTAACCCCCTGAAACCCACTGTATTTTGCTTTTTGAGCGAAATCACGCGGGTCTAAGTCGCATTTTGGCCATATTTTGTGGCTCTGACCGCTTTTGGGCGTGACGTAGCGCGTTGTGAACGCTATGACTATTAGGGAGTAAGTGAAAAACACCCGTAGTGACGGGGCAATACAGGCGGACATTCTGATGGCATTGAATCTGACCTTCCAGGAACAGGAAGACCTCAAACCACGTATCACCGTGTTCGGTGTTGGCGGGGCAGGCGGCAACGCCGTCAACAACATGATCGCCAAAGAGCTTGAGGGTGTCGATTTCGTGGTCGCGAATACCGACGCACAGGCGCTGCAACAGAATGACGCTAAGGCCCGCGTTCAGCTGGGTGTGAAAGCAACCGAAGGCCTCGGCGCTGGCGCACGCCCAACCGTCGGCGCAGCGGCTGCTGAAGAAAGCATCGAACAGATTGTCGACCACCTGGCCGGCTCGCACATGTGTTTTATCACCGCGGGCATGGGCGGCGGCACCGGAACCGGCGCGGCGCCGATCATCGCACAAGCTGCACGTGAACTGGGTGTTTTGACCGTAGGTGTTGTCACCAAGCCTTTCCAATTCGAAGGCGCCAAGCGTATGCGCCAGGCCGAAGCGGGCGTTGAGGCGCTGCAAAAGGTTGTAGACACGCTGATCATCATTCCAAACCAGAACCTGTTCCGTCTGGCGAATGAGAAAACCACCTTTACCGAAGCCTTCTCGATGGCGGACGATGTTCTGTATCAAGGTGTGAAGGGTGTAACCGACCTGATGGTACGCCCAGGCCTGATCAACCTGGACTTCGCAGACGTGCGCGCTGTGATGGACGAGATGGGCAAAGCGATGATGGGCACTGGCGAAGCAACCGGCGAAGATCGTGCGATCCAGGCGGCGGAAAAAGCCATCGCCAACCCGCTGCTGGACGAAATCAGCCTGCGCGGTGCACGTGGCGTGCTGATCAACATCACGGGCGGCGAAGATCTGACCCTGTTCGAACTGGACGAAGCGGCCAACCGCATCCGCGAAGAAGTGGACCCAGAAGCAAACATCATCGTTGGCTCTACAATGGACACAGCCCTTGGCGGTGGCATGCGTGTGTCGGTCGTGGCGACCGGGATTGACGCAAGCGAAGTGGTTATGGACACCCCAGTGGCCCGCCGCAAACTGTCAGAGCCTCTGAGACAAGCTGAACCAGAGCCAGCGCCAGCACCTGTTGCCGCTGCGCCAGTTGAAGCACCAGAAGAGCCTGCGCTTTTCAGCGAGTTTGACGCAGAGCAGGCGGCCTCTGAAGATCAGATGGAAGATTTGTTCGAAGAGCAGGCTCCGGTTGTGGCCGATGACCTGCCACCTCCGGCATACCAGCCGCAGGTTGCACAGTTCCAGCCGCAGGCGGAATATGTCGAGGATGACGCCGAAGCGTTCGTCGCACCTAAGGCGCCGGCACCGGGAACACCATCACCAGAAGCTCTGGCGCGGTTGCGGACAGCTGTTTCCAAGGTGCCATCCGCTCCTCAAGAGCGCGAAAAGATTGTCGCGGTCGAGCCTGCGCCGCAGCCTGAGGAAAAGAAATTCGGCATCAACTCTTTGATCAACCGCATGACCGGTCAATCCAAAGACGCCGGTGCGCAAGTGGCCCGTCAAGAGCCGCACATGCAGGCGGCACCAATGGAGGAAGAAGAGCAGGATCGTATCGAGATCCCGGCCTTCCTGCGGCGTCAAGCCAACTAAAGATTACAGTTTGTAACAAATTAAGGTCGCCGCGTTAGGCGGCCTTTTTTGTTTTAAATCATATACTTATGTGTGTTTTGGCGAAAAAATGCCGATCGTTGCATGTGATGTTTCGGTCCGTTGTAATGTTTGAATTGAGTTGGTCCCTCGCGCCCTTTAGAGCTTTTCCCACGGTTGGGGAGCCGTAAATTTGGGGACTGCCTGTGCAAAATACTTTGCGTTCTACTATTCGTTTCACTGGGGTCGGCCTGCATTCCGGCAAGCCTGTTCGCATGGTGATCGAACCTGCCTCTGCTGATTATGGAATCTGGTTCCGCCGCGTTGACGTGCTGGACGGCGATCCGTTGATTGCGGCGCGCTGGGATAATGTAGAACAATCTCCTCTTTGCACATTGATCAAGAACGCCTCTGGCGTGTCTGTCTCGACAATCGAGCACATTATGGCGGCTTTGGCGGGATGTGGCATCCACAACGCGCTGATCGAAATTGACGGCCCGGAAGTGCCGATCATGGACGGCAGCAGCGCGCCTTTCGTGAAATCCATTCTGTCGCGTGGTTTGCAAGAGCAGACCTCCGCGATCCGTGCGATCAAGGTTGAAAAGCCGATCCGGGTCGAGGTGGGCGATGCTTGGGCGGAACTGACCCCTGCGGATAATCTGGAAATCGACTTCCACATCGATTTCGAAGACGAAGCCATCGGCGTTCAGCAACACACGTTGAACATGGCCAACGGCACCTTCGTTCGCGAACTCTGCGACAGCCGCACATTCTGCCGCCGTTCTGACGTGATCGCGATGCAGTCCAACGGGCTCGCCTTGGGCGGCGTTCCCGGCGAGAACGCGATTGTATTTGACGGCTCTAAGATCGAAGCAGGTATTCTGCGTCGCGACGACGAGCCTGTGCGCCACAAAATGCTGGACGCATTGGGCGATCTTTACACAGCAGGGGCGCCGATCCTTGGCGCCTATAAAGGCCACCGTGCAGGTCATGCGCTGACCAACGCGTTGCTGCGCAAACTCTTTGCCGATCCGATGGCCTATAGCTTTGTGGAATGTTCTGAATACACATGCGCAAAACTGCCTGGAATGGGCGTACGCCTGTCCGAAGTACCCGCGGTTGCGTGACTTTGATGTGTCGGCGTAAATGCGCCGTCGTCAAAGTCGTTTTTCATTGCTAGATTCTATGCTAACAGCTTTGAACGCACTATGTGTGCAATCGGACGCTCAAGAAGGTAAGCAGAATGACAGGCCGTATGTCTCGCAAACTGGGATCAGCTCTTTTGGCGTCGACGCTTTTGCTGTCGGCTTGTGGCAACAGTAATACTGGCCTGTTCGCATCCGAGCCTGAACTTGAGAATTTTACCGCTCGCCAGATCTTTGAGCGCGGCGAGTATGAAATCGAGAATCGTGCACCGGATGATGCGGCGTTCTATTTCTCTGAGGTCGAGCGTCTGTATCCCTATTCCGACTATGCCAAGCGTGCGCTGATCATGCAGGCATATTCCTATCATCTGGACAAAGACTACGAAAACAGCCGCAGCGCCGCGCAGCGGTTTATCGATTTCTATCCGGTGGATGATGACGCCGCCTATGCGCAGTATCTTTTGGCGCTCAGCTATTATGATCAGATCGACGAAGTTGGCCGCGATCAGGGGCTGACCTTTCAGGCACTGCAAGCGCTGCGCGCTGTGATCGAGAAATACCCTGACAGCGAATATGCGCGCTCGTCTGTGTTGAAGTTCGAGCTGGCGTTTGACCACCTTGCCGCCAAAGAGATGGAAATCGGGCGCTATTACCTGAAGCGCGACAACTATGCCGCCTCAATCAACCGGTTCCGCGTGGTTGTCGAAGACTTTGAGACCACGACTCATACACCGGAAGCCTTGCATCGACTGGTCGAGGCCTATCTGTCTTTGGGTCTGACTGACGAAGCCCAAACGGCGGGCGCTATCCTTGGCCACAACTTCCGGTCTACAGAATGGTATGAAGACAGCTATCGACTGCTGACCGGACAGGGGCTAGAACCCAAAGCACGGGGCAACGGGTGGTTGGCGAGCATTTATCGCCAGACAGTCAAGGGCAAGTGGCTGTAACCGGCGCCGAGACTTAATTCGGGTGGGCTGATGCTTCGGGCGCTGGAAATTCGGGATATGTTGATCATCGACCGGTTGGAGTTGGATCTCCAGCCGGGTTTGAATGTTCTGACGGGTGAAACGGGCGCAGGTAAATCGATCCTGCTGGATTCTCTGGGATTCGTCTTGGGCTGGCGTGGGCGCGCTGAATTGGTGCGCGCAGGTGCGGATCGTGGCGAAGTGGTTGCCGAGTTTGATCTGGCAGAAGACCACCCCGCACATGCAATTCTGCAAGAGGCCGGTCTGCCGAGCGGTGATACGCTGATGCTGCGCCGCGTGAACACGCAGGATGGGCGCAAGACCGCATGGGTGAATGACCGCCGATGTTCCGGCGAAGTCTTGCGGCAACTGTCCGATCATCTGGTCGAGCTGCATGGTCAGCATGACGATCGCGGGCTGTTGGATCCCAAGGGACACCGGGCTCTTTTGGATCAGTTCGCGGATGTTGGCGCATTGAAGGCCGAGGTGCGCGCCAAGTGGCAAGCTGCTCAGAAAGCACAGAAAACCCTGTCGCAGGCGCAGACGGCTTTGGCTGAAATGAAGGCCGAGGAAGAGTTCCTGCGACATGCCGTGGCCGAGCTGGACACACTTGATCCACAACCCGGCGAGGATGCAGATCTGGACGCGCGCCGCCGCCTGATGCAGGCCGCCGAGCGCGTGCGTGAGGATGTCACCAAGGCGTTTCACGCGCTGGGGTCTGACGGCGCCGAGGGCGCGATGGGCGACGCAAGTCGGTGGCTGGAAGGGGCGGTTGCCGAGGTGGGCGAGCCTCTGGAAGAGCCGCTGGCCGCTTTGGCCCGCGCGATGGGAGAGCTGGGCGAGGCTGTCAGCGGTGTCGAGCGTTGCTTGGATCAGCTAAGCTTTGATCCCCACGAGCTGGAGCAGATCGAAGAACGGTTGTTCGCGATACGGGCGCTTGCGCGCAAACATGGTGTGACGGCGGATGAGCTTGGCGGGTTTGCCCGTGACATGCGCGGCAAGATGGAGGCACTGGACGCAGGCGAGGGCAATATCGCGGCGCTTGAGGCCGAGGCCAAAGCCGCGCGATTGGCTTATGATGCGGCTGCTGAAAAGCTGACGGCAGCGCGCAAAAAGGCAGCCAAGTCGCTGGACCAAGCGGTCATGGCAGAGCTTGCGCCCCTTAAAATGGAACGCGCAGTCTTTACGACCGAGATTTCAGACGAGGCGGCAGGGGCGGAAGGCAAGGATGCGGTGTCGTTTCAGGTCGCAACGAACCCCGGCGCCCCGTCTGGGCCGTTGGCCAAGATTGCTTCGGGCGGCGAACTCAGCCGTTTTCTGTTGGCGCTGAAAGTCTGTCTGAGTGGCGATGACAGCCAGATCACGATGATCTTTGACGAAATCGACCGTGGTGTCGGCGGCGCGACTGCGGATGCTGTCGGGCGACGCCTGTCGTCGTTGGCGCAAGGGGGGCAGATCCTCGTGGTGACCCACTCGCCTCAGGTCGCAGCGTTGGGCGCACATCACTGGCGCGTGCAAAAGCGGGTTGAAGGGGACGTCACGCTCTCGACCGTCGTGCCTTTGTCTGACCAAGAGCGGGTCGATGAAATCGCACGGATGGTGTCGGGCGATGTGGTCACTGATCCGGCACGCGAGGCGGCCAAGGCTCTGCTGGCCGGATAACGGCTGCATAAAAATCCATCTGCGGACCGCGCGAAAAGTTACCAATCGCAACAGTTGGTAAACTCTGTCGAATGGGGGCTTTTCTCGCAGGGACCATCGTCCTAATGCTAGGGACAGAACAAATGGCCCTAGGCAGATGCCCAACCCAATCGGCTCTTTCATATCAGATTCTGTGCGCCACGCGGGGCGCAGCTGTAAGGGTGGCTGGCACGTGCTGCTGAAACGTGGGCCCAACCAGATTCAGTTCTGGATCCTTGCGCTGATGATCGGGATTGCCTCGGGGTTCGCCGCGCTTTTTTTCCGCAAGGGCATCGAAGCCCTTCAGGCCGCGATCTATGGCACCGATGATGTCAGCCAGTTGCGCACCTTTGCCGAGTCGCTGCCGTGGTTCTGGGTGCTGATTATTCCGATTTGCGGTGGCCTTGTGGTCGGCGTGATCCTGGATCGACTGACGCCAGACGCGCGGGCGCAGGGGCCTGCGGACGTGATCGAAGGGGCTGCGCTGCACAACGGGCGCGTGAACATCAAATCGGGCATTGCCTCGGCGCTGTCGTCATTTGTCACCCTGAGTTCAGGTGGCTCGACGGGACGCGAGGGGCCGGTCGTGCATATGGCTGCGGTGATCTCAAGCTGGGTCAGCGATCGCATCAAGGCCGACGGAATCACCGGGCGTGACCTGCTGGGCTGCGCCGTTGCTGCGGCGGTGTCGGCCAGTTTTAACGCCCCCATCGCAGGCGCGCTGTTCGCGCTGGAAGTTGTGCTGCGGCATTTCGCTGTGCACGCTTTCGCGCCGATTGTGATCGCCTCTGCTGCGGGCACGGTCATCAACCGGTTGGAATTTGGCGATGTCACGGAATTCATGTTGCCGATGGAATCCACGTTGGCTTTCTATCAGGAACTGCCTGCCTTTCTGATCCTTGGGGCGATTTGCGGTGTAGTGGCTGTTTCCTTGATGTGGACGATCTTCTGGGCCGACGACATGAGCACGCAGGTCGTCAATCACCTAAAGATCAAACGATGGATGCGTCCGGCAATATCTGGGGCCTTGCTGGGCCTTATGGCGATCTGGTTCCCGCATATCATTGGCGTTGGCTATGAAACCACGTCGGACGCGCTGACGGGGCAACTCTTGCTGCATGAGGCGATTGTTTTTGTGATCCTGAAAATCATCGCGGTCGCCATCACTTTGGCCGGCCGCATGGGGGGCGGAGTGTTTTCGCCTGCTTTGATGCTTGGCGCATTGACCGGTCTGGCGTTTGGATTGATCGCGACCCCGATTTTTCCCGATGTGTCGGGGTCTATCACCCTGTATGCGCTGGCAGGCATGGGGGGCGTTGCGGCGGCCGTGCTGGGGGCGCCGATTTCAACAACGCTGATCGTGTTTGAATTGACCGGAGACTGGCAAACCGGGGTGGCCGTCATGGTGACAGTGTCCATTTCCACTGCATTGGGGTCACGGCTTGTCGATGGCTCTTATTTCCTGACCCAACTCGAGCGGCGCAATATTCACGTCGCCAAGGGCCCGCAGGCCTATCTGTTGGCGATGTTCAACGTCACCCGCGTGATGCGCCCGATTGATCCCGAACGAGGTGCAACAGAAGAGGCCTGTTGGGAGAAAGTCGAGCAAGACATCTATCTGGGGGCCGGAGCGACGCTCGAGCAAGCGATGCCGATGTTTGAGGCGACGAACCTGCATTTCATTCCGATTGTGCGACTGCGCGGCGGCGGCGAAGCGCCAGAATTGCTGGGCGCGCTGCATCAGGTTGACGCGCTTAAGGCCTACAACCGCGCATTGGCGGCAACGGCGGCCGAAGAGCACTCCTAGCGCCGCAGACGCCGGGTATAGGCATGGACCACAATGCCCAGCATATAAATCACCACAAGCGCGAGGGGCAGGGCAGAGACACCCGCAACAGCAACGAGGCTTAACAAGAGCGGCGTGCCAAGCGAGTTGCCCAGATTGCCCATCTGCGCAATCGCGCCTGTTGCATGCGCCTGTCCTTCGGGGGTGTCGTTCAGCTCTGGGATGACAGCGAAACTTGCAGATTGTACAAGGCCGAGCGACAGGAAAATCGCCATCAGGGCAGTGCCGGAAATGCCAAACATCAACAGCCACAGGGCCGACAAAGCTGCGGTGGCAAAGCCAATCTGCACAACGGTCACGGCTGACAGCCAGCGCATCAGCACAGCGCCGATCAGGAAAGACGACAGGATGCTGGCGATTGGCAGATAGGCTCCAAGCGCAATCCGCTGGGCTTCGGGCAGATAGGGCGGCATCACCGTCAGAATTGACACATAGGTCAGCGTGTAAAACAGCCAGCCAAGCGCCGCCGGACTTTCATAAGGAGAGCTATAGGCCGACACATGCCGTGCCCAG
>NZ_CAXREH010000151.1:0-4818 GCF_964229375.1 Cognatishimia sp.
TGATGCTGACCGCAGTGCGCAGGAGGCACTGGGATGGGAGGTGTCTGCGCATCTTGAGGAGGGTGAGCTTGTCCTGTCGATCAGGGAGGACGACAGGGCAATCTCACCAGAAATCGTCACCGCCACCTTTGGGCGGGCCACCTCGGTAGCGGCGGATCAGGCGCCGGTCTTTATCTTTGACGGGGAAACTTTGCGAGCGCCCGTTCAGGCCGGGGCCGGCAACTGGAACTTGCGCCTGCATGCGTTGGCCAAGGACGGAACCGTTTTCAAGCAACGTATCATCGTCAGGCAACGCACATGAGCACCATAGCCTGCGCTGCCTGTACTGCGGTGCCTCCTGTTCAAGAGATCCCGCCAGTGGACAGCGATTTACAGTTTTCGCTGCCCGGCATTCACTGCGCCGCCTGCATCGCGACCATCGAACGCGGGCTGGCTGGCGTATCAGGTGTACGGGATGCACGGGTGAACCTGTCACTGAAGCGACTGTCTATCAAAGGCTCTATTTCACCAGAAAACGTGGAAAAAGCTGTCCATGATCTGGGCTATGATATCTATCCTTTGGACGCAAACACGTTGAAAGGCAGCGAGGATCTGGCGGGCAAAGACCTTTTGATGCGCCTAGGCGTAGCCGGGTTTGCCATGATGAACGTGATGCTGATGTCGGTCGCCACGTGGTCCGGCGCAGAGGGCGCAACACGCGACCTGTTTCATCTGGTGTCATCAATCATCGCCGTGCCAGTTGTTGCCTATTCCGGCCAGCCGTTCTTTAAAAGCGCAGCCAAGGCCTTGCGTGTTGCGCGCCTGAATATGGATGTCCCGATTTCTCTGGCGATTTTGCTGGCGACGGGCATGTCGGTCTATGAAAGCGTCAGCGGCGGGCATCACGCCTATTTCGACGCGGCCTTATCACTTACGTTTTTCCTATTGATCGGCCGCTATCTGGATCATCGCAGCCGCAGTGCCGCGCGCTCGGCCGCAACGGAACTTGCCGCACTTGAAGTGCAGACCAGCCAGCGTGTTGTGGACGGCCGCGTGGAAACCCTGCGCACAACGGACCTGGCCGTGGGGGACATTGTGCGTGTTGCCATCGGCGCGCGCGTGCCCGTCGACGGGCAATTGATCTCGGATCACGCGCTGCTGGATCGGTCTTTTCTGACCGGAGAGTCTCGGGCCAGCGACGCAGATCAGGGCGAGGTTTTGCAGGCCGGTTCAGTGAACCTTGGCCCACCGTTTGAGATCGAAGTCACGCAGGTGGCCCAAGACTCGACCCTGCGCCGGATTGCCGATCTGGTTGCCACGGCTGAGTCGGGCAAAAACAGCTATACCGCTCTGGCGGACCGTGCCGCGCAGATCTATGCGCCTGCCGTGCATTTGTTGGCGCTGGCCACATTTCTTGGGTGGTGGGCGTTCACATCTGACATCCGTCTGGCGATGAATATTGCCATCGCCGTTTTGATCATCACCTGCCCCTGCGCGCTTGGTCTGGCCGTCCCGGCGGTCAGCACCACGGCGATTGGGCGTCTTTTCAAGGCTGGCTATCTGGTCAAACATGCCACCGCGCTGGAACGGTTGGCCCAGGTGGATCACGCAATTTTTGACAAGACCGGCACGCTGACAGTGCCGCATGTGACCCTGCCCGACACGCTGACCCCGACCCAGAAACAAATCTGCGTGGCGCTTGCGCAATCCTCGGAACATCCAATTGCAAAGGCTTTGGCCCAGCAAGAAAGTGACATTCCGCCTGCCGCCATCACAGACATCGTCGAACACAAAGGCCAAGGGCTTGCGGCAATGGTCGAGGGAGAGACGGTTAAACTCGGCAACGGTCGTTGGCTGGGTGCGTCTTTTCACGGGCTCGGGTTTGCGCAGGGCAGCCAGCCCGCTGTGGCACTGAATGTGGACGAGACACTGCGCACAGGAGCACGCGATGCACTGGATGGGCTGACCATCCCTGCAGAAATCGTGACAGGCGATGTGCCCGACCGCGCCGAAAGACTGGAACGCGAGCTGGGGGTGCCCGTCACAGCCCTTGCCTCACCGGAATACAAACACGCTCATATCCAAGCCGAGACCTCCCGCGGTCGCCGCGTGCTGATGGTAGGGGATGGCCTGAATGACACCATCGCTTTGGCCAGCGCCCATGCCAGCATTGCACCGGCGACCGCACTTGATGCGGCCCGAAACGCCGCCGATGTGGTTCTGTTGAAAGAAGACCTGTCCGAACTGCCTCTGGTTCTGGCCATCGCGCAGATGTCGACACGTCTGAGCGTACAAAACTTTTGCATCGCCGCGGCGTATAACTGCGTCGCGATCCCAGTCGCTATCGCGGGCTATGCCACCCCGTTGGCGGCCGCGTTGGCCATGTCATTTTCGTCCATAACCGTCCTTCTCAACGCCCAACGTGTGAGGTTCAAAACATGAATGTTCTCGTCGTATTGATCCCAGTCTCTCTGGTGCTTGGCGGCCTCGGGTTGGCGGCCTTCGTCTGGAGCCTGAAGGCCGGGCAGTTTGAAGACGATCAGGGAAACGCCCAGCGCATTTTCATCGATGACCAATGACCGCCTGAGGGCGATCTGGTCATGGGTTTTCGCGATGATGAAAAAGGGGAAATGGTGCCGCTGATAGGACTCGAACCTACGACCCCATCATTACGAATGACGTGCTCTACCAGCTGAGCTACAGCGGCGCCTGGCGCGGGTTTAGCACCGCGCCCCGGGATCGAAAAGACCTATTTTGCGGTCTCTTCTTCGCGTGTTTCGCTTGCCTCGACCTCGTTGGTTTCAACGTCCACCGACTCGTTCATTGACTCGTCCAATGGAACGATATCACCCGTCATAGGCTCGGGCGCGCCGACGATCATGGGCAGCATTTCCATGGAAACCGGGCCAACTGAATCATCGGCAGGCGGGGCTGTCCAAGACAGGCTGTCCAACGTACCGCAGTTGCCACAAACCGGCACCCATTCACCGTGAATGTTATGGCAATTGTCGCATACCCATTGAGGACCGCGCGGCGCATTTACGGCCCGCGCAAGCCAACCTTTGACGATGTCATCGCCTGCACCTTCGCCCTTTTCGATGGCAGCCAGAATGGTCAAAGACCGCGCTGTCGGATCGGTTTCCCATAGATCGCCAAGCGCTTTGCGGGCAGCTGGGAAATCTTCGGCTGCGATCTGCAGCTCGGCCATGAGCATCTTTGTTTCCGGATGATCCGGCGTCGGTTTGACCAGCACCTGAAAGCGTTTGATGCGGTCTTGTGGTGACTCATTGGGCTCGATTTCGGCATAAGCGGCGGCCAGATCCGGATGCGGCTGGGCTTCCCATGCTTTTTTCAGGATCCGCATGGCAAAGCGCGGTTTGCTTTTCGCGATATAGCTGCGGGCGGCCATTGCGGCGGCTGGGATCAAATCAGGCGACAGACGGTTGGCCTCGATGAAATCTTCGCGTTCAGAGATCGAACTGTCCTCAGACAAAAGCGACTTGGCCTCGGAAAGCGCCAGTACCGCATCCCGGCGACGGTGCACATCGCGGGGCAACGTTCCGTGTTTCAGCTTGGCGTTCAGCGTTGTGCGCGCACCCTTCCAGTCTTCGCTGTCGGCTTGCAGCTTCAGTAGGATATCAGAGGTTTCGACGTGGCGCGGTTTGAGGGCAAAGGCAGTTTCAGCCAGCTTCAGCGCCGTGTCGGTTTTACCATCTTCAAGCTTTTGCTTCATCAGGCCCCGCACGCCCACAAACCTGGTTTGGTCGTCCTTGAGCAACCGCTTGTAAACTTCTTCGGCCTTGCGACGGTCGCCGGTGATCTCGGCGGCTTGCGCGGTAATGAGGTTGGTCAATTCAGGGCGCCGCAGCAGGCGTTCCGCCTTGCGAGCTTTGTCCATGGCTGCGCGCCCCTCGCCAGAGGCCAGCGCCATCATGCCTTCGGTAAGGGCCTGAAACCCGCGACGTTCGCGGCTGCGGTCAAAATACCGGCTGAGCGCCGTCTCGTCGCCATTGATGAACTTCAGCGTCGCAACAAGCAGCGACGCCAGTTTCAACACCACCCAAAGTACAACCGTCAGCACACACAGCGCGATCACCGACATCAACGGGCTAAGATTATACTCGACGCCGCCAACGGTCAGCAGAATGCCACCGTCGCTTTCCATTAGATAGCCGGCACCAAGGGTCAGGCCTGCGATGGCCGCAACGAACAACAGGATTTTGGTTAAAGACCAGAGCATAGGATACCTTTAATTCGTACTAAGGGCGTGAGAGAGCGCTTCGCCTGCGGCCAAAGCATCCTGTCGTGTGCGCGCCAAGTCGGCCCATTGTGCAATTTGGGCTTGGGCCGCATCGGGTAGGGCAGCAATCTCGGCCAGAGCATCTGTCAAGTTTCCAGACGTTAACGCGGCCTCGGCCCGGCTGAGCACCGCGTCAGCGTCATCACCATCATGCGGCGTAACCGAGCGTGCGCCAAGTTGTGTTTTCATGAACGACAAAAACCGGTTGCCTGTTTGCTCTTCAGTTGTGCGCGCCGCCGCCAATGCCGCGCGGGCAGCTTCTGGGAACTGGCTTTGCAAAGTGGCGAGGCTTGGGGCGCCGGTATCTGCCAGACTGTCCAAAGCCGCAGGCGCCGGAGTGCCGGTCGCGGTCACCAAATCATTCAGGGGCGCGCGGAACGATTGGCCAGCGTCCAAGGCAGACAAAACACGTGTCAGGGCAGCACGGGCCAAAGCCTGCTGCGCCGTCATTTTGGCATTCTCTTCCATCGCCTGAGCTTCGGCGCGTTGTGCCGCGACAGAGGCTTTCAGTTCCTCGAGCTCACGCTCATAGGCTTGGA
>NZ_CAXREH010000152.1:0-9188 GCF_964229375.1 Cognatishimia sp.
ATGCGAGACTTGGTGTCTTTGCCCAAGTGGATCATCTTGGTGCCGGTATCTGCTTGCTGATGGTTGTTGGCAATCGCGATGGAGTAAAATTCGCCCTGGCTTTCTTCGCCGCGCAGGATGCAGGACGGGTATTTCCAAGTCACCGCAGATCCGGTTTCAACCTGTGTCCACATCATCTTGGCACGATCGCCACGGCAATCCGCACGTTTCGTCACAAAGTTATAGATGCCGCCCTTGCCGTTCTCGTCACCTGGGAACCAGTTCTGAACGGTGGAATATTTCACTTCGGCGTCTTCTTCGATGATGATCTCAACGACCGCTGCGTGCAACTGCGCTATGTCACGCTGTGGCGCGGTACAGCCTTCCAGATAGGACACATAGCTGCCCTTGTCCGCGATGATCAGAGTACGCTCGAACTGGCCGGTGTTTTCCGCGTTGATCCGGAAATAGGTGGACAGTTCCATCGGGCATTTCACACCAGGCGGGATGTAGACAAAAGAGCCATCCGAAAAGACCGCAGAGTTCAGCGTCGCATAGAAGTTGTCCTGCACCGGAACCACAGAGCCCAGGTACTTCTTCACCAGCTCGGGATGCTCTTTGATTGCTTCAGAGATCGAGCAAAAGATCACACCCGCTTTTTTCAGTTCGGCCTGAAAGGTTGTGCCGACGGACACAGAGTCAAAGACCGCATCCACAGCCACTTTGCGCCCCTCTGCCGGCGCATCCTCGGCGCCTTCAACACCTGCGAGGATCATTTGCTCTTTCAGCGGGATGCCCAGTTTCTGGTAGGTTTCCAAAAGCTTAGGATCGACCTCGTCCAAGGACTTTGGTTTTTCTTCCATGCTTTTTGGGCGCGCATAGTAATACTGGTCCTGAAAATCGATCTCGGGATAGCTGACCATCGCCCAATCAGGTTCTTCGCGGCTGAGCCAACGCTTGAACGCCTCAAGACGCCATTCCAGCATCCACTCGGGTTCGTCATTCTTTTCGGAAATCAGCCGCACGATGTCCTCAGACAGACCCTTGGGCGCATATTCCATTTCGATGTCGGTTTCCCAACCGTATTTATAGGCTCCGCCGACCTCGCGAACCGCATCCACGGTTTCCTGATCGACACCTTCTTTTACGTCTTGGTCCAAAATGGCCATTTGCGTCTCCTTAAGTCACGCCGCACGGGCGCGGTATTTCCGCCATTGAGCCAGCCAAGCTTCGGCAAACCCCATGACATCTTGTTCTGTTGTTTCGCCACCAAGGCTGACCCTGATCGCGCTTGACGCGGTTGTCGCGTCATACCCCATTGCCTGCAGCACGGCGCTGGCTTTGACTTTGCCAGAGGAACAGGCCGAGCCCGCGGAAATCGCATAGCCTGCCAGATCCATTTGCATCACCTGTGTTTCGCCCTTCCACCCGGGCACCGCAAAACAACTTGTGTTGGGAAGTCGTTCAGACCCTTTCCCCACAAAAATTGTCTCATTTGCTGCGCTTTCAATGGTGCTTTCCAATAAATCGCGCAATTTCTGAACTTTCGTCCAAACGCCGCTCTCTATGTCACGCTGCGCGGCCTCTGCCGCCGCCGCGAAGCCGACCGCGCCGATGATATTCTCGGTGCCCGCACGTCGGCCCATCTCTTGGCCGCCGCCTTTAAGACGCGCCTCAAGGTCAATGCCGCGCTTCATCACCAACGCACCGATCCCCTTCGGGCCGCCAAGCTTATGCGCCGAGAGGATCGCCATATCCGCACCAAGCCAATTGAACGCAACGGGCAGTTTGCCAAACGCCTGCGTTGCATCGGTCACGGCCAGTCCTTGCGGCAGAGACTGAACAACGCCCGTCTCGGAATTGGCCAACTGAACCGTGGACGTTGCTGGGCTAGGCGCCGACACGACACCATCCGGCGCAACGGACAAGTCCTCGTCGATCCACGCGCGGACTGCATCATGTTCAACCGCGCTGCCGTGAATGCCACGGCCCTGCAGCGCAAGCGCTGCCGCTTCGGTCGCGCTTGAAGTGAAAACAACCTCTGCCCCATCAGCGCCAAAGGCAGACGCGAGGGTTTGTCTGGCCTTTTCCAAAGCTGACTTCGCCGCACGCCCTTCGGAATGCACCGATGACGGATTGCCGACGAGATCCATCGCGGCAATCATCGCATCGCGCGCTTCCGGACGCAGAGGCGTCGTGGCGTTCTGGTCCAGATAGGCTCGCATCAGTCCTCATCCACCACCGCAAACAAGCTGGGCACGGCAGGACAGGGTGCGAGGCCGTTCTCGACGATATCAGAAAGGCGGGTCTGATGCAGAAACACATAAACATGCGCCGACAGCCCCTCCCAAAGACGGTTTGCCATCGATTGCGCGCGCGATCCGCTTTGCGCACCAGAGGCCCCTGCCCCCGTGTGCAGCGCAGAAACGGTTTCATCAACCGCCGCCAGTACATCGACAATTCGAATCTCGGACATCGGGCGAGCCAAACGATAGCCCCCGCCAGGGCCGCGCACGGAATCCACAAGATCTGCGCGGCGCAGTTTCAGGAAAAGTTGTTCCAGATAGGCCAACGAGATATCTTGACGCTCGGAAATCTCGGCCAAAGTTACAAGTTTATCAACGGGTTGCAGAGCAATATCGGCGAGTGCTACTACCGCGTAGCGCCCTTTCGTCGAGAGTTTCATAGCCCCAGTTCCTCACGCGAATTCGTTGACCTCCGCTGCCGCATTGCGTAGACCGCTTAAAACGCCAAACGAAGCAGGCCGCAGCGGCCTGTAGTTAGAATAGTTCTAAAGTGCCTGAGGGATTTCGTCAAGAAACCATTGCACTTTATTGAAGGAGACAGGCAAACATATGCCCGAGGTCATTTTTCCTGGTCCAGAAGGACGCCTAGAAGGCCGTTATCACCCTCAAAAAGATCGTGACGCACCGATTGCCATCGTGCTGCATCCGCATCCGCAGTTCGGTGGGACGATGAACAACAAGGTTGTCTATAACCTGCACTACGCCTTCTACAACATGGGCTTCACGGTTCTGCGGTTTAACTTCCGCGGCGTCGGGCGGTCTCAGGGCGAGTATGATCAGGGCGTTGGCGAATTGTCTGATGCAGCAAGCGCGCTGGATTACCTTCAGTCGATGAACACAAACTCCAAACATTGCTGGGTTGCCGGCTTTAGCTTTGGGGCATGGATCGGCATGCAGCTTTTGATGCGTCGTCCCGAAATCACCGGCTTTATCAGCGTGTCGCCTCCGGCGAATATGTATGACTTCAGCTTCCTCGCGCCCTGCCCGTCGTCGGGACTGATCATCAACGGCACCGGCGACCGTGTGGCCCCGCCTGCGGACACCACATCCCTGGTGAACAAGCTGCATGAGCAAAAAGGCATCACAATCACACACACCGAGATCGAAGGTGCGGATCACTTCTTTAAAGAGCCGCATATGGACACGATGATCGGCAACGTCAGTGACTATGTGAAACGCCGCCTGACAGAGAATTCGCGATAACCCATGAGCTACGTCGAAAACCTGGGCGAAAAACTCGCGCGTGACGTTCTGAAAGCCCAACAAGAGACGGGCGATCTGAATATGGTGCATACGATTGGCCAGGTTCTCGAGGCGTCTTCTTCGACGCTGCACGAAGCCTATATGACCGCGGTGCGCGTCTATGATGCCGAAGAACGCGCCCGCAAAACCCTTGCTCAAATGCTTCGGAGCCAGCCCCCGCGATGACCAAACAGACGCTCGATCAACAAATTGATTTTCTCAATGAAATCGACAAGTTGAAGAGCGTAGTCCGGTCGAGCTTTATCGTGGATGGCAGCCGATTTGAGAATTCCGCGGAACACAGCTGGCACCTTGCCGTTTATGCGCTGATCTTTGCGCCACACGCGGGCGATACCGTTGATATCTCCCGCGTCATTAAGATGCTTTTGCTGCACGATATCGTGGAGATCGACGTGGGCGATCACCCGATTGATCTTCCAACTGACTGGGATGCGGTAGCGGTGCAGGAAAAAGCCGCGGCGCACCGGATATTTGGCATTCTACCTGCGGGCCAAGGCGCCGAGGTGTTGCAGATCTGGCAAGAATTTGAGGCCGCAGTCACACCATCTGCGCAATTCGCCAAGGCGCTGGATGCCTGCCAACCGATTTTTCAAACGCTCAACAACGCGCGCGACATTCCCGATCACATCCAGATCGTGCGTGACAACCTGACAACGGGACGCGCCCGCACGTTGGTTGATCGATTTCCCGAGGCCTATGTCTATGCCACCCACCATCTGGGATGGACGACCGAAACGCCGCCCGAGGCCTTTCTTCAGCGTCTGACCTTTCTGCTAGAGGTCGACCGTCTGAAGAACGTGACCCGCGCTACGAAACTCTGCGACGGCTCGCGTCGTGAAACCAGTGGCGAGCATTCTTGGCACATCGCGATGTATGCCTGGATCTTGGTCGAACACGCACAAGGCGATGTCGATCTATCACGCGTCGTTCAGATGCTGTTGATACACGACCTTGTCGAGATCGACGTTGGAGACGCCCCTATTCACGGCAACCATGATATTGCCGAGATCGAAGCCAAAGAAGCCGCCGCCGCGGACCGCATTTTCGGTCTGCTTCCCACAGCTCAAGGCGACGCACTGCGCGCGCTATGGGACGAATTTGAAGGCGCCCAAAGCACCGATGCCGTATTCGCGAAATCCGTTGACCGCGTGCAACCGGTCAATGCCAATCTGGAAACCGGCGGCGGCAGCTGGGTTGAATACAAAGTGTCCCGCCAACAGCTTGAGGATCGTGTGGGCTGGAAAGTCGCAAAAGGCGCGCCCGATCTTTGGGATCACCTTCAGGCACGTATTGGCGCGTGGTTTGAGGCCAATGCCGCCCATCTAGACGCATAGCTATGCGGCCTCCTCCACTGCGGCAGGCACAAAGTCACGCTCGATAAGCCCTTGCGATGATACGGAAATCATCTTTCCGGGCGCCAGTTCCTGCCAGTCACCATCGCCCCCTTCCAAGGGTTCAGAGACCACGGCCCAGCCCTGTCGTGTCTCGCAGTAACGATAATAAACCGAGGGCGCGATGCGGTCGCTGGAATAGCGCACTGCATGCAGGGTTTCGCCATCGGAAAACGCGGCCGACAGACGCATATGCGGCGTCACACCGGTCGCTTTGCTTTGACGCTCAAGCCATGACACCGATTTTTCCAACGCATGGCACGGATCGTCATCCAGACCAAAGCCAAGCGCCAACAGAAACAAGACCTCGCTGTCGGTTCCACCGCGCCGTTGACCGTAAAGCGCGTCGGGGATAGCCATGTCGGCTGACTTGCGGAACTGCTCAAAACCGCCGACCTGACCGTTGTGCATAAACGACCAATTCCGCGCCGAGAACGGGTGGCAATTGTTCCGCGACGTCGCCGCCCCGGTGGACGCGCGGACATGAGACAAAAACAGTCGGGACTTCACCTGATGCGCCAGCGAGCGCAGATTTGGATCCGACCAAGCAGGGTAAACATCGCGGTAAAGGCCGGGAGTTGGCCGGTCATCGTACCAAGCAAGGCCAAATCCATCTGCATTGGTCGTGGTTTTGCACTCTGTCGCTTCGACACTTTGCGCCACCAAAGAATGCTCTGGGCGCGTGATGATGTCTTCTAGAAAAATCGGCTCCCCGATATATGCGGCCCAGCGGCACATGAAACTACCCTCGTTTGGAATGGCTGCGGATGTATCAAGCGGCTCAGCCCCGCGTCTATGGCTCGCGACGCACAAGCGCGATGTCAGATCTGCACACTCGCCCCCTCATGGCACCAATGCACGCAAGAGGGCTGGTGTTTTCTGCACTGCCGCGTTAAGGGCTGCGCGAACATATCAAGGGCAGACTCATGGATCTCCGCAATATCGCGATCATCGCACACGTTGACCACGGCAAAACCACTCTGGTTGACGAGCTTCTCAAGCAATCTGGCGCGTTTCGCGAGAACCAAGACGTGGCAGAACGCGCCATGGACTCTAACGATCTGGAGCGCGAACGCGGCATCACCATTTTCGCGAAACCCACATCGGTCGAGTGGAAAGGCACCCGTATCAATATCGTCGACACCCCCGGCCACGCCGACTTTGGCGGCGAGGTTGAGCGGATCCTGTCGATGGTAGACGGCGTTGTGCTGCTGGTTGACGCGGCCGAGGGCCCGATGCCTCAGACCAAATTCGTGACCTCTAAGGCGCTTGCACTTGGCCTGCGCCCGATCGTGGTTCTGAACAAAGTTGATAAGCCAGACGCAGAGCCAGACCGCGCGCTGGACGAGTGTTTTGACCTGTTTGCCTCGCTGGATGCGGACGAAGATCAGCTTGATTTCCCTCATCTTTATGCCTCTGGCCGCTCTGGTTGGGCCGATGTAGATCTGGACGGCCCTCGCAAGGATCTGCACGCGCTGTTCAATCTGATTGTGAACCACGTCCCTGCCCCACGCCAGTTGACAAAGCAAGACGACGACTTCCGTATGCTGGCCACAACTTTGGGCTCTGACCCCTTTGTGGGCCGCATTCTGACCGGCCGCGTTGAAAGCGGCAAACTCAAGGTCGGTGCAACCGTTCAGGCGATTTCGCGCATTGGTCAAAAGATCGAGCAATTCCGTGTCACCAAAATTCAGGCCTTCCGCGGTCTGGCACAGCAAGACATCGAAGAGGCCGTTGCAGGCGATATCGTCTCGCTGGCGGGCATGTCCAAGGCGACCGTCGCCGACACCATCTGCGCATTGGCCGTGGATGAGCCGCTCGAAGCGCAGCCCATCGATCCACCAACCATCACCGTCACCTTCGGCATCAACGACTCGCCTCTGGCGGGACGGGACGGCAAGAAAGTGCAGTCGCGTGTGATCCGTGACCGTCTGATGAAAGAAGCAGAGTCAAACGTCGCGATCAAAATCACCGACACTCCGGGCGGCGAAGCCTTTGAGGTTGCCGGTCGTGGCGAACTTCAGATGGGCGTTCTGATCGAAAACATGCGCCGCGAGGGTTTCGAGCTGTCGATTTCCCGCCCTCAGGTTTTGATGCGTGAGGAAAACGGTGAACGTGTCGAGCCAATCGAAGAAGTCACAATCGATGTCGATGACGAATACTCTGGCGCGGTGATCGAAAAGCTGACTGGCGCGCGCAAGGGCGATCTGGCGGAAATGAAACCGGCAGGCGCAGGCAAAACCCGTATTATCGCGCACGTGCCCTCGCGTGGTCTGATCGGCTATCACGGCGAATTCCTGACAGACACCCGCGGCACCGGCGTTCTGAACCGTGTGTTCCACAGCTGGGCTCCCTTTAAGGGTGCGATCCCAGGTCGCCGTGCTGGCGTTCTGATTTCCATGGAGAACGGCGTGTCTGTGGCCTATGCGCTTTGGAACCTTGAAGAGCGTGGCAAGATGATGATCGGCGCGCAGGAACAGGTTTATCAGGGGATGATCATCGGCGAGCACAGCCGGGACAACGATCTGGAAGTGAACCCGCTGAAAGGCAAGAAACTGACCAACGTGCGGGCCTCGGGTTCGGACGACGCGGTGCGCCTGACCACGCCGATGTCCCTGTCGCTGGAAGAGGCGATTGCCTACATCAACAATGACGAGCTAGTCGAAGTGACGCCGAACGAAGTGCGCTTGCGCAAACGCTATCTGGACCCACATGAGCGCAAGCGGATGTCCAAACTGGACGCCTGACGCAGCCTCGCAAACCCGATGAAACACAAAAAGCGCCCCGAATTTGGGGCGCTTTCTTTTTGTTGGATGCACACCGAAACCGGTGATTAGCTCATGCGACAGCCGCGCGCCTGCATTGCAGATTTGATCGCCTCGGCTTCGCCTTTGGCTTTGGACAGTCGGGCCGTTTCTTCGTCATTGCCGTCCATCGCCAGCATCGCAGGCCAAAACAACAACCACGTGACCGCTTCCAAATTCTTGTCCTGCTTATAGGACTGATCCACGCTCGCCTCGAGATCACCAAGCGAGTCGCTCAGACGTTTCGCTTCCGAGCGCAACTGCGAACAACTCATGCCGCGATACTTGTCGGCAGACACAAACTCCGCGTCCACCTCGTTGGCCTTTTTCGCATCAGAACACGCTGAAATCGCAGTCACCGCTGCCAAAACACACAAAAACTTCGTCTTCATAAATACCTCCGTATAAAGAACATGAACAAAAGTAGGAAAAGCTCAGGATGAAAAATCTGAGCGAAAACTGAATGTTACGCACGTATAGCCGCGCACCGAAGGGTTCGGCAACGACAATTTACATGCCGTTAACTATTGTTTTTCTGACTGTTGTTCCTGCAGACTTTATGAGCCCGGCTTTGGGACATGCTGGTCAAACAGAATTGTGTTTCCGTCTGGATCGGTGAGCATGAAACTGGCAGGCCCGGTGCCTTCTGCCTCAGCGGGTGTCGCGATCTCTATGCCAGCCGCCTGAAGACGCGTTTGAATGTCGCGGACGTCTTCGAAATCGCCAGCCACCGCTTGCGCGGACTGCGTCCAACCCGGATTGATCGTCAGGATATTGCCGTCAAACATGCCTTGAAACAGACCAATGACCGCCTCTCCGTTTTTCAGGATTGCGTAATTGTGCTCGCGCCCGTCGTGGAAATTTTCAAACCCCAAGGTTTCATAGAACGCGATAGACGCCGCAAGATCTTGGACCGCCAGACTGATGGAAAATGCCCCCAATGACATGGTGCTGCCCCCGTTAGGAATGGTTTCACATCCCAAGGGTAGCAGGGCGCGGGCATTTTTCTAAGCGGAATTGTCGCCACTGTGAAACGTGAGCTGCTTGTTTCGTGGCCATGCGGAACATGGGCCTGGCAAGCGAGATCACATCATTCGGAGGTTTCCACGACCATCAGTTCACGCTCGGACGCACCGCGCGCATGGTTGAGCGCCTATTGATATTCTGGGCTGTGATAGCAGGCCACGGCTGTATCGACATTTGGGAAGGTGGCCACGACATTGCGCGCACGCTCTTTGCCTTCAAGTTGAACAAACCGTCCACCCCGCGCAAGAAACGTGCCACCGTGCTTCGCGATCGCAGGACCGGCCAGCTCGGCATATTTTCCATAGGCGTCTGCGTCTGTGACGGTGACATGCGCGATCCAGAGTGCGGGCATCATTCAAATCCTTCTACGATAACGATGTTTCGAGACGAGCTGCGCAAAGCTATAGGAAGGATCGCCT
>NZ_CAXREH010000153.1:0-18952 GCF_964229375.1 Cognatishimia sp.
CGGCGCTATGGCAACCGCTTCTGGGAGGTGGAAACAACGCTGGGTCGCGACAGAGAGTTGCTTATCCTCGTCTGTAAGAAATGGCATGTGGCCAAACGCGTTTTGGCAAAGATCAAGCAGGTGACCAATGTTCCTGCGGTCGAGTTTCTGTTTCAGGAAGAAGACACAGAGTTGCCGGATCTCGGCGGCATTCAAAGCACCATTGCAAAACGCCATCGTCATAGGCGCGCCATGCTGCGGATGATGTTTGATTACTTCCAGACCAACCGCATGATCATTTGCATGGATCCGCAGGGCCTTGAGCTGTTGAAGGATTTCTATGCGGACCGCTCGACGACCCGGGCGCTCGAGATCCAGTGCTCCTACAGTGACGACTATCTCAAAGGGCACGCCGCGCGCATTGGGTTGGCTGGGGAAAGCACCCCGCGGGACACTTTTGAGCGGATTTTGCCGACAATTCGTCGCGGCATCGATGATGAAAGCGATGCCATTCGCGATGAACGCTTCGAGAATTATCACTATGTGCGCGAGCAGGATGAATTTGACGCCTTTCTGGATCCTATTCAGGCGTTTCTGTCTGTGTCGCCTGATCAAGCCCGCGAGATCGCAGCGACCCCGCATATGTTCTCGGACTGACCGCAGCCTTTGGCGAGACGTGCCGGAGTACTGCTGACGGACTTCGCCAACTGATTTGCGCCCTGATCCTGCGAAAACCCGCGTCAAAGGGTGGAACGCGCTCTTGCGAGCGCTGCACACTTGCCCCATAGTCCGCGCAAATTGACCTCAGCCATAGAGCCAGCCAAAGGACCGCAAGATGAGCACTGATGCACCAGAGACAATCATCGTGGACAGCTATCGTGTAGCCTGTGACGGTGGCGAAGGCGCTTTGGGACATCCGCGCGTTTATCTGACGATTCCACGCGAGGTCGGATTTGTGGTGTGCCCTTATTGCGGTCGCAAGTACATTCACCGCGACTTTGCCGACAAGCTAAGCTGATCCAGCCTAAAGATGCGTCAGGGCCGTGCGACGCGCGGCCGTGTCCAAATGCGGTGTTGCATTAAACTGCGTCAACATCTGCCGTCCCATGAAGGACTGCCAATGATGCAAAGACGTGTTGTGGATGGCCAGACACATCTGCGCCCAGGCTTCATCGTTTAAGGCCAGCGTGCCGCGTAAAACGGTGCTGATCAGGCCGCCGGATGTGACCACCAACGCAGGGCCATCACCCGCGGCAATATCCTCGACAACGCTTAGGACACGCGTTTCAAAGGAGGAAAACGGCTCGGCCACGTCCTCAAGCTCATCGCGAGACCATGCTGCCAGCACTTTTTCCAGCTGTTTTGCGAACCCTTCACGAGTCGTTGGAACCGGTTCGCCAACTTGCCGTTCATAGGCCTGCGCCAAGGAAAAATATGGAAACTCATTCAGGCGTTCGTCGATTTGGATCGCGCCATACCGCTTAGCGCCCATGCTGGCGGCGGTCTCTTGGTGGCGCTGCATGGATCCACAGAAGACCCGTGTGAAATGCTGGTCGGTTTCGCTCAGATAGTCGCCCAACCAAGAGGCTTGTTGATGGCCAAGCTCTGACAATCTGTCATAGCTTTTTTCGTCTCGCGCTCCGGTGTTTGCCTGCCCGTGGCGCACCAAAATCATCTGGCTCATAGTTGCCTCTCTTTCAGTAAAGTCTGGGTTCTAGAGCAGCGCGCCCTGATCGGAAAGTGAAGTTTCTGTAAAGGCCGGACCATAGCGGATTGGAAACTGTGAGAAATGTGAATTTGATCAGGTGGCGCAAAACGTGTCTCGGCTGTCGGTTAAAGCGTCTAGGAGATGGCATGTTTTAAGCTACGGTATCTGGGAATCTAAGGAGACCCAGCATGTCCGAGCGCATCAAGTTCACAATGGATGGCCAGGAAGTAGAAGCCGAGAAGGGTTTGACGATCTGGGAGATCGCCAATGGCCGAGGTCTGGTGATCCCGCATCTGTGTCACAAACCACAGCCGGGGTATCGCCCTGACGGCAACTGCCGGGCCTGTATGGTCGAGATCGAAGGTGAACGGACCCTTGCGGCCTCTTGCATCCGTGAGCCCAGCGAAGGCATGGTCGTGCACACCAACACCGCGCGCGCCGAAAATGCCCGCAAAATGGTGGTCGAGATGCTGGTCGCCGATCAGCCCGCGCGCGAGGAAAGTCACGACAAATCGAGCCACCTCTGGGATATGGCCGATCTGAACGGCGTGACCGAGTCTCGCTTCCCCAAACTGGAAGAGGGCCGCATTCCGCTGCTTGACGACAGCCACGTCGCGATGAGCGTGAACCTTGATGCCTGTATTTCCTGCGGTCTCTGCGTGCGGGCGTGCCGCGAAGTGCAGGTTAATGATGTGATCGGCATGGCCGGGCGCGGCCACGATGCTTACCCGACCTTTGACATCGCCGATCCGATGGGCGCCTCGACCTGTGTGGCCTGTGGTGAATGTGTGCAGGCGTGCCCGACCGGTGCCTTGATGCCGGCCACCGTAGTGGACGAAAACCAAGTCGGTGACCGCAAGGATTTTGACACGGAAACCGAGTCTGTCTGCCCGTTCTGCGGCGTGGGTTGCAAGGTCAGCCTCAAAGTCAAAGACAATAAGGTCAAATATGTCGAGGGCATCAACGGCCCCGCCAACGAAGGCCGCCTGTGTGTGAAGGGCCGCTTTGGGTTTGACTATATCCACCACAAGCACCGCCTGACCAAACCTCTGATCCGCCGCGATGACGCCCCAGCCAAGGGGCTGAACGTAGACCCCGGCGATCTGTCCACGCACTTCCGCGAAGCCACGTGGGAAGAGGCGATGGACATTGCCGCCAAAGGCCTGATTAAGCTGCGCGACGAGGACCCGAAATCCGTTGCGGGCTTTGGCTCTGCCAAATGCACCAATGAAGAGGCGTACCTCTTCCAGAAGTTCATCCGCCAAGGGTTCAAGCACAACAACGTTGACCACTGCACACGGCTTTGCCACGCGTCCTCTGTTGCGGCCTTGATTGAAAACGTTGGCTCTGGCGCTGTGACCGCGACCTTCAACGAGGTGAAAAACTCGGATGTGGCGATCGTCATCGGCGCGAACCCGATTGAGAACCACCCCGTTGCGGCGACCTATTTCAAACAGTTCACCAAGAATGGTGGCAAGCTGATCGTCATGGATCCACGTGGCGTAGGCCTGCGTCGGTTTGCCGACGAAATGCTGCAATTCCGTCCAGGCGCAGACGTAGCGATGCTGAACTCGATCATGAACGTGATCGTCGAAGAAGAGCTTTACGACAGCCAGTACATCCACCGCTGGACCGAAAACTGGGACGCAGAAAAAGCGCATCTTAAGGATTTCACACCTGAAGCGATGGAAAAGATCTCTGGCATCGCGCCAGATCAGATCCGCCGCGTGGCGCGCACCTTTGCGAATGCCAAAGCGGGTATCATTTTCTGGGGCATGGGCGTCAGCCAGCACATCCACGGCACAGACAATTCCCGCTGCCTGATCAGCCTTGCGCTGATGACCGGCAATGTCGGCAAGCCTGGCGCGGGCCTGCACCCGCTGCGCGGTCAGAACAACGTTCAGGGCGCCTCTGATGCGGGGCTTATTCCGATGTTCCTGCCGGATTATCAGACCGTCACCAGCGACGATGTGCGCCGTTCGTTCACAGACGTCTGGGGTGGCGGAGACTTCAGCAACGAGAAGGGCCTGACCGTCACCGAAATCGTGGATCAGGTTTATGCCGGTAACATCAAGGGTATGTATATCCAGGGTGAAAACCCTGCGATGTCGGACCCGGATGTGGAACACGCGCGCGATGCGTTTGCGAAGCTTGATCTGATGATCGTGCAGGATATCTTCCTGACCGAAACAGCGAACTATGCCGACATCATCCTGCCAGCCTCGGCGCTGTATGAAAAGAACGGCACTGTGTCCAATACCAACCGTCAGGTGCAGCGTGTGCGCCCTGCGGTGACACCTCCGGGCGAAGCGCGCGAAGACTGGGCGATCACGGTCGAGCTGGGCCAGCGCATCGGCCTGCCGTGGGACTACAAAGACGTCTCCGAAGTCTTTGCCGAGATGAAGCTGAACATGGCGTCGCTGAATAATATCACGTGGGAACGGCTTGAAACCGAGACGGTGACATACCCGTCGCTCAGCCCAGAAGATCCAGGTCAGGCGATTGTGTTTGGCGATGGCTTCCCACGCGAAGACGGGCGGGCCAAGTTCACGCCAGCCGCCGTGATCCCACCGGATGAAGCGCCCGATGCGGATTTCCCGATGATCATGACCACGGGCCGTCAGCTGGAACACTGGCACACCGGTTCCATGACACGCCGTTCTCTGGTGCTGGACCATGTGGAACCCGAAGCCAACTGCTCACTGCATCCAAAGACGCTGCGTCGTCTGGGTATCGCGCCGGGCGAGATGCTGCGGTTGTCCACGCGTCGTGGGTCCATCGAGATCATGGCCCGTGCTGACCGCGCGATTGCCGAAGACATGGTGTTTGTCCCATTCGCCTATGTCGAGGCTGCCGCAAACGTTCTGACCAACCCGGCCATCGACCCTTATGGCAAGATCCCAGAGTTCAAATTCTCTGCGGTGAAAGTCGAGAAAATCGAACAACAGATCGCCGCTGAATAGCGACTGATCAAGCCGACAAAAAGAAGACCGATCTGAGAAATCAGGTCGGTCTTTGCGTTTTTAGTGGGTCGTGTTTCAGGTAAGCCAGATCTCGGGCGTTTCTACCTGATAGCCACGTTGAACCGCGTCTTCGCGAAGCCCGTCGGCCAGCTGAGAGGCTTCGCGAAGATTGGCAAAGCTGTGTGTTTCTCTGTGCTTGTGCCCGCCGACGATACCCCATTCGCAGATCACAGCAACATCGTCAAAAAGATCGTACGCGATCTCTACACGGTAGAAACGCGGCGGACTCGAGGGGAGGTGTCTATACAGGAAACACTCTGCCATAGGTTGTTTTTCGCACATCGACGTTGAGAAATCAACAAAATGTTGCGAGAAGGGTCGCGGCGACTAGATATAGGGCCGCAACCATCTTCTGGTAGATAGCGTGTTACGCCGCGCGATTGCCAAAAAGAGCCCCCCGTGGCGTCTGACCCGCGCACGGGGGAGTGGGAGTGTGACGTGAATGCAGACGCTGTCGCGAAACCTTGCACAGTGCGCGCGTCGCACATCGATGAAGCGATACCCAGGAAGAGCGGGATCTGAAACTCCTAGCCGAAAGCCTATCTCGAATAGGCAAAATTGTCTATATATTGCGGATTTTGTCGCGAAATACCGCTTATATTGCGGTTTGTCGGGGGTTAAACCCAGGACACATCGCCCAGAAAAATATAGCCCGCCCCATAGATGGTTTTGATAAGGCGAGGGTTTTTGGGATCTTCCTGCAGCTTGGTGCGCAGCCTGCTGATGCGCACATCCATCGCGCGATCAAAGCTTTCACCAGCCGCGCCACCCAGCATCTCTTGCATCTGAGCGCGGGTGATCAAACGCTTGGGGCTTTCGAGAAACAGCCGCAGCACCTCGCCTTCTGCGTGACTAAATGTGGTCTCGCAGGCGTTCAGATCCTCTAGCACATAGCGGTCAAAATGCGCGGTCCAGCCGTTGAACTCAGCCGTGTTTGAACTGTTCTGAGGCTGTGCACGTCCTGTGCGCAGACGTGCGCGCACACGGGCGACCACTTCGGCGGGGTCAAAGGGTTTGGTAATGTAATCATCGGCCCCTAGTTCCAGTCCGGTGACACGATCCTGCACCTGCGCGCGGCCGGAAATAATGATAACCGCAGCCCCCAGTTCCAGCGCAAGCCGATGCACCAGCGTCAGGCCGTCTTTGTCAGGCAGGCTCAGGTCCACAAGACAGACGTCCGGTGTGAACTTACGCAGGGCCGCTTCAAATTCGGTGGCGCGCCCAAAGCCCATGGTGCGAAATCCGGCGTCCTCAAGGGAATCCGCCAGCACCTGACGTACACCTGCCTCGTCGTCCAGAATGGTTATCAAAGGGGCGCTCATGGCGTGTCCTCGGCGTTGATAAAGGCGGCCAGATCCTTGGCCACAAAGGGTTTGCGCAACACAGGCGCAAGGGCCGCGCCGCGAATGTAGAGGGGGTCATCTTCGAGCAGGCTGGTCATCAAGTACAAGGGCAGGGCGCCATTGACGTTGCGTGCCAAATCGACCCCGGTCGCTGCGCCTTCGAGTTTGATGTCCGACAGAACCAGTGAAATATCCGGCACGTTTTCCAACAGTGCGATGGCCTCTTCGACAAGGGCGGTTTCGATGACTGTATGGCCCTGTTCGGTCAGCATATCGCGGATCGAACCGCGCAGATCCGGGTTGTCTTCGACCAACAGAACCAAACCCGGCGCGCTTGCGTCGCGGGCCCACCGCAAAGGCAGTCTGATCGCAACAGAGGCCCCGCTGCCCGTGTTGGACAGACGCACATCGCCCCCCATCAGTTTGGCCATGTCATATACCATCGGCAGCCCAAGGCCCGAACCCTCAGAGCCTTTGGTGGTGAAAAACGGATCTAACCCTTTGGCGAGCGCGTCGTCGCTAAAGCCGGGCCCATCATCGCGCACTTCAAGACGCAGCCAGATATCCTGCACCACATCGACCGTCAGCGTGATCTGACCACTGCCATTCACCGCGTCGCGCGAATTCAGGATCAGGTTCAAAAGACTGTCCTGCAGAACGCCCGCATCCAACAAAACCGCGCGATTGGGCACGTTGTTTTTGATGACCAGACTAACTTTGCCATTCAGGGCGGGTTTGGCCAGCGACTGAAGGTTCAGCAAAAGATCCCGAATCTGATGGCGGGCCAGTTTAGGCGCACGTTGGCCCGTCATATCCGCTAGTTGGTTTAACAGTGTGCCACCGCGACGCGCGGCGGTCAGGGTTGTGTCCACCAGCTCTCGGGCGGCGGGCGGCAATTCCATTTTGTCCAGCTTGCTTTGGGTGCCGAGGATGATTGTCAGAAGGTTCGAAAAGTCATGCGCCAGGCCGCTCGTCATCTGCGCGGCCAGTTCGCGTCGGCGTGTCTGTTGCAGCGCCGCGCGTGTCTGGGTTTCCTGAGTGATGTCCATCGACAGAATATAGACGCCGCGCCGCTCGCGGGGCTCTCCGTCAGGCGTCAGCGCCACGCGAATTCGGCGTTGGCTTTCTTGATCGGTGAACTCAAACACCGACGGATCGCCGTCAAAAGCCGTCGCGAGATGTGGCTCTAGTCGTGCAAAGGCCGACGCTCCCAGCGTTTCACTGATCAACGTGCCGACAATGTTGCGAGGCCGTCCCGGCATCACCGAGGACAGGCGGCGGTTGGAATAGGTGTACCTGTAATCCGGTCCGATATGCGCGATATGTGCCGGCATCATTTCCGTGGTCAGACGCATGCGCGCTTCCGAGTCCGACACCAGTCGCTTGGCTTCTTCTAACGCGATGACCGTGCTTTCCAGCTGGCGGTTGGTGCTGGCAAGGTCTTCGGAATATTTCAGCAGGGTTTCTGAGAGTTCTTCCGAGCGTCCGCGCAGCAATTCCTCCTGGCGTTTCACCCGTGTGATATCCGTATAAACGGCCACCCAGCCGCCATCCGGTAGCGGAGAGCCCTCGACGCTGATCCAACGCCCGTCCTCGCGTTCGCGTTCCATGTAGTGCGGCTCGAACGCCAACGCGCGATCGACACGCTCTTTCACCAGCGTTTCAATATCGCTGACATCGCCGTATTCGCCCCGCGTCGCGATCACCCGAATGGTTTCCTCAAAGCTCGCGCCGGGCTTCATCAGATGGTCGGGAATTTCAAACATCTCGCGGAACCGCTCGTTGGCGACCACCAGACGCAGCTCGCTGTCATAGATCGACAACGCCTGTTTAATCAGGTTCAGGCCGGCCATGGTCATGGCCTGAATAACGGTTTGCGAAAGCCCAGATCGAGGTGTCATGTGCTCCTCCTGTCTTAGGGCTAACACCGTCTTGCGGGGCTCGGAAAGAGGTTAATGGGCCCTGTTACAATTCGTAAGAATTGAGAAATGATCACGAAAAAGTTGACGTCGAAGTTTTACCCGTCGCCTAATGGACGAGAGGAATCGTCTATTGGACGGCGGACCCGCGCAAGCGGGCTCAGGGAGGAAAAAATTTGTCACAGCTGTCGCAAGCGACGCAGGGGTTGGCTTCAATCCCAGCGCTCTTGAACCGTAACGTCGCGCAATTTGGCGACAAACCGGCGTATCGTGAAAAAGAATTCGGGATCTGGCAAAGCTGGACTTGGGCCGAAGCCGCTGAAGAAATCGAAGCGCTGGCGCTTGGGTTCCTAGAGCTTGGCGTGGCCGAAGGGGACTTCATCGCCATCATCGGTCGCAACCGTCCTTACTTCTACTGGACGATGGTCGCGGCCCAAATGGTCGGGGCGATACCGGTTCCGGTCTATCAGGACTCTGCGGCCGAAGAGATGGCTTATGTTCTTGGCCATTGCGGTGCAAAATACGTTGTCGCCGAGGATCAAGAACAGGTCGACAAGGTCATCGACGTTCAGGATCAGCTGACAGAATTCGACCAGATGATCTATCTGGACCCGCGCGGCATGCGCAAATACGACCACAGCAAATTGCATCAGTTCAGCGCACTTCAGGACCAAGGCCGCTCTGCCAAGGACAAGCATTCTGCGGACATTCAGGCCCGCGTGGATGCGCTGACCTATGACAGCACATGCGTGATGCTTTATACCTCGGGTACAACGGGCAAACCCAAAGGCGTTGTCCTCAGCAATCGCAACATCATCGAAAGCGCAAAGAACGCCTGCGAGTTCGACAAGCTGGGCGCGGATGAGGAAATTCTGGCCTATCTGCCAATGGCTTGGGTCGGGGATTTCATCTTTTCGATCGGGCAGGCGTACTGGAGCGGGTTCTGCACGAACTGCCCGGAAAGCGCCGAAACGATGATGACCGATCTGCGCGAGATCGGGCCAACCTATTACTTCGCCCCGCCGCGCGTGTTTGAGAACCAGCTGACAAACGTCATGATCCGTATGGAAGATGCTGGTCAGCTCAAACGGTGGCTGTTCAAACGCTTTATGGCGCACGCCAAAAAGGTGGGGGGGCAAATTCTGGATGGCGGCGATGTGTCGGCCAGCGACCGCCTGATGTATGCGCTTGGCAATGCCTTGGTTTATGGACCCTTGAAGGACACCTTGGGGTTCGGGCGAGTTCGCGTCGGCTATACCGCGGGCGAGGCCATCGGGCCGGAAATTTTCGAGTTTTACCGCAGTCTGGGCATCAACCTGAAACAGCTTTATGGCCAAACCGAAGCCTCGGTGTTTATCACGCTTCAGCCGGACGGCGAAGTGCGTGCCGATACCGTGGGCGTGCCGGCCCCGGACGTCGAGATCAAAATCGACGACAAAGGCGAGATCTTTTACCGCTCGCCGGGCGTTTTCGTGGAATACTACAAGAACGCCGACTCGACGGCTTCGACCAAAGACGGAGAGGGCTGGGTCGCCACTGGTGATGCGGGCTTCTTTGAGGAAAACACTGGCCACCTGCGCATTATCGACCGCGCCAAGGATGTCGGTCAGATGGCTGATGGTGCGATGTTTGCGCCGAAATATGTCGAGAACAAACTGAAGTTTTACCCAGACATCCTAGAGGCGGTGCTGTTTGGCAGCGGGCGGGATCGCTGTGTTGCCTTTATCAATATCGACCTGACCGCCGTCGGGAACTGGGCTGAACGCAACAACATCGCTTATGCGTCCTATCAGGAACTGGCAGGGCACCCGCGCGTCTTGGATACGATCCAGCAACATGTTGAAACCGTGAACAAATCCGTTGCCGAAGACCCGATGTTGTCAGGCTGTCAGATCCACCGGTTCCTGGTTTTGCACAAAGAGCTGGATGCCGATGACGGCGAAATGACCCGCACCCGCAAAGTGCGCCGCGCCATTGTTGCGGATAAGTTCAAAGATCTGGTGGATGCGCTTTATGACGGATCTGCCGAGGTCTCTACCACGACAGAAGTGACCTATGAAGACGGCCGCAAGGGCGCCATCAGCGCAACGCTCAGCCTGCGTGATGCCGCCGTGGTGCCCACCGCCGCACATAAAGTCGCGGCAGAGTAAGGAGGGGGCAGATGCTAGATCATTCCGAAAGTTATGTGACCGAGGATGGCCGCACCATTGGTGGCGTCGTCATGGAAATGAAGAACATCACCCTGCGGTTTGGTGGTGTCGTGGCGATCAAGGACATTTCCTTTGATATTCGCGAAGGCGAAATCCGCGCGATCATTGGGCCAAACGGGGCCGGAAAATCCTCGATGCTGAATGTGATCTCTGGGTTCTATAACCCGCAAGAAGGGGATGTGTACTACAAAGGCGCACTGCGCCCTCCGATGAAACCCTATCAGGTCGCACGGCTGGGCATTGCCCGCACGTTCCAGAACATTGCCTTGTTCGAAGGGATGACCGTTCTGGATAACATCATGACGGGTCGTCTGAACCACATGAAAGCGGGGCTTTTTGCGCAAGCTTTGTGGAAGGGCAAGGCCGAGGCCGAAGAGGTCGCCAACCGCGAAGTCGTTGAAAAGATCATCGACTTTCTAGAGATCCAATCCATCCGCAAAACTCCGGTGGGCCGTCTGCCTTATGGTTTGAAGAAGCGGGTCGAACTGGCGCGCGCGCTTGCGGCAGAGCCATCCATCCTGTTGCTCGATGAACCGATGGCGGGGATGAACGTGGAAGAAAAAGAGGACATGAGCCGCTTTATTCTGGATGTGAATGATGAGTTTGGCACCACGATTGCGCTGATTGAGCACGATATGGGTGTTGTCATGGACCTGAGCGACCGTGTGGTCGTGATGGATTACGGCAAAAAGATCGGTGACGGAACGCCCGATGAAGTGCGCAACAATCAGGCTGTTATCGACGCCTATCTGGGGGTGTCACATGATTGATTTCGCACAACGTGAACCGGAATTTTCGACAAATTCCGACGCGAATTCTTTGAGAGAATTCGGCCGCTTGGCTGCAAAAGGAGGCACCTATGTCTGATACCTTTATCTTTGGCATGGAAGTCTTTCTCAACGGCCTGATGGCCGGGGTGCTTTATGCCCTTGTCGCGCTTGGGTTTGTTTTGATCTACAAAGCCTCGGGCATCTTTAACTATGCACAGGGCGTCATGGCCTTGTTTGCCGCAATGACGCTGGTCGGGATTATGGAGGGGCGTGTGCCCTTCGCGCACCTGATCAATGCGCTGTTTGGCACACAAATTCACCACTTTGGCTGGCACCTGCCGGCGGTCTTTGGGATTATCTTTACAGTGGTCGCGATGGCTGGTTTTGCTTGGTGTGTTCAGAAGTTCATTTTCCGCCATCTGGTCGGACAAGAGCCGATTATCCTGTTTATGGCAACGATCGGCCTGGCCTACTTCCTCGAAGGGTTTGGGGACCTGATGTGGGGATCTGACATCAAGAAGCTGGATGTTGGGTTGCCGCAAGGCATCAACCTTTTGATCGACGAGACCACATTTGGCTGGTTCGGCTATGGCTTCTTCATCGACAACCTCGACATCGTGGCAACCGTCATTGCCGCACTTCTGGTGATCTCGCTGATTATCTTTGCGCAATACACCAAACAGGGGCGCGCGATGCGGGCGGTGGCCGATGATCACCAAGCGGCGCTGTCTGTTGGTATTTCGCTGAACTTCATCTGGGTGATGGTCTGGTCGCTTGCAGGGTTTGTTGCGCTGGTTGCGGGCATCATGTGGGGCACCAAATCAGGCGTGCAGTTCTCTCTGTCGCTGATTGCTTTGAAAGCCCTGCCGGTTCTGATGCTTGGCGGCTTTACATCTATCCCAGGCGCCATTGTGGGCGGTCTGATCATCGGTGTCGGTGAGAAGATGTTTGAATTCCTCGTCGGCCCTCTGGTGGGCGGCGCAACAGAGAACTGGTTCGCCTATGTGCTGGCGCTTTTGTTCCTCGTCTTTAGGCCACAGGGCCTCTTCGGCGAAAAAATTATCGAGAGGGTCTGAGCATGTTCTATCGCGAAGCCGGTGATTTCAAAACCACCTACAAAGACGACAACCAGACCTTTCCGATCAAGTTTGATCGTTATCGGTACTATGCGGTGATGTTTGCGGCCTTTGCCGTCATCCCCTTCCTGATCAACGACTATTGGGTCAACGCGATCTTCCTGCCGTTCCTGATCTATGCGATTGCCGCGATCGGTCTGAATATCCTTGTGGGCTATTGCGGTCAGGTCAGCCTTGGAACGGGTGGGTTCATGGCTGTGGGCGCTTACGCTTGCTACAAGCTGATGACCGGATTTCCTGACATCAACCTGTTCTTCCACATCATCATCTCTGGTGGGATCACGGCCTTTGTCTGCGTTCTGTTTGGCCTGCCATCTCTGCGGATCAAAGGGTTCTATCTGGCGGTGGCGACTTTGGCGGCGCAGTTCTTCCTTGTGTGGCTCTTTAACCGGGTGCCGTGGTTCTACAACAACTCGGCGTCTGGCCAGATCAACGCGCCAGAGCGCAGCCTGTTTGACATCACCATCACCGGTCCAAACGCGGACGCCTGGGCGAAATACTTGTTCTGTCTGGTGTTTGTGACAGTTCTGGCGCTGATTGCACGCAACCTGACGCGCGGCACGATTGGCCGGACCTGGATGGCGATCCGCGACATGGATATTGCGGCGGAAATCATCGGGGTTAACCCGCTGAAAGCCAAGATCTCGGCCTTTGCAGTGTCTGGCTTCTTTGTTGGGGTGTCTGGCGCGCTGTTCTTCTCTGTCTATCTGGGTGCGGTCGAAGTGGGCGAAGTCTTTGGCATCAACAAAAGCTTCCTCGTTCTCTTTATGATTATCATCGGCGGCTTGGGCTCGATCTTTGGCAGTTTTGCCGGCGCAGCCTTCCTCGTCTTGCTGCCTGTTTTCCTTAAAAACGTGCTGGTTGGAGGGCTTGGATGGCCCACCGATCTGGCAGCACACCTCGAATTCCTGATCATCGGAGCACTGATTGTGATCTTCTTGATCGCGGAACCCCATGGCCTCGCCCAGCTCTGGCGCGTCGCCAAGGAAAAACTACGGCTCTGGCCCTTCCCGCACTAGGCGGGGCCAGGCTGAAAAGGCGGGAAGAACCCGCCGCCTAATCATGGGTCAACCAATGGGAGGAGACACCCTATGAAGAAATTAGCAACATTGGCAGTCGGCGCCGTGATGGCGGCGGGACCGGTCATGGCGGATCTGGTATTTCCGTCGCTCAGCTACCGGACAGGTCCATACGCGGCGGGCGGTATTCCCTTCGCGGACGGCTATGCAGATTACTTTACGCTTCTGAACGAGCGCGACGGTGGTATCGGTGGCGTGGCAACACGTCTGCTGGAATGCGAAACCGGCTATAACACCGAAAAAGGCGTTGAATGCTATGAGGCCACCAAGGGCGAAGGCTCTTTGGTCTATCAACCACTGTCCACAGGCATCACGTACCAGCTGATCCCGAAAGTGACTGCGGATGACATTCCTCTGCACACGATGGGCTATGGCCGGACTTCTGCGGCAAATGGCGACGTGTTCAGCCACACGTTCAACTATCCAGGCAACTACTGGAACGGTGCCTCTGGTGCGGTGAACTACCTGCTGGATAGCAACGGTGGCGATCTGTCTGGCAAGAAAATCGCGCTGGTCTATCACAACTCTGCTTACGGCAAAGAGCCGATCCGGACCCTGGAAGAACTGTCCTCCAAGCACGGGTTTGACCTGAGCCTGCTGCCAGTGGATCACCCTGGTCAAGAACAGAAATCTCAGTGGCTTCAGATCCGTCGTGATCGTCCTGACTTTGTCCTGATGTGGGGCTGGGGCGTGATGAACCAAGTGGCCATTCAGGAAGCGGCAAACATCCGTTTCCCAATGGAAAACTTCATCGGCATCTGGTGGTCCGGTGCAGAGCATGACGTTCTGCCAGCGGGCGACAAGGCCAATGGCTATAAGGCGCTGACCTTCCACAACGTGGGCCGCGACTTCCCTATCTTTGACGACATCCAGAAATATGTTGTGGAGACAGGTAAGGCTGCTGGCGCAGGCGATCAGATCGGCAACGTGCTGTACAACCGCGGTATGTACGCGGCGATGCTTGCAGCCGAAGCTGTGAAGACGGCTCAGGCGATCCACGGTGTTGCTGACATCACCCCTGCGATGATGCGCGACGGTATGGAAGCCCTGGAAATGACCGAAGAGAAAATGGTCGGTCTGGGTATGCCAAACTTTGGTCCAAGCTTCTCTGTGTCCTGTGAAAACCACGGTGGCCCAGGTCTGGTGGGCGTGACCCAGTGGGATGCGAGCGCGCAGACTTGGTCTTTGATCTCTGACTTCGCGCCAACCGATGGTGACGTGATCGGAGCCCTGGTTGAGGCAGACAGCTCTGCATACGCAGCTGAAAACAACATCGGCTCCAACTGCAGCTAAGTGAATTTGCCCCGGCCTGCGCGTTTGGGCCGGGGCATCACTCTTACAAGGAATTCAAACTCATGCTGGATGCGGCCCCACAAGATGAGACCCTGCTAGAGGTCAACAACATCGAAGTGATCTACAACCACGTGATCCTCGTTCTGAAAGGTGTCAGCCTGTCCGTGCCCAAAGGTGGGATCACCGCTTTGCTGGGCGGGAATGGCGCAGGTAAGACGACCACGCTTAAGGCGGTCAGCAACCTGCTGCACTCTGAACGCGGAGAGGTCACCAAAGGTCAGATCACCTATCGCGGCGACCGCATTCAGGATCTGGATCCGGCGGCTTTGGTGAAGCGCGGGGTCATTCAGGTGATGGAAGGGCGTCACTGTTTTGAGCACCTGACGGTCGAAGAAAACCTGATGACTGGCGCCTATACACGCAGCGCTTCGAGCGCAGAGCTGCAGCAAGACCTAGAGATGGTCTACACCTATTTCCCACGTCTGAAAGAGCGGCGCAAAAGTCAGGCGGGTTACACCTCTGGCGGCGAGCAACAGATGCTGGCATTGGGCCGCGCTTTGATGAGCCGTCCCGAAACCATTCTGCTTGATGAGCCCTCGATGGGCCTTGCGCCGCAACTGGTGGAACAGATCTTTGAGATCGTAAAATCCGTGAACGAGAACGAAGGCGTGACTTTTCTTCTGGCGGAACAGAACACCAATGTGGCGCTGCGCTTTGCCCACTATGGCTATATTCTTGAATCAGGGCGCGTGGTCATGGATGGCCCAGCGGCTGAACTGCGTGAAAACCCTGACGTGAAAGAATTTTATCTTGGCATGTCAGACGAAGGGCGAAAGTCGTTTCGGGACGTGCGCTCCTACCGGAGGCGGAAACGCTGGCTGAGCTAAGCCAGTTTCACCGCAACCCTGACCAATAGGAGACACCATGAGCCGCTATTTCGATGCCCTAGAGACCCGAACCGCAGACCAGCGTGCCAATGACCTGTCGATGGCCCTGCCGCAACAGATCGCGCGGGCCAAGGTTCTGTCGGGGTACGCGGCACGGTTTGCACAGGTTAGCCCGGCCAATGTGACCAGTGCAGCGGCCTTGGCAAAACTGCCAGTTCTGCGCAAGTCGGACTTGGTGCAGGCCCAGTCTGAGCGCCCTCCGCTGGGCGGTTTCAACGCAATTCCCGTGACCGAGTTTGCGCATATCTTTCAGTCTCCGGGACCGATCTATGAGCCAGGCGGTCGTACGCGCGACTGGTGGCGCATGGGCCGTTTCCTGCATGCCTGCGGCGTTGGCGAGCAGGATGTTGTGCAGAACTGTTTTGGTTACCACCTGACACCTGCCGGTATGATTTTTGAAAACGGTGCGCGGGCTGTAGGGGCGACGGTGCTGCCAGCGGGCACGGGTCAAACCGAACTGCAAGTTTCGGCTGCGGCGGCAATGGGCGTGACGGCCTATGCCGGAACACCTGATTATCTGAAGGTGATTTTGGACAAAGCCAAGGCCATGGGTGTCTCGTTGTCGATCAGCAAGGCGGTCGTTGGTGGAGGGGCGCTGTTTCCAAGTCTGCGTCAGGAATACGCGGATCAGGGGATCACCTGTCTGCAAAGCTATGCGACGGCCGATCTGGGCAACATTGCCTATGAAACCGAGGCCATGGAGGGCATGATCGTGGACGAAGGCGTGATCGTCGAGATCGTCACGCCTGGCACCGGCAACCCCGTTGCGCCCGGCGAGGTGGGCGAGGTTGTGGTCACGACCCTTAATCCCGACTATCCGTTGATCCGGTTCGCCACGGGCGACATGTCCGCCATCCTGCCGGGCGAAAGCCCCTGCGGACGCACCAATATGCGGATCAAAGGCTGGATGGGACGCGCGGACCAAACCACCAAGATCAAGGGCATGTTTGTCAGGCCGGAACAGGTGGCTGCGCTGGTTGAAAAACACGAAGACGTTCGACGCGCCCGCGTGATCGCATCGCGCGATCAGGAAATGGACGTGATGACCGTTCAGATCGAAACCGAAGCTCAGAACGCGGACCTCTATGCCGAGAGCGTGGCAAGTGTGCTGAAGCTGCGCGGCAAGATCGAATTGGTGGCTCCGGGCACACTGCCAAACGATGGTTTGGTGATCGAGGACCAACGCAGCTACGACGGTTAAACCTGTCTGACTCCACATGCGGTCGACGCAAGAACCTTCCCAAACGCGCGATTCTGGCGCAGACTGGGGTGGGGATGCATGCAAACGCATGTAAGGAGTTCTATTTATGCGTATGAAGTGGGCGGCCGTTGCCGCAATGATTACTGCGGTGCTGGCCTCTGCCGTCAGCGCCAAAGATCGCGCTCTGATCGTGGATCTAAGCAATTATAAACATCTGACGGATCTGCCCAGTGACGGGCGGATTAACGCGATCCGGTCGCGCCTGATTTCCGAAGGCTTCGAAGTGGATCGGCTGGACAATCCGACCTTGTCGCGGATGCGGGCAGCGGTGTTCGCGTTAGAAGCCGCGACACAGGGTGACCCGGGACGTACGGTTGTCGTCCTGCGTGGACATATTGTGCATGATGGTACGCGTACATGGATAATGTCGCAGGGCGGTCGAACGCCAGACCGCTATGATCTGGGCAGCAAGGCGCTGCCTCTTTATTTGCTCGACCGCGCGCTGGGCGCGTCAGCGGGCAGTGCAGTTCTGGCCATGGTGCCAAGCCCGCGTCCGATCGAGGGGCTGGTTGACCTTGAAAACGGCGTGGGAGCGATCGACCTGCCACAGGGTGTGACGTCGGTTTCCGGGTCATCGCGCCAAGTTCAACGCGCCCTCAACGCCTTGTTGCAGCCAGGCTCTTTGACCTCAGACCTAGAGCGCACCGGCGTGACGGTTGGTGGTTTTCAGTCGGCGACAACGGCGTTCACAGAGGCGGAAAGCGAGCCACCTGAAGACATCGGCGAGCTGGCTTATTGGAGCGCTGTGCGCGACATCGGCACGCCAGAGGCCTATGACGCCTACCTAAACCGCTATCCAGATGGTCTGTTCGCGGAACAAGCCGCGGATGTGATTTTGGGTACCGAACAGGATCGCGAAACTGCCATCAAACAGGCAGAAGCCGACTTGCGCCTCAACCGCTCTAAGCGGCAAGAGATCCAGCGCTCTTTGGCTTTGCTCGGCTATGATCCTCGTGGCATCGACGGGGTCTTTGGCCCCGCAACACGGCGGGCGATTGTGGCGTGGCAGGAAGACAACCGGCTTGAGCCGCATGGGTTCCTTGATCGCGATCAGCTGTCTTTGCTAACAGAGGTTGCCGCGCGTCGGGCCGCTGAGCTTGAAGAAGAAGCGCGCCGCCGTCGTCTGATCGAAGAAGCCCGCGATCGCGCCTATTGGAATTCCACCGGCATCAGTGGGCTGGAAGAAGATTACCGGCTGTATCTCAACCGCTATCCAGACGGGATCTTCGCGGATATCGCAAGAGACGGCATCGCTGATTTCGAAGCGGAACGCCGTGCAGAACTGAGCGGGCGTGAACGCGCAGCCTGGGATCGGGCCGAGGCCGAGAACACCATCGAAGCCTATGAGGATTTCCTGGCGGATTATCCTGATGGTGCCTTCGCTGAAACCGCAAGCGCGCGCGTTGCGGATCTGAAAGAAGAGGCGCGGTCCGAAGAACTGAGAGCCCAGTTTGGCGCAACAGAGAACGCGGTCGCCCGCAACTCTGCCACCCGGCTTTTGATCGAAGGTCGACTGTCCGGCCTTGGGCTGGACCCCGGCACAGTGGACGGGAATTTCGACAAAGCCACCCGTCGGGCAATCCGTCGGTTCCAGAAAGCACGCGGTTTGAACGTTACCGGCTATATCGATCAGCCTACAATGGTGAGGTTACTGTTGGGCGGCTAGGTTCTATCTAGGGTTGTAAGTTATTGTCACGCCTCGATTTTCCGGTCGGGGCGTGATAGTTTTCCGCGCAACGATACAAAGAGCCCGGAAATTCGGGCCGGTAGAGCAAGAGAGCAGCTATGCCATCCTCCTATACCGATCAGTTTTGGCTGATTGATCCCTTTGCGCCGCCGTCTTCGGGCAGCTCGCTAGATGTGTTCACCTTCGACATGGTCGATGCCGATGATGACGGCGATATCGGTCGTAACGGTGGCGACAGCATCGATAGCAGCGATGTCATTCGCGCCTATCCGGGGGATACGGTCACGGTCAGCTGGCCCGATGGATCCCAATCTACGGTAACCGGGACCACTCTTTATTTGGCTGACGGCCGCGAGGTTTTTACCCCTACGGATGGATCGGTGCTGAATGATGCAACGCTTGTATCCACCACATTTGTCAGCAGCTCGGGGTCTTTGGATGTGGATCTGCTTGGGCCGGCCTGTCTTGTGGCGGGCACCCAAGTGGCAACACCACACGGGCCGCGTGCGGTAGATGCGCTGACTGAAGGGGATCTTGTCTGCGCCGCGGACGGCCGCGTTCTGAAGCTGCGGGGGGTGATGTCCACAACGGTCAGTG
>NZ_CAXREH010000154.1:0-5947 GCF_964229375.1 Cognatishimia sp.
TGGATCGGGCCAACGTCACCGGGCAGTTTTGTTGCTGCGTTCATATCAACCGACCTCCTGCGCCAGTTCTTCGACCATCGCCACCAGATTGGCAGTTGCGTCAGGCATTCCCATGGCAAGCGCCCCGGCGCTCATCTCGACCGCTGCGTCCGCATCCCCCAAGATGGCAGATATCTGAGCGGTCAATGTTTCGACCGTAAAGGCGGTTTCGGGGATAACGATTGCCCCATCCGCTTCCTCTAGCCCACGGGCATTGGCGCTTTGGTGATCCCCAGTCGCAATCGCCAGCGGGATCAAAATTGAGGGCCGTCCAATCACGGAAATATCGGCCACCGAAGATGCCCCGGCGCGCGAGACGACCAATTGCGCTTCGCTCATACGTTCTGGAATGTCGGTGAAAAACTCTTGCACGTCCGCTGTGATGCCTTGCTCTGCATAGAACTCCGAGACATTGGCGTGGTCTTCGCCGCGCGCCTGATGACTGACGCGCAGATAGGATTTGATATCGTCAGGCAACATCGCAATCGCTGGCGGCACGATCTCGGACAGAATGCGCGCACCTTGGCTGCCGCCAATCACAAGGATCGACATCGGATAGTCACCCGGCGGAATATAACCAGCCCCCGCGCGGTCCAGAACCGTTTGGCGTACAGGGTTTCCGGTATGGGTGCCTTCGATCCCCTCGGGAAGTGTTGTCGGCCAGGTGCCGCATGCGATCTTGCTGACACGTTTGGCAAAGACCTGATTGACGCGGCCCAGCACACCGTTTTGCTCGTGGATCATCCGCGGCAGTTTCATCAGCACTGCAGCGCCCATTGCGGGAATGGTCGGATAGCCGCCAAATCCCACCACCACATCTGGCCGGTCGCGCCGCAACTTCAGAACGGCCGACAGAACGCCACCCATGATCTGAAACGGAGCCGCCAGTTTGGCCAGCGCTCCACCCCGCGAAAACGTGGCAGACGAGACCTGTTCGATCTCGACCCCATCTGGAAAGCTTGCGGTATAGCGGGCACCGCGGGCGTCGGTAGACAGCTTGACGCGCCATCCTTTTGCCAGCATCGCCTCTGCAAGGGCCTGCGCCGGAAACATGTGGCCCCCGGTGCCGCCTGCTGCCATCAAAAGCAGCGGTTGTTTAGTCATCTGATGTGGCCTCGAAGTATATCGCCAAATTCGCCCTGAGCCCGGCTTCGGGTCAGAGCCAGCAACATACCGACTGCGATGCCACCTGCAATAAGGGAAGAGCCACCATAGCTTACAAACGGCAAAGTCATGCCTTTGGCTGGCAACAATCGCACCGCAACACCCAGATTAATCATCGCCTGGATACCAAACAGTGCCACCAGTCCGGTGCCAGCAAGCCGAATGAACGGATCACGTTCGCGCATCAGGCGCAGCAGCGAGCGCACGACGATTGTCGCGTAAAGCCCAATGATACACAGCACCAGAACCAATCCGTATTCTTCGGCAGCGACCGCAATGATGAAATCTGTATGCGCGTCAGGCAGGGACCATTTCACCTGCCCTTCGCCGACACCAACGCCAAAGAACCCGCCCTCGCGGATCGCATTGGTCGCATAGCCAAGCTGCGTCGTCGGATCCACATCGGTACTCAGGAAGCCATCAATCCGGCGCGCAAAGTGTTCCGAAACGTTATAGGCCACAAAACCGCCGATACAGACAAAGCCCGCCATAGCGACCAACAGGGTCATCGGCGCGCCTGCCACGAAATACATCACGCCCCAGCCAAACAGGATCAGACAGGCCTGGCCAAAGTCCGGCTGCATCACCAGCGCCCCGACAATAATCAACGTCAGAACCATCGACCAGCTTTTGCCGGGCGGTCCGTTGATCTCTTGGCTGGCGGCCATCAGCCATGCCATCACAACCACATAAACCGGCTTTAGAAATTCCGAAGGTTGCAGCGCCGCAAAACCCAACGAATACCAGCGCACAGCGCCCTTGCCATAGTCGGTGCCAAACACCGGTAACAGCAACAAAGCCACGAACGCCAGAAAGAACCCCAATACGGCAAACCTGCGAATTTCGCGAGGGGACAGCATCGAGACGATCACCATCGTCACCATCGCGCCGCCAACAAAAATACCCTGACGCAGAACATAGTGGAAATACGGAAACCCGTTTTTCTCGGCCAACGGCGGACTGGCCGCCAATCCCAACAGCATCCCGATACCCATCAAGCCCAGAACACAGGTTAGGGTAATCTTATCAACTGTGCGCCACCACTTCGGAAGAATCGGCTCAACGTCCCGTACTGGGACTCCGCCGTAGACCATTTCTGTCATCTGAGACCTGCCGATTTGCCTGTTTGCGTCCGGTTCTCCGGATCTGCTGCAAATCTTACCACGAGTTCGCGTTTAAGGGAAGCTTTCAGGGAAATTCCCCTTTGCGAATTTATGGTCCTCTGCGGCAGGTCTCCGCCCAATTTTGGTATGGTCGTTTTTGTAAAAATTGGAGCTTTTTGAAAAACCGATGCGCGTTAGAACACATTCATCACATGAAGGAGTGCGCTATGACCGATCAGCCAAGCTATCCCATTACCCCAACCAATCGGGTGAAACGCGCACATGCCCGCGCCGCTTATGATCATGACAGCGTGCACCGCATTCTGGACGCGGCAGCACTATGTCATGTGGCCTATGTGATCGACGGTCAACCCTACGCAACACCCACGATGTTCTGGCGCGAGGGAACGCGGCTTTACTGGCACGGCAGCGCGGCCAGCAAAATGATCAAATCCATCCGTAAGGGCGTCAAAGCCTGTGTGACCGTCACCCATTTCGACGGGTTGGTCATTGCGCGCTCTGGGTTTCATCATTCCGCCAACTACCGCACCGTCATGGCCTTTGGCACTGCACGCCTTTTGGACGACCCCGACGAAAAATATGCCGCACAGGTAGCCATGGTGGATCGCCTGTTCCCCGGCCGCACGGACGCATTGCGCGCGGTCACACCGCAAGAGCTTAAGGCAACGTCGTTCATCTATATGGACATCGACTCTGCTGCGGCGAAACAAAGAAGCGGCACGGTGGCGGATGATGAAGAGGATTACGCGCTGCCAATCCACGCCGAGGTCATTCCGATTCACACGACCCTCGGCGCGCCGATCCCCTGCCCGCGCAGCCATCCCGACGCGCAACGCGGCGCAGATCTTGATCTCTACCAAGACGGCGCAGCGCTAGAACTCGCGTTCTCGCAGGCCTATGAGCAAACTTTTGAGTAAAGATTGACCCGCGCCCCTTCGGTTTTCATAGTTGATCTGCAGCCGGAGGGGACGCGATGAAAGACACAGTACTTTGGCAACGTCTGGAAGGCCTTGGGGTTTTCAGCGCAGCTTTGATCTATTTTGCCTATCTGGACAGCGGCTTTCCCATCTGGGTCAGCGTGCTATTCTTTTTTGCGCCGGACCTGTCGTTTGCCGCCTATTCCGCCGGGCCAAAAATCGGGGCACTGGTGTATAATCTGGTGCATGTCTACGCGCTGGGGGCAATTTTGCTGGTTGCCGGGCTTTTGACAGCGGATCCCGCGATGGCAGGCATAGGCGCTTTGATGCTGGCGCATACGGGATTTGACCGCGCCTTAGGCTATGGGTTGAAAACCACGCAAGGCTTCAAACACACTCACCTCGGCGACCTCTGAGGCGCTATTTGCCTTGACCTTGGCCCCAAGGCTCGGGCATGGGCGGGCGCATGCAGATAAAGACTCTGATCCTTGGCGCGGGCGCCGCTGGAATGATGTGTGCCGCCCATGCGGGCGCGGGAACGTTGATCGTCGATCACGCCAAAGCCCCCGGCGAAAAGATCCGCATCTCAGGCGGAGGCCGCTGCAATTTTACCAATATGTACGCATCGCCTGAAAACTTCCTAAGTGGGAACCCGCATTTCTGCAAAAGCGCGCTCAGTCGGTATACCCAATGGGATTTCATCGACCTCGTCAGCCGCCACGGCATTGCCTATCACGAAAAGACGCTGGGCCAGTTGTTCTGTGACGAGACCTCTAAAGACATCGTGCAGATGCTGCTTACGGAACTGCACGCGGCGGGGGCAGAGATTTGGCTGAAGACATCTGTGGGAACGGTGTGTCAAAAGAACGGAAAGTTCGAGGTCCAGCTTGAAAAAGACGGCACCGAGGTGACTGTCTTTGCAGACAATCTGGTGCTGGCAACCGGCGGGAAATCCATCCCCAAAATGGGGGCAACCGGACTGGCCTATGACATTGCCAAACAGTTTGGCCTTGCGGTGACAGACACGCGCGCGGGTCTTGTGCCCTTCACTTTTACGGACGGGCGGTTTGGACCGTTGTCAGGAGTCGCTTTGCCCGTGCGCGTCAAAAGCGACACCGCAACATTTGAAGAGGCCCTGCTGTTCACCCATCGCGGGCTGTCTGGCCCGTCGGTTCTGCAAATCAGCTCGTACTGGCGCGAGGGGCAAGACGTCAGCTTTGATCTTTATCCTCAAGGCGACCTTTACGAGACTCTGCGCGCCAAACGCAGCGAGGACGGGCGTAAGAACCTGTCGACCATTCTGGCACAGCTATTGCCCGCCAAGCTGATCGAACATCTGGCAAAAGACCTAGGCATTTCGGGCAATATCGCGGATCAATCCGACGCCAAACTGCGCGCTTTGGATGCGGCCCTGCGCAACTGGCGACTGACGCCAAGCGGCACCGAAGGCTATCGCACCGCAGAGGTTACTTTGGGCGGCATCGACACCGATGGGCTGTCCTCAAAAACGATGGAGGCGAAATCCACGCCCGGGCTTTACGCCATTGGCGAAGCGGTCGATGTGACCGGCTGGCTTGGGGGATTTAATTTCCAATGGGCCTGGAGTTCTGGTTTCGCGGCAGGCACGGCCATCGCCGCAAAACCCTAGGCTAAGGCGGCCTTGACCAATTCGGTGAAATGCGTGCCGCGCTTCTCAAAGCTGTCGTACTGATCAAAACTCGCGGCTGCGGGGGCCAGCAAAACCGTCTCGCCCTCTTGCGCCTCAGATACGGCCTTGGCCACCGCCGTTTCCATGTCTGTGCAGACTTCGGCGTCAAGCCCGCCAAGCTGCATGGCAAAGTTCGCGGCTTCGCGCCCGATGACATAGGCTTTGATCACCTCGGATGTGGCGGAATGCAACGCATCAAGCCCGCCGTCCTTTTCCAGACCGCCACAGACCCAGCGGATCTTTTTGAAGGCACCCAGCGCCTTGGCTGCTGCATCAACGTTAGTGGCTTTGCTGTCGTTCACATAGGTCACACCACCCTGCTCCGCGATGATCTGCGAACGGTGGGGCAAACCTGCGAAGCTGTGAAACGCCTGTTCGATCACCCGTGGCGCAAGCCCGAGAGAACGGCACACCGCATAGGCGGCACAAGCGTTCTGATGATTGTGGGTTCCCGGCAGTCCTTTGATTTGTCGCAGATCAACCGAGCCCACTTGTTTGCCTTTGCGGTATTCTGACAGGAAGCCTTTTTTCGCAAATACCTGCCAGCCCTGACCGGTCAGTTTCTGCTCGACCGACATGCGAATGACGCGATCATCTGCAAGACCTTCGGACAGTTGATTGGCCAGATAGAGCCCCTCGTCCTCGTCAATGCCAACCACGGCACGATCAGGTCCGCCTTCGGCAAATAGACGGCGTTTTGCTGCGAAATAGCCCCCCATACCCGCGTGGCGATCAAGGTGATCGGGCGACAGATTGGTGAACACCGCGACGTCCGGTGTCAGGGCGCGGGCAAGGTCCGTCTGATAGCTAGAGAGTTCCAGCACAACCACTTCGCCGTCAATGGCCGGATCAATATCCAGAACACCGCGACCGATGTTGCCTGCCAACTGACAAGGCCGATTGGCGCTTTCTAAAACATGGTGGATGAGGGCCGAGGTGGTTGATTTACCGTTAGAGCCCGTGACCGTCACAACCTTGGGCAAGATATCGAAATT
>NZ_CAXREH010000155.1:0-65999 GCF_964229375.1 Cognatishimia sp.
TAGCTTAAGTTTTTGTTTCTTCATTTCCGCGATAGAAAAGTCGCTGGAACCTGGGGCACGTTGCTCTTCTTCGACCTGTTGGGAGAGGGTTTCGTGTTTCCGTTTCAGTTGTTCCAAATGCGAGCTCACACTCATGGCAGCCCTCCTCTCTAAGTTTCAATGTAGGTCTGCGATTGCAGCACAGATCGCCACGTCTGTCACGCTGCAGGCGCATCATAGCGCCAAGAAAGTCAGTTTCCGCCGATTGGGGGCTTGGCGATTGCGCCGAGCATCCCGCAAATGCGCAAGACGTTGAAAGAGGTGCCTGAGGGGTTAATCGGGCATCCCAAGCGCCGCACCTTGGCGCAAAACATCTTTGATATGCGGCGTGTAATCCTCGCCGTCTTGACCATGTTGCGCGCCCGCGTGCATCAGAATCGGCGCGTGAAATCGCAACGGAGCCTTGCCCGAGTGTCGCGCCCGCAAAATCACCAGATGTGCGTCGCGCCCCAGTCTGGGCTGCAGCGGTTGGATTTGAACCGACCCAAGAACCTTGGGCAAACTTACCAACAAATCCTGTACGCGTTCGGCGCGGTGAATAAAGCTGACATAGCCTTTCGGCTTTACGCGCCGGGCCGCGACATCCAGCCAGTCCGCAAGTGGGGTCGCCTCGCCCATCGCCGTTTCGCGCCCCTTATTCTGTGCGGCATGGCCAGCATCGCGGTCAAAATAGGGCGGATTGGCGATGACATGGTCAAAGCGCATGTTCTTGACCGTATCGGGCAGCGCGGTCAGATCGGCCTCAACAACGGTCAGATCGGCGGCGTTCAACGTCGCATTTTCGCGTGCAAGGGCTGCATATTCAGGTTGAATCTCAACCCCTGTTAACGCCAGATTGCCCACCCGCGCCGTGAGACAAAGCGCCGCTGTCCCGACGCCAAGGCCCAACTCTAATACAGCCTGTCCAGGCCGCGCCGGAACAGAAGCTGCCAATAGCACCGGATCAACCCCGGCCCGATAGCCCGTGACAGGCTGCCGGATCTGGACTTTTCCGCCAAGATACTCATTTTGCGAGATTTTCTGACTCACGGCCGCCCCAGCGGGATCTCGTTGTCGCGCATCACACGTTCGGCCGCGTCAACCATATCGTCGCGCACCATCAAACGGCGGGGAAATATGCCGATACCGCCTTCTAGGACGCTCATATTTACGTCCATTTCAAAGCAGTCTATACCCTCCCCCTGAAGGAGAGCTTTGGCGAAAGCAATGATCGTTGGGTCGGTGGTGCGAAGAAGCTCTTTCATACAAGGGATGTAAGGCCAAGGGCCGGGGTTTGTCGACCCTAGTGACGGGAACGTTATGAGTCTGGATCAGGCAGCACATAAACCACACGAAGCGCTGGCGGCGCTGTTGGCGGACGACATGGATCGCGTAAACGCGCTGATCACGGCACGCATGGCCAGCGAGCACGCACCGCGCATTCCAGAAGTAACCGCGCATCTTGTCGGCGCTGGTGGCAAGCGGTTGCGCCCGCTGCTGACACTCGCAACCGCGCATCTGTGTGGCTATGACGGCCCCTATCACATTCACCTCGCGGCAACGGTCGAATTCATTCATACGGCCACATTGCTGCATGACGATGTGGTCGACGAAAGCGCCCAGCGCCGTGGTCGCCCAACGGCGAATCTTTTGTGGGACAACAAAAGCTCGGTTTTGGTAGGGGACTATCTGTTCTCGCGCTCGTTCCAGCTGATGGTTGAAACCGGATCTTTGCGGGTACTGGACATTCTGGCCAATGCCTCTGCCACGATTGCGGAAGGCGAAGTTCTTCAGCTGACCGCTGCGCAGGATCTGGCCACGGACGAAAGCATCTATCTGCAAGTTGTGCGCGGCAAGACCGCGGCGCTTTTCTCGGCCGCAACAGAAGTTGGCGGCGTCATTGCAGGGGCGGATGACGCCCATGTCAAAGCGCTGTTTAACTACGGCGATGCGCTTGGGATTGCCTTTCAGATCGTAGATGATCTGTTGGATTATCAAGGCGATAGCGCCGCCACTGGCAAAAACGTTGGCGATGATTTCCGCGAGCGCAAGCTCACCTTGCCTTTGATCAAGGCCGTAGCGAAAGCCGACGACCAAGAGCGCGCGTTCTGGCAACGCACGATCGAGAAGGGCAAGCAGGAAGACGGCGATCTGGAAACGGCCCTCACGTTGCTGAAAGCCCATGGGGCGCTTGATGAGACCCGTCAGGATGCCCTGAAGTGGGCGCAGGTTGCGAAAGATGCGCTGGCAGATTTGCCGGACCACCAGATCAAGACACTTCTGATCGATCTGGCGGATTACGTGGTCGCCCGCATCAACTGATCCCCCAAGACGCGGTGGGAGTCACGTGCGTTGGCGGCTGCCGCTAGGCTGGATTTAACAACTTACCCGCTTGGACCCACCACTCTGGGTGACGCGCTGCGATGCTTTTGGCGGCGTTCTCTATGTCGGGGCTTTCGCTTTCAAACAGAGCAAAACACGTCGCGCCTGATCCTGACATCCGCGCAAGCAACACGCCTTTTGCGGCCGACAGCTCTGCCAGAACATCGCTAATGACCGGAGCTGTTGCGACCGCAGGCGGCTCTAAGTCGTTGCGCTGTGTGCTAAGCCAATCAGCCAGATCTGCGGCAGTCTCCCAGACAGGCAATTGCGCAGGCATCGGCGCGTTGTCGCGGCTGCCCAAGGCCTTGAAAATACTGGGGGTGGCGACGTGAACACCCGGATTGACCAAGAGGATGTCACAGGCAGGCAGCGGCGGAAGCGGTGTGATCTGCTCGCCGATGCCAGCCATACGCTGGGGTCCGGGCGCAAGACACACGGGCAAATCTGCACCAAGCACGAGCGTGTCTGAGGCGTCAGGCATCGGCACATCCCACAGCTCGGCCAAGGCCCGAAGGGTTGCGGCTGCGTCAGACGATCCGCCACCAATACCGGATGCCGCGGGCAAGGTCTTTTCAAGCGACAGTGCAACGGGCCTTTCGGAATCCATCAAGTGCGCCGCCTTTGTCATCAGATTGTGCGCATCCGTCGGCACTCCGGCGGCCCGAGGCCCTTTGACCGTCAACGATGTCTCGTCCGCGTTTTTGGCGCTGATGTGATCGCCAATATCGGCAAAGGCCACCAAGGAATCCAACAGATGGTATCCATCCGGCCGCTGGCCTGTCACATGCAGGGTGAGGTTAACCTTTGCCGGGGCAAATGCCCTGACACTATCCGTCATTGGCCACCTGAACCGGATCGCTGCCTTCTGCCTCAAGCACCGCATCCAGACCAGTTTCGAGCTTGGCGCGAATGCGTTCAGGGTCGGCTTCTGGCGCGCTGTCTTCGGTGATGAAGGACAGAGCGCGTTGCCACTGGAATCTTGCTTCGGTTTTTCGCCCAACCATCCAGTAAACATCGCCCAAATGGTCATTGACGATTGGGTCAACCGGCATCAAAGCCGCCGCACGTTCCATCGGTTCCACCGCTTCTTCAAAGCGACCAAGGCGATACAGAACCCAGCCATGGCTGTCGACGATATAGCCTGAATCTGGGCGTGCTTGGACGGCGCGTTCGATCATATTCAGCGCCTCGTCCAGCTTGATACGCTTCTCAACCAAGGAATACCCAAGATAGTTCAACACCTGCGGCTGTTCCGGATTAAGCGCCAGCGCCGCACGGAAATCCGCCTCGGCCGCTGGCCAGTCGCCTAGACGTTCATTGGTGATCCCACGCGCATAGAGCGTGAACCACTTGCCGTCGCTGGGATCTTCCATCATCGACAGCGCCTTGTCATAGGCCGCCGCCGCGCGTGCATAGTCCTGTTGTTGGCGGAACACATCGCCAAGCGTGTTGTGAACCACCGGCAAGTCGCCATGCGTGCGGGCCAGCTGCTCTAGAACTTCGATAGCGGCCTCGACACGGTCACTGCGACGCAGCGCTTCGGCACGGCCCAGTTCCGCCGCATGAAAGGACAGATGATCCGCTGGCACAGAGCGATATGCGCGGGTCGCAAGGTGAAATTGCTCTAGGTTCTCAAGCAGTTCTGCCGACAGCAACAAGGCATCTACGTGGTCGGGACGCAGGAATTCGGCGGTGCGTGTATACAGCAACGCATAGTCAGGGTCCGCTTCACCGCGCAGTGCATCTGCCAGCGAATAAAACACCTCGGCGATGCCCTCTTTCGCGTTCCGAACATGCGAAAACGGCAACCGCGTGCCCGCCGCCAGATCCGCGCGCAGCTGGCGCAATTGCGGGTCCAGATCTTTGCCAAACAAAGCGTCCAGAATTTCCAGACCGTCTTCATTGCGGCCAAGCTGACTGAGGATTTCGATCTGCGCCATCGCTCCGCGACGGGTCAGTTGCATCCCACGTGCGCCTTCGGACGCGTAAATATTCTCGGCACCGGCAAAATCGCCAATCGAGGCCATCGCAAGCGCCTTATGGTAAAGCGCAAATCCCGCCAGACCCGGTTCCTGGGCAACCGCGTCAAATCCTGCGATCGTCGCGTTCATATCCCCATCGCCCAGCGCAGCCCATGCCTGAACCAAACCATCCACCAGCGGGCCGATTCCCTGACCGTCCTGAATTCGCGCGATCACTTCGCCAAAACTGCCGCGTTCGGCAAGATCCGCAACCAGAGCAATATTCGCAAGCTGGCTGGACATGCCTTCGATCGCGTTCAAGCGACGCGCGACCGGAATCGCCTTGTCCATATTGCCCAGCGAGACATTCGCCAGAACCAGGCTTTCCAACAGGAACGGATCACTGGGATTCGCCACCAAAAGCCGTGTGTAATAGATCGACGCAGCCTCGTAGTCATAGCTGCTGGCGGCGGCGCGTCCGGCCAGATAGCTGCCGGCAAGACCTTGGGCCGAAGCCGGAACTGATGTGACCAGAACACTGGCCGCAATGACGAAAGACTTAAGCAAGGTGAAACGCACGATATGTCCTTGGATCTGATGGGCACAGACAGCCTATCGGGGTCTTTGACAAGGAGCAATGGCAGCCGCTTCGCAATCCTGTGAGCCGTGGTATTGCGGCTGCGATCTTGGTACATAATTGGCAAGGTTGGTTGCCCGTTGCTGCAAGGAGATCCACGATGCAGGCTGTTACCTCTGTAAAAGACCTCGAAGCGCTTTATGACGTTGTGAATCCGTTGTCGCTGGACAAAGTCGCGCGGCAGATCACCCCCAGATATCGCCAGTGGATCGAGGCTTCGCGGTTTGTGATCCTTTCTACCGTTGGGCCAGAGGGCACCGACGCTAGCCCACGCGGCGATGTTGATCCGGTGGTGCATATTCAGGATCCCGGCACTTTGCTTTTGCCTGATTGGCGCGGGAACAACCGGCTGGATTCGCTGAAAAACATCGTCCGTGACGAGCGGGTAAGCCTGATGTTCATGGTCCCCGGCAGCAACAACGTCGTCCGCGTGAACGGCACCGCGATCGTCACCGCCGACCCAGATCTCTGCGCGAGGTTTGAAAAGAAAAACATCACCCCCCGTTCGGTCATCGTGATGACAGTCGGCGAGGCCTATTTCCAATGCGCCAAAGCCATCATGCGGTCGCGTCTTTGGGCCGCAGAAGATGACAGCGACAAGGTGCCAAGTGCCGGTGATTTCCTGCGCGAGGTCAAAGAGGACTTTGACGGCGCGGGCTATGACACGGGCTATGCAGACTACGCAAAAGACCGCCTTTGGTGACCCGTTATGACAACTTGTGACCTGAAGTAAGGGATAAAAGTTGACTTCTGACCGCATTGACGTGAGGAGAGTGGCGATAAATCGTCACGACCTCGTCTTTACTGGCGACCCCTAAGCGAAAAGGAAAATCTGGATGACCATCACAGAAGCCGACCTGTTGCAGGCCCGCACAGCCTGGGGCGACGCCCTTGTCGCGATCTCTAAGGCCTATGAGAACGCGGGCATCGACGGCGCGCGGGCGCTGGCCAATGACGTTCTGGATGCGGCCTATGGCTATAATCTGGGTCCGGTGATGTTCAAACCAACGCTGGCCAGTGGCGACAAGACGTTTCGCCCAACCAAAGACGGCGCGCTGGCGTATTTTGTGGGCCACGACAAGAACTATCCATTGGACGGCGGCTTTGGCCTCAAAGGGTGGCGTCAGGCGGAGTTTGAAACATCCGCGCATTTCGTCGAAGGCAATGTTGGCATGTGGATGGGCTGGGGTCGTTTCACAGACAAAGACGGCAACGTGACCACGGTGAACAAAACCTTTGGCTATAAGAAAGACGAAGACGGAGCCGTGCGCGTCGTGTTGCACCACTCTTCTCTGCCTTACGAGCCATAAGACATGCGCGCGCGGCTCATGTCGCGCGCACCGTTTTCAGCCGTGGGCACTGGCTCTGCTAGAAAAGCCCGCAGGCGCCCCACAGGGTTTCTGATGTCGCTGCGGCAGACATCAGCAGGGCGAAAAGAATAACCAAGAACCCAACTGGCAGAATTTTCTGAGACATCACGCACTCCACGTCGCTTGCTGTGCAGTGATACGGAGCCCACGCGAAGGTCCGTCGCAGAAATGGCTGTGATTTTCGATTTTTCTCAATCGGCCCGCCAAAGAAAAAGCCCGCCAAACGCGGCGGGCTTTTCTAGGTTACATGTTCGGGTAATTCGGTCCGTCGCCACCCTGCGGGGTGACCCATGTGATATTCTGGCTTGGGTCTTTGATATCGCAGGTCTTACAGTGAACGCAGTTCTGGAAGTTGACCACGAATTCGGGCTTGCCATCTTTTTCCACGACTTCGTAGACGCCCGCCGGACAGTAGCGCTGTGCAGGTTCGTCAAACTGCGGCAAGTTCGTTGCGATTGGCAGGTTTGGATCGGCCAGACGCAGGTGGCACGGCTGGCTTTCCTCGTGGTTGGTCGCGGCAAAGCTGACGTTGGTCAGGCGATCAAACGACAGGGTCCCGTCGGGCTTTGGATAATCGATCGGCTTGTGCTTGTCGGCGGATTCTGTCGACTGCGCATCGTTCTTGCCGTGCTTCAGCGTGCCAAACAGCGACAGGCCACCCGTGAGGGTCTGGAACCACATATCAAAGCCGCCCAGTGTCAAACCTCCCAACAGGCCAAATCGGCCATTTAGGGGCGCAACATTGCGCACTTTCTTAAGGTCCGCACCGACAGGTCCGCTACGCAGTTCTGCATTGTACGCTTCAAGCGTATCGCCTTGGCGTTCAGCTTTTATGGCTTCAACCGCGGCTTCGGCAGCAGCGATGCCGGACAGCATGGCGTTATGGTTGCCCTTAATTCGCGGCAAGTTCACAAGTCCGACGGAACACCCTAAAAGCGCGCCGCCAGGAAAGGCCGCTTGCGGAATAGACTGATAGCCGCCTTTTGTTACCGCACGTGCGCCATAGGCAACCCGTTTTCCGCCCTTCAAAAGCTCGGCAACCTTTGGATGGTGCTTAAAGCGCTGAAACTCCATGTAGGGGAACAGATACGGATTTTTATAGTTCAGATCGACGATCATACCGACGTAAACTTGGTTGTTGTCGAGATGGTAGATAAACGTGCCGCCGGTATTTTTGGTCCCCAAAGGCCAACCCATTGTGTGGGTCACTTCGCCTTCGTTGTGCTTTTCTGGATCAATCTCCCAGATCTCTTTCATACCGACGCCGAATTTAGGGACGTCGCAATTCGCATCCAGATCGTATTTCGTGATCACCTCTTTCGAGAGCGATCCACGCACACCTTCAGAGAGGAAAACATATTTGCCGTGCAGCTCCATGCCCGGCTCTGTGTTGGGGCCATAGGTGCCGTCGGCCTCCAGACCAAAGACGCCCGCAACGACGCCTTTGACTTCGCCGTTCTCGCCGTAAACCAGTTCAGAGCACGCCATCCCCGGGAAGATCTCGACACCCAGTTCTTCGGCTTGTTCTGCCATCCAGCGACAAACGTTGCCCATCGAGACAATATAATTGCCGTGGTTGTTCATCAGCGGCGGCATCACAAAGTTCGGAATACGAACTTCACCTGCTTCGCCCAGCATATAGAAGTTGTCTTCTTTGACAGGCACGTTCAGCGGCGCGCCTTTTTCTTTCCAGTCAGGGATCAGCTTGTTCAGGCCAACCGGGTCCAGAACCGCGCCAGACAGGATATGTGCGCCGACTTCGGATCCTTTTTCCAAAACGACCACATCCAGGTCAGCATTCAGCTGTTTCAAACGGATCGCCGCCGACAGGCCGGCCGGACCTGCACCTACGATGACAACGTCATATTCCATTGCTTCGCGTTCGATTTCCGCCATCTGGCTAGCTCCTTGCGTGGCTAGAGAAATTTTCTTTCGCCGTTGCTAGCGCGAGTTTATTGATTAGGTCAATCAGAACCCGACGGGAATCGTCACAGAAACGTAGTGTTACGAATGGTTTTCCTGAATTTTACCGACGCATAGAACAACACATCCCAATTCTTCCGGAAATCGTGCCTTAAAGCGTGGTTTGGCTTGCATTCCCCTGATCAAATGGGTCACTTATTCCAACCCCAAATCACTGGGCGGACGATTTGCCCGCCCCCTGAGACTTTCTGAGGAAGACCGATGGATAAGATCCCCACGACGCGCAAGGGATTTGCCGCGCTGGAAACCGAGCTGAAACAGCTCAAGTCCGTTGAACGCCCTGCGATCATCCAAGCGATCGCCGAGGCGCGCGAACTGGGCGATTTGAAAGAAAACGCAGAATATCATTCTGCGCGCGAAAAGCAGGGCTTTATCGAAGGTCGCATCAAAGAGCTTGAAGGCATTATTTCGCTGGCCGAAGTGATCGACCCGACATCGCTGTCCGGCTCTATCAAATTCGGCGCAACTGTCACGGTTGCTGACGAAGATACAGACGAAGAAAAGACCTGGCAGATCGTTGGCGAGTATGAGGCCAATGTGGAACAGGGGCTTCTCAATATCAAATCCCCTATCGCCCGTGCCTTGATCGGCAAAGAAGAAGGCGACAGTGTAGAGGTGCGCACACCGGGTGGTGTGAAAAGTTACGAGATCGTCGAGATTGCCTACGTGTAAGCTCGGCACAGGGTGAGCCGGGGGCCTCATGGCCGAAGATCAAGAAAGCCAGCCAACTCCGATTGGCCTGTATCGGCGTCCGAACGCGCCAAACGTGACCGGCGTCGAGCTGATTGCGGTGGGATTGACCGTGGTTTGGGTGACAGCCTGCGTTGTGTTTTTTGTCGTCCTCGAGGCAGACACCACGGCCCTGGATTCGCTTCGGTTCATCATGACCTCTATGGCGATCTTTATGCCCGTCGCGATGATCTGGGTGGCGGCATTTGTCGCGCGCTCCAGCCGCATCATGCGCGAAGAAGGTCGGCGCCTTCAGGTCTCGATCGACGCGCTGCGCCAGAACTATACCGGTCAGGTTCAATCCACCGGTCGTGGGCTCGAGCCATCTATCGCCAAGAAACTCGATGAGATCGCCGCAGCACAACGCAAAACCGAATCCGCGATTGCCATGTTCTCGACATCGCGCGATGCCGCGCCGGCCACGCGCCCCGTTGTTGAACCCGCACCGGAAATCGATGAGGACAATCAGGGTTTCCTGGCCCTTGGCACAACCGCCGAAGATCTGACCCCACCGCTGGAAAAGCCCGACTTTATCCGCGCATTGCATTTCCCAGAGAACGCCGAAGATCAGACAGGCTTCAACGCCTTACGGCGCGCGCTCAAGGATCGTCAGGTCTCGCAGCTTGTGCAGGCGGCGCAGGATGTTCTGACACTGCTGAGTCAGGACGGGATCTATATGGATGATCTGCGTCCGGATCTAGCCCGCCCCGAAATCTGGCGCATGTTCGCCGAGGGCAAACGCGGTCGGGAAATTGCGTCATTGGGCGGGGTGCGGGATCGCTCGTCGCTGGCTTTGGCGGCAGGCCGCATGAAGCAGGATCCGATTTTCCGGGACGCAGTGCACCATTTCTTACGCCGCTTTGACCAGTCGTTTGTCGACTTTGAGAAAACCGCCAGCGATGCTGATATCGCGGCCCTAGGCGACACCCGCACAGCGCGCGCATTTATGTTGCTGGGGCGGGTGGCCGGAATTTTCGACTGATCAACTGCTAGAGACCAAAGTCTGAATAAGACACGAACTTCACAGGAGTTCCCGGCGTGATCTCTTGCGCCGCGTCAGACAGCTCGACCAGCCCTTCGGCCCAGCTGAGACCCGAAATCCTGCCCGACCCTTCCGAGGCAAAGACCTCGACGGCGCCATTTCTGACACGTGCGCGCAGATACTCACGACGCCCAGCCTTTTTGGATTTGTGAAAGGCCGCAGGCAGCATGGTGCCTGCGGGCAGCGCCCAGCTTTGACCCGCCAGAACACGCATCACGGGGCGTGCAAACACCAAGGTGCAGACCATCGCCGCCACCGGGTTGCCCGGCAGTCCGAACACAGGCGTGCCATCCCACATTCCCAGCGCCAAAGGACGCCCCGGTTTGATCGCAATCCGCCAGAGCGCCATTGTACCCGTTTCATTCAACAGCGCGGACATGTGGTCTTCGTCCCCCGCCGAGGCCCCGCCCGAGGTTAGAATGACATCCGCCTTGGACGCGGCCTCTTGCAACGCCTGCGTCAGCAACGCGCGTTGATCTGGAATGCGGCCCATGTCGATTGGCACATAGCCAAGCTGCTGGATGGCCGCCAAAAGCATCGGGCGATTGGCGTCGTAAATCTGATCTGGGGAGGCAGCCGATCCGACTTCTGCCAGCTCATCTCCGGTCGAGATCACCGCAACCCGCAAGGGTTTGCGAACAGACACCTCGGACACGCCCGTCGCGGCAAGCAAACCCAGGTCCGCAGGCGTCAAGCGATGCCCAGATGGGAAAAGCGCTGTGCCCTCTGACACGTCCTCACCCCGTTTGCGTGCATTGGATCCGGTCTTTAAAGGCCCGTGAAAGGCGACCTTGCCGTCCTGCAGGCTGACGTCTTCTTGCAAGATAACCGTGTCAGTCCCGTCAGGCAGGTTCGCGCCCGTCAGCACCCGAACCGCATGTGTGTCAGGCACGCGCCCCGCAAACGGTTGCCCCGCGGCAGACCGGCCCGTCACCAGAGGAACCTCGTGGACGCCCTCGCCAAAGGCAGCCCCGGTCAGTGCATATCCGTCCACCGCACAATTGGCATGAGGCGGATGCGCCCGCGCCGCTGTGACCGGAGCGGCTAGAACCCGCCCCAAGGCCGCCATAGGCGAAATAACTTCCTGTCCAGTCACAGATGTCAGGCGCTCGTTCAGAAGGTCCAAAGCTTCGTCCACGGGCGTCCATTCCACACCGGGCGGCAGTGCAAAGCAATCGTTCTTCAGCGGCGGCGGCTGGGTCATTGGTCAAGCTCCAGATAGCGCGCAATGAAATCGGCGATTGTTGGGATGTTGTTCAGGTCAAACTGCGGAATATCGCGCTCCAGACGGACCGGCGTATCGGTTGCGATGGCCACCACCGAAGGCGTGTTGGTCGCAATCAGCCCCTGCGCAGTCTCGGCACGGTGCGCCTCGATCTTTGGGTGGTTTTCGGATTTGAACCCCTCGATCAGCACCAAATCCACAGGCGCCAGACGGGCAATCAGTTGGTCGAGTGACGGGGGCACATCGCGATGCTCTTTCAAAATCGCATAACGCGCATCCGAGGCCAGAAGAACCTCAGACGCACCGGCCGTCCGGTGCTTGTGCGTATCCGTGCCCTTGGGATCCAGATCGACAGAATGATGGGTGCGTTTGATGGTAGAAACCGTCAGCCCACGCGAGGTGAATTCGGCCACCAACCGCTGAGTCAATGTGGTTTTGCCCGCGTTCTTCCAGCCGGTGATGCCAAATCGTTTCATGGCATATCCTCATAGATCGCGCGCGCGACCTCAAGATCCTGTGGCGTGTTCACGTTGAAAAATGGGTCAAAACCAGCGGTCTCAAACTCGGCCGTGGCCGCGCCATGCTGATCGGTCCAAAGCACCACTTTGCGCAAGCCATCCGTCAGCGCGCGGCGCAGATCTTCGCGCAATGCAACGGGCCAAAGCCCGAAGGTGGGTTGCCGCCAGAGCTTGCCATTCTCATCGCGACTTGCAGCCAAAGCCAGAGGCATATCCCCCGAAGCCGCCTGAAGCTCGGCCACCAGGTTTTGGGGATAGAAAGGCGTATCTGCTGCGACGCTGACAATGCTGTCCGCGCCCTGTTCCGCCGCCCAGTCCAATCCGGCCAAAACGCCGGCCAACGGCCCGGGCAGACCCGCCAGATTGTCAGGCAGAACCGTCAGACCCAAATCATCAAACCGCGCCCGTTCGCCATTGGCATTCAGGGCAATCGCATCAACCTGCGGGCGCAGGCGATCAATGACCAAGTCCAACAGGCTATTGTCGTCCAGCAAAAGACGGCCCTTATCGCCACCCCCCATGCGACTGGCACGCCCACCCGCCAGAATGACACCCAAGGGCGCGGTCACGACACAGCGCCTTTGCGACGGCTGGAATTCGGATCATCAGCAATGGTTGACGGGTCCGCATCATAGATCAACCGATCCTCGCCAGACAGACACATGAACCGCGCGCCCCGCAGGCGTCCAATCAAGGTCAGGCCCACCTGCCGCGCAATCTCGACACCCCAAGCGGTGAACCCAGACCGGCTGGCCAACGCGGGAATGCCCATCAGGGCACATTTGATCACCATCTCCGAGGTCAGCCGCCCGGTTGTGTAAAGCACTTTGTTGTCAGGCGACGCGCCCGTTTCATACATCCAGCCCGCGATCTTATCGACCGCGTTGTGGCGCCCGACGTCCTCCATGTAAACCAGCGGCCTGTCACCTTCGCACAGGACAGTGCCGTGGATCGCCCCTGTCGAAAGATAAAGCGACGGTGTGCGGTTGATAATCGACGACAGCCTGTACAGATCCTGCGTCCGGATGCTGAGCGCGGGCAAGGTCAGATCCTCAAGCCCCTCCATCATGTCGCCAAAAACAGTCCCCACGGCGCAGCCACTGGTGCGGGTCTTCTTTTTCAGTTTGTCTTCGTGGCTGGTCTCTTGCTCGGTCCGGACCACGACGGTTTCAAGCTCTTCGTCAAATTGCACGGCTGTGACGCGGTCTGCGTCCGACAGCATCCGTTGATTGCGCAGAAAACCCAGCGCCAAATACTCAGGGTAGTCGCCAATGGTCATCGCCGTTACGATTTCCTGACTGTTCAGGTAAATCGTCAGGGGCCGCTCTTCGATGACGCCTGTGTCCAGAGGCTGGCCCGTGTGATCCACCCCCGTGACGGCCCGCGACAGCCCGACCCCCTCGGGGTTGGGTGCGATAAGATACGTGTGGTCACTTGATTTTGCCAATTGCAAGACTCACTGGGCAAGATTAGGCGTTATGCGTTGGTAAAGTTAGGCAATTTGTATGAGTACGACCACCACGAAATCGTCATTTTGGCAAGGCTTCCGCGACGGGTTGCCTTTTATTCTGGTGATCGCACCCTTCTCGGCCCTTTTTGGCGTTGTCGCGACCGAGGCCGGATTGAACGTCATCGAAGTGTTGCTGTTTTCCGTTGTCGTGATCGCAGGTGCTGCACAGTTTACCGCGATCCAGTTGATGATGGACAACACACCGACAGTGATCGTGATCGCATCCGCCCTCGCGGTAAACCTGCGTATGGCGATTTATTCAGCCTCGCTGGCGCCCTATCTGCGAGAGGCCAAAACCTGGCAAAGGGCCCTCGTCGCCTATGGCACGGTCGATCAAAGCTATGCGCTTTCTGCCGCAAAATATGAGGCAGAGCCGGATATGACCACGCGCCAAAGGCTCGCCTATTTCTCGGGATGTCTGGTTCCGGTGCTGCCGCTTTGGTACGGGTTCACGGTGGTCGGCGCCTTGGGCGGCAAGGCCGTGCCAGATGCCCTTGCGCTGGATTTTGCAGTGCCGCTGACGTTTTTGGCGATGATCGGCCCGATGCTGCGGACCCTGCCACATGTGACGGCCGCGCTTGTGTCGATCGCAGCCGCCCTTGGTTTTGCCTGGGTTCCGTTCAACCTTGGCCTCTTGATCGCCGCATTCCTCGCTATGGTCATGGCGGTACAGTGCGAATCCTGGCTCGAGCGGAGACAAAAAACATGAGCGAACATCCAGATCTTTGGCTGATAATTGTCGCGCTTGGTCTCGGCAGTTTTGGACTGCGGTTCATGTTCACTGGCCTGTTGGGCAATTGGGCGATGCCCACCATTATCCTGCGCCACCTAAGATATGCGGCGGTCGCGGTTTTGCCCGGTCTGGTCGCCCCATTGGTTCTGTGGCCCAGCGCAACCGACGGCCAGATCGACCCCGCGCGTCTCACAGCAGCCGTGGTCACCCTTGCCGTCGCGATGATCTTTAAACGCGTGTTGCTGGGCATCCTGACAGGTGCAGGAACGCTGTTTCTGATTTTATATTTGGTGGCTTAGCGCTCGTATTCAGGAACGAAGGCGGCCAATACGCCGGTTTTGTCGTCGCTGTCATACTCATAAAGACGCTCAAAGGTCGCGCCTTTTTCGGTGAAGTAATCCATCAGCTTGCGTGGATAAAACGACTGTGGCGTGTCTTCGAAACCTGGCAATTGCCCGATCAACGCAGATGTGGATTTCGCACAGTAGGATTGCTGAACGGCAGGGTGGCTGACTGCCAATTGCAACGCCATTTCAGCAACTTCTGGTGACACGACCAGTTCCTGAATCACCACGTGATAGGTCTCACGAGCGTGAAAGCGTGTGTATTGGTCCACCAGATAAGGCGTCATGCCATAAACGGTGTCATTGCGCGACACGATCTCGGGATGACGGAAAGAGCCCGCCGGATCAAAGGCAACCCGCTGGCTGCCGTTGATCAAAAGTGAGGTATGCGCGCCCGCGCCAGAGCGGTTTGACAGCATCGTATAGAGCGTCAGTTTCGGGGCGCCACCATGGGCATAGCTTGCGCGCTGCACCTCTTCCAGACTCGCCCCGCCTTTGTTGGGCACCGTACATGCGGTGAGCAGCAAGGGGAAAACCAGAAGAATAAGGGCTTTGAAGACGCGCGCCATGCCAATTACTCCTGAAACGGGATTAGCCGTTTACGATCGCGAGGAAAATCAGAACCGCAACGGAAACTGCTGCAACCCAAGTCGAGCCTTTGATGAAGCCAGCGAAAGCCTTTTCCTGCACTTCGATGTTCATCGAGCCATGTTCATGTTCAGCCATGAGAGATGTCCTTAGTATCTAGAGTTACTTGGTGGATACTGGATTCCCTGCACCCTGTCACCACACCAAAAGCGCTCCGCGGCGAAGAATCGCGGGCTAGGTGTTTTTCTGCAAGTCTTGGGCCAGACGGAAGCCGATGCGATTTGGCTCTGGCAGCTCTTTTGGCTTTGGCAGCGCTCGAAGCATGACGTTCAGCTGGCTGACGTGCTGTACCAGCTGAGTTTTGGCACCAGCGTCATCCGTTCCATAAAACGTCACGATGTCCGGATCGAAAAACCCCATGCCTTCGATGCGCAGTACCCCGACGTCGCCGCCGGCAAACCCCATGGCAACCTCATGTTCGTTATCGAGCTGCTTTTCAAAGTTCTGAATATACAGGATCAATCGTTCATAGGCCCATGCCGCGGCGCTTTTCTGCGCCATCGGCTTTTCGGCAATCATATCTGGGAAATCGGTTTCGGCGTCCGGGTTCGAGTGGGCTTCGTAATGCTTGGGCAGTGCCTCGGCCTCGAGCGCCTCGGCAGAGGTCTTGATCTGGTCACTCATCAGGGGTCGTCCTTTAACCTACTTAAATAGCCTGCCAGACCCATGCACCATCATCACGCCGCGTGCGGCTGGCTTGGCCACTTTGATACAGGTGACTGAGATGAGCAAATGCTTCTACCAAGGCAAGGCCATATTCCGCAGGCCCGATCGAGCGTTTGAACAGAACCGGAAAGCACGCGCCGGCAACTTTAGGCGTCGCGATGTATTCGTGCAGACGTTTCAGAGCACCGTGGTGGTTGTCAATCAACTGCTGCATCCGCAGCGGCAACCCTGTGAAGGGCGTTTTATGCCCGCCCAGAACCAGATGATCCTCGCGTGCGTATTGGCTCAGCCGTTCGCAGGCCTCCATCCAGTCGCCCACTGGGTCTGCTTCGGGTTCGGTCGCATAGACACCAATGTTTGAGCTGATGGACGGCAAAATCTGGTCTCCCGAGAGCACAAGATTGTCGTCGCGACTCCAGAAGGTGGCGTGTTCCGGCGCGTGACCGTTGCCGATGCGCACGTCCCAGTCGCGACCGCCAATGCGCACGACATCGCCTTCTTTGATGCGGTGAAAGCCCAGCGGCATGGGATAGACCACATCCGCGAAATTGAAAGGCCGCTCTGTCCGTCGGGTTTCAAGGATTTCGGGATCCATTCCAGCGGACTGATAGAACGCGAGCGTTTCCTGCGAGGGCACCGGCTGTTCATCGAGCTGCAGCATCCGCGAAAACAGCCATGCAGTGCGCGTGGTCCAAAGCGTGGCGCCGTGTTCGGACTGAAACCATCCGGCAAGACCCACGTGGTCGGGATGGTGGTGGGTGACAATCACCCGAGACACAGGCTTTCCGGCCAGTGGCCCGGACAACAGCTTTTCCCAGATCGCACGCGTGCGTTTGGACGAGAACCCGGTATCGACGATGGTCCAGCTGTCGCCATCATCAAGCGCATAGGCATTCACATGGTCCAACGCCATCGGCAACGGCAGGCGGATCCAGTGGACCCCTTCTGCTACTTCGATTGTTTCGCCTTCAGCGGGCGGCTCCGCCCACGGATACCGTAGTCCGCTGTGTGCGTTCATGACGCCAGATCTTCCTCACTAAGCGCGTAGAGATCTGCGGCTCCTGCCATCGCATGGGTAAACAGACCCGCGTGTTCCGGCAGCAAGCGTTTGATATAAAAGCGCGCCAATTTCGTTCGAGGTCCATCGGTAGCCTCGGCCACCGCTGCCTTCAAGTGATAATGCGCACCCAAAACCCGGGCAAACCCGCGCAGGAACGGCACCGCGCCCGCGAACCGTTCGTTCAGCGCGCCTTGGCTAACCATCCATTCGGTCGCCTCGCGCAGCGTTTCCGATGCCTGCCAGACCGGTTCGGCCAGTTCCGGATGATCGCCCTTGATGCCTTCGGCGAAACTTTCGATGTCGTCGACCAGTTTATAAGCCGCATCGCCGCCATCCATCAGTTTGCGCGCCACCAGATCCATCGACTGAATCCCGTTGGTGCCTTCGTAGATCGCAGTCACCCGCACGTCGCGCGCATATTGCGCCGCGCCGGTTTCCTCGATGAAACCCATGCCGCCGTGAACCTGAATGCCCATATTGGCCACGTCGATACCCACATCAGTTCCAAAGGCTTTGGCAATTGGGGTCAAAAACGCCGCACGGGCGCGCCAGTCTTTCTCACCGGTTGCGTGGCCCATGTCGATAGACAGAGCACAATCCGCAGCGATGGCGCGGCTGGCAAAAATATCTGCCTTCATCGAGGTCAACATGCGCCGCACATCCGCATGATCCACAATAGCGCCAGAGCCATTTTCAATCGGGCTGCGACCTTGTTTACGGTCCATCGCATAGGCCAGCGCGTGCTGATACGCGCCCTCTGCGGCCCCGATGCCCTGCGCGCCGACGCCGAGGCGGGCATTGTTCATCATGGTGAACATGCATTTCATGCCGTCATGTTCATCACCGACAAGCCAGCCTGTGGCCCCGTCAAACTGCATCACCGCAGTCGGAGACCCGTGCAAACCCATCTTATGTTCCAGGCTGACCACCTTCAGGCTGTTGGCCACGCCCGGCGCACCGTCGGCGTCGGGAATATGGCGCGGCACCAGAAACAGGCTGATACCTTTTGTGCCCGGACCACCGTCGGGCAGGCGGGCCAACACAAGATGCACCACGTTCTCGGTGAAATCATTGTCAGCCCAGCTGATATAGATCTTTTGCCCCGTCACAGAATAAGTGCCGTCACCGTTTGGTTCGGCTTTGGACGCAAGCGCACCGACGTCAGAACCGGCTTGCGGTTCGGTCAGGTTCATTGTGCCGCACCACTCGCCGGACACCAGCTTGGGCAAGTAAATCGCTTTCAACGCGTCGCTTGCGTGCGCTTCTAACGCCTCGACCTGGCCTTGTGTCATCAGGGGATTAAGCTGCAAAGACAGGCAGGCCCCCGCCATCATCTCATTGACCGCATGCGTCACAGTCAACGGCAAGCCCATACCGCCGAACTCGGGGTTCGCAGAGCTGGACACCCAGCCCCCTTCGGCAATGGCTTTATAGGCTTCAGCAAACCCCGGCGAGGTCCGCACCTTGCCGTTTTCCAGATAGGCTGGCGTCAGATCGCCGTTGCGCTGGACCGGCGCCATAATGTCATCGCACATGCGGCCCGCTTCGGTCAGAACCGCCGAAACCGTGTCTGCATCCGCCTCGGCGAATTTATCCGTCCCCGAGACCTGCGTCAGTGGGACAACATTCTCAAAGATGTATTCATAGTCGGCAACAGGGGAGCGATACGGCATGTGGGTCTCTATTCGGTTGGCTTTCGTCGGCGGTGCTTGTAATGACCTGTGACTCTTAAAATAGAACGGCAACCGGCAACCAGCCAATAAAACGCGGCGTCAGGAACATGAGTGACCTTACGAAAATCATGCTTGCAGCAGATGCGGACGGCTTTCGCGCCGCAGCCGATATCTGGGCGTCAGGCGGGCTTGTCGCGTTTCCAACCGAGACGGTCTATGGTCTGGGTGCTGACGCGCGCTCTGATTTGGCCGTTGCCAAGATTTTTGAGGCCAAGGAACGCCCCAGCTTTAACCCGCTGATCGTTCACATAGACTCTATTGCCGCGGCGCAAAAACTGGTGGTGTGGTCTGACGCCGCAGAACGGCTGGCCGCCGCATTTTGGCCCGGCCCCCTGACGCTGGTCCTTCCGATCCAGCCGGATGCGGGCATCTCGCCTTTGGTGACGGCGGGCAAAGACACTTTGGCGGTGCGCATGCCGGCCCACCCCATCGCACAGGCGCTTTTAACAGAGTTTAACGGGCCTGTGGCGGCGCCGTCTGCCAATCCGTCGGGCAGGATCAGCCCCACAAATCCAACCCATGTGGCCGAGGGTCTGGGCACGCGCGTTGACGCAATTTTAGACGGTGGCGCATGTGACGTCGGGGTGGAAAGCACGATTGTCGGGTTGTTTGACACGCCTACGCTGCTGCGTCCGGGTGGCTTGCCACATGAAGCGCTCGAGGCCGCCTTGGGTGGACCTCTCGCGACACTTGGCGATCACATTTCAACATCTGATCTGACGGCCCCGGGTCAGTTGGCCTCGCATTATGCACCCGGTGCCGCTGTGAGGCTGAACGCGACAGAGGCCAACGCGGGTGAGGTGATGCTGGGGTTTGGCGACATCGCGGGCGATTTGACCTTGTCGGCCAGCGGCGATCTGCGCGAGGCGGCGGCGAATTTGTTCCACCACCTGCACGCCTTGGACAAGATGAACGCCAGCGGAATTGCCGTTGCCCCAATTCCTGACCACGGATTGGGTCTTGCGATCAACGACCGCCTGACCCGCGCAGCCGCACCGCGCGAAGGCTAGGCCCGTCCGGCAGAGCCTGACAACATATGCGGATCAACGCCAAGCTGCTTAAGCGCCTGCGCCCATTTTTGGTCGTCTTCTTCCACAAACATCAGCGATGACGTCGGATCTGCGACAAGCCAGCTGTTGTCCAGAATCTCTTCTTCCAGCTGCCCTGGTCCCCAACCGCTATAGCCCATAGCCAAAAGCGCCAGCTCCGGACCCTTGCCTTGGTTGATTTCCTCAAGAACGTGCAAGGACGCTGTCATCGAGAATGCATCGGTTACTTTAAGCGTGACGTCTTCTGCACAATAGTCCGAAGAGTGTAACACGAACCCCCGTTTGCGTTCGACGGGGCCGCCAAAGTGCAAAGGCAACCTGTGATTGTTTGGTTCCTCACTGCTCTCGTCCGAATCGAGAATCTCGGACAGTTTCATAAATCCAAGAAATTTGTTCACGATCAGGCCCATAGCCCCATCTTTGTTGTGAGCACAAATAAACACGACGGAGTGAGAAAAACGCGGGTCTGCCATACTGGGCATTGCTATTAAAAGACGACCCGTAAGGTCTGAATATTGATCAATGGCCACGAAAATGTCCGAAATTCACAAAGTTAGTAATATCTAGACTGCGCCTAGATGCGAAAAGGTTCAAGCAGGTTTTATGATAGAATTTGAACATAACAGCCAATCGCTCGAAAGTGAGTTGGCATTTATCATTTACTCGCGCATGTCTAAACACATGAAAACCATAACTTACGCCCTCGCCTCTTCTATTTTGTGCACCTTGTCCGCTGCGCCTGTCCTGGCACAGGGATCAGGAATCGACTTGCCAGACATCAAAGCCGAGATCGTCCAGGGATGGACACGGTCGGACGGCAAGATGGTCGGCGCGTTGCAGATTTCGCTGGATGGCGGGTGGAAAACCTATTGGCGCACGCCTGGCGACGGTGGCATCCCACCGCGCATGGATTGGTCCAACTCGCGCAACCTCGATGGGATCGACGCGCTTTGGCCGGCGCCGACAGTCTTCGTCGAAAACGGCATGACGTCTTATGGGTTTGTCGACGAATTGCTTTTACCGCTGGTCGTGACGCCCCGCAAAAGCGGGCGCGATGTCGAACTGACCGGCTTTTTGCAGATTGGTGTCTGCAAGGAAATCTGCATCCCCTATGCGCTTGATGTGTCCGGTGCGCTTGCAGCAGGCGAAACCGCGATCGCTGCGCCGATTGCGGCGGCCATGGCAGAGCGTCCGTTCTCGGCCCGCGAAGCGCGCGTTAGCGATGTATCCTGCCGCATTGCCCCAACCGACGACGGGATGATGGTAAGTGCGACCATCGACATGCCTTCGGCGGGTGGTCGCGAGTATGCGGTGATTGAAACCGGCAACCCCGAACTTTGGGTGCAAGAAGCAACCGTCTCGCGCAGCGGTGGCGAATTGACGGTTGCCAGCAACGTGCTCCACGTCGAAGAGGCGCCCTTTTTCCTTCAGCGCAGCGATATGACGATCACCGTTATCGGCACGGACTACGCGGTCGAGATCAACGGCTGTCAGGCGGGCTGAGCCCGCCGTCTGCGCAGCCACAACGACACACCGGCTGCGCAATAGCTGACCAAGATCAGCACCAGCACACCCAGCAGGAACAGACCAAGCGCGACGGAATCACCCTCGGCGGAAACCACGTCAGGCAGGGCATTCGCGACCACCGGATGCAGGCTGCCATAAAGCAGAGACCACCCCAATGTCAGTGCCAGCCACCCTGCAATCACAAGCGACAAAGGCAGCATCACCACCTGCATCGCACGCGCCTTCAACGCATGGCGAAGCGCTGTGAACTGGCGCGAAACATCTTGCTGCATCGCCAAGAGCGCCGGCACAACCAGCAACACCAAGAGCACACCAAACCCAAGACCGTAGACCAATGTAATCACCGTCGGCTTCAGGAACTGCGCCTGTACCGAGCGTTCAAACAACAGTGGAGTCAGACCCAGAACGGTGGTCAGCGTCGTCAGCATCACAGGGCGCAGACGATCCGCCGTGCCCTCGATGATAGACGGCACCAGACCGCGTTCTTTGGCGTGTTCATCGATCGTGGTCACCAGAACAATCGAGTCGTTGATGATGATCCCGGTCATCCCCAACAGGCCAACCACGGTGAACATCGACAGCGGGACATCCCAATAGTTATGTCCCCAGATCGTCCCAACCAGACCAAACGGAATGATTGCCATGACAACGATGGGTCGCGTCCAACTGCTGAACACCCAGGCAAGAACCAGATAAATCGCTGACAAACACAGGATCAGGCCCGTTCGGGCATCATTCAGGAATTCGTTTTCCTGCTCGGCCAGTCCAGACAGGCGCCATTCCACCTGCTGAAGGCTTGCAATCTCTGGCAGGATTTCCTCTTGCAGCGCGCGCTGGATTTCTGTGGCGCGGTCTGCATTGTCCTCAGAGATATCTCCTGTGACGGAAATCACCCGAATGCCGTTTTCGCGCCGCACCGTAGAGAAGCCGGTGCGCCGGTCGACACTGACGATATCGGCCAGCGGAACATAGTTGCCCGTTGGGGTCCGCATCATCGAACGTTCCAAAAAGTCTGACGTCAGCTCGCCATCGGGCAGTTCGATCTGGATCGAAGCCGTGCGCACGCCATCCGGATAGGTCGCCGCCTCAAGGCCATTCAGTCGGTGCCTGAGGACACGGCCAAGACCATCGATGGTAAAGCCCAGCGCCTGCCCCTGCGGGGTTAGTTCCAGGATCAGCTCTTCCTTGTCATAGGGCAAAGTATCCTGAACCGCAGAGACCTCTGGATAGCGCAGCAATGCTGTTTGCAACTGCTCGGACGCAGCTTTCAGCGTCTCGGCGTCGGCACCGTAAAACAGCACGTCTAGCGCGTCGCCACCGGGCCCAGAACGCCATCCTCTAAAGCTGATGGTCTCGGCAAGCGGGTGCCGGTTCACGCGATCCTGAAGGTCTGCAACGAAGGCAAAACTGGAATAAGGCCGCAAGTCCGCGTCAATCAATTCGATCGAAATCGCGCCCAGCTGATCTGCCGTGCGCTGGTCAGCCCCCGCCAACCCGCGCCCGGAATTCCCGCCCACCTCTGCAATCACAAAGGCCAGTGGGTTGCGACCGTGGCGCTCTTCGTATTCCTTGCCAATCTCTTCGGTTGCGCGCTGCATTTCGCGCATCATGGCCAACGAGTCCTCGCGGGTCGCATCCGAAGACATCAGGAAGTTGCCAGTAACAGACCCGCGTTCCGGCGCATTGAAGAACCGCCATTGAACGTCGCCCGTCATGAACACGCTGATCTGCGTCGCCAGAAGGGTAATCGTGCCGGCCAGAACCGGATAGCGCGCCCAGATCACCAGCGCCATAAAGCGGCGAAACACCCGGTCGCGGAACCAACGGAACCCCGCGTTCACGACGCGGCTGGGCATATCGTACCAATGTTCTTTCGCACTATGCGCCAAGGCGTGACGCATGTGGTTGGGCAGACTACGGAAGCATTCCACCAATGAGGCCAACAGCACCACGATGACGGTGAACGGGATGTCGATGATCAAGTCTCCGAACCGACCGCCGACAGCCGTCAGACCAAAGAACGCGATGATCGTGGTCAGCGTGGCCGCAAACACCGGCATGAACATACGTTTTGCAGCATTTTCCGCAGCAACCGCCGGAGCCTCGCCCATGCGCCGCGCGCGCGCATCGGCGTGTTCGCCCACCACAATGGCATCATCCACCACAATCCCAAGCGTGATAATCAATCCAAACAGCGAGATCATGTTCAACGTGATCCCCGCCGCATACATCAGCGCAACGGCAGCACAGAGCGCCACCGGAATGCCAGCCGCAACCCAAAAGGCGATGCGCGCGTTCAGGAACAGGAACAACAGCATCAAAACCAGGCCAAGCCCCATCAACGCGTTGTCCAAAAGCAGCGCGATCCGGCCGCTGATGGCTTCGGCGCGGGTCCGGATCAACTCGATGCTGGCCCCTTGTGGCAACGTCGCCTGAAGCGCATCCGCAACCTCTTGCACCTGTGCCTGAATGGCGATGGCGTCGCCTTTTTCAGACCGGTCAACCCGCACGGAAATCGCCGCGAGATCACCCACAAAGTAGCTGCGAGAGCGATCTGCCCCCTCGACAATCACCGTGCCGAGGTCGCCGACTGTCAACGACGAGCCGTCTGCATTGCTGCGCAGAACGATATCGGAAATCTGTGCCGCGCTGCGTTTCGCAACCCCTGTCCGCACCCGAGCGTTTGCGCCTGCCACGTCGCCCGCGGGATCCGCGTCGACCTCTTGCGCAATCGCGGATGCGATCTGTTGCATTGTGATGTCATGGGTAATCAGATTGGCGGAGGGAACTTCGATAATGGTCCGCGGGGCGGCAACACCGCGGATCGTGGTCCGTGTCACACCTTCGGCAAACAGGCGGGTAACGAATTCATCTGCAAAACGCCCCAGTTGTTCCGCCTGCAACGGGCCGCTGATGACAACATCGGTCACACGATCCCGCCATGCGCCGCGCCGCACATTGGGATCATCGGCGTCCTCTGGCAGCGTGCTGATAGCGTCCACAGACGTCTGCACATCATCTGCGGCGCGCGCCATGTCCCAGCCGGGTTCAAAGTCCATGGTTATGGTGGCCCGCCCCTCAGTCGAGCGCGCCTCGGTGCTTTCCACACCTTCGACACTCAGCAATACGGGTTCCAGCACCTGAACAATGGCGCTGTCGACGTCTTCGGCTCCGGCCCCGTCCCAGCCTACAGAAACTGTGACATTGTCGATGATCACGTCCGGAAAAAACTGCGCCCGCATCTGGGGCGCAGCAGACAGCCCCGCCATGACCAGAATGACCAGCAACAGGTTGGCCGCGGTTCCGTGGCGCACAAAATAAGACAGAATGCCCTTGGCAGAGTCAGCTACGCGAGATGCCATGGTTTATCCCCCCATCCGCTGTTCAAGGCGGTTGACCAGCCGGACAGGGACTTCGGTGCCTTGCAGCTGACCCAGTACCCGCTGTTTGGCTTCGGCTGGCATCCGGTTGTTGGCTTCGATAAAGGCCACCAGTTTCGCACGACGTTCTTCAGTCAGGGACACCATTTCAGGCGCATCGGGCACTTCGATCTTGGCCCCCTCGCGGATCGGCTTCACACGAATGCCGACGCCCAGCACCGGCGACAGGCGGGCAACGACCTCGCGACCGCCCAGTTCACGGCCCCGGACAATAATCTGATCGTCCTGACGGCGCAGCAGCCGCACTGGCAATGCCTCCAGCCGGTCCTCCTCGCCAAGCACAAGCACCTCGCCCTGTGGCGTCAGCGCGGACGACGGAATGGAAATCACACCATTAAGCACCGGTTCCTGCACCGAGACTTTAACGAAATCATCCGGTTTAAGTCCACGCGGTGCATCCAGAGTTGCAAAGACCAGACGTCCGGTCTGTCCTTCACCGACGGCCGCGCTGTCGCGGCTGATTTTCCCGCTGGCGGTCAGATCAATGCCGCTGACGTTCAATGCTACGGTGACATCGGCGTCACGCAGACGACCCGACTCATCCAAAAGCCGCGCGTATTGCGCAGTCGAGACCCGGAACGCCACTTCGAGCGCGTTGGGGTCGATCAACTGGGCAATGCGTTCATTTGCCGTGACCAACCCGCCAGTCACGGCGGTCACCTCGGCCAGGGTGCCGGTGAAATCGGCTGTGATCTGGCGATCCATCAGATTGCGTTCGGCTTCTGATACGGCCAGTCCGGCCCGTTCCAGCGACGTTGCGGCCTGATCCACGCGAGCTTCGGCATTGGCCAGCGATTGGCGACGCGACAAGGTGGCCTGACGCGCCGAGGCCAGATTGAGTTCGGCGGCCTCAATCGCGGCGGCGGTTCCGACGCCGCGCGCTTCAAGATCTTGCTGGCGGGCAAGCGCTTTGATACGCAGGTCGGCTTGTTCGATCGCAGCAGCAACATCATCCTGCGCCAAAAGCAGGCCACGGTCCGCGTCGCGCACTTCGGCCTCGGCCTCGCGCCACTCGGTTCGCGCGCGGGCCAGCGCATCGCGCGCATCCGCATCATCAATCCGCAGCAAAAGATCCCCTGCGGAGACCTGCCCGCCCTCTTGGAAATTCTCGGAAAGCTCGACGATGGATCCGCCCGCCGCGGCCCGCAGCTCCAATGTACGACGGCTTTGGATTTCGCCGAAAACCGTCAGCACAGGCGCGATATCTGCAGGTACGGCCGGAACGACATTCACGGTGAACACACGCTCACGTTGCGGAGGCGTGCGCGGTTCCTGCGCCATGCGTTCTTGCACCGCACCCCGGATCAAATTTCCAGCCATCATCAACAGCGCCACTGTCAAACTCAGCAGAAACAGCCCCGCCAGACTTTGTCTCAGAAATCGCATCGCTCACCTTCCCTAAACGGCTATCTCGTTCAAACGGCAATATTTTATCGCGCAAATGCGGCGCACATTCCAATCACCCATAGGTTATACGGTCGTGGTCGGAGTTTCCGTCACAATTAAATGAAAAAACTAGGTGTCCTGGGTAAATTTCAAGAAAAAATCGATTTTTTCGAGAAATGTGGCGCAGATTTATCCTTTGGTCCGCGCCAAATGCTCGTCGAGCCGCGGCAAGATCTCCACAAAGTTGCAAGGCATGTGACGGTAATCAAGCTGATATTTCAGGATCTCATCCCAGGCATCTTTACAGGCCCCTGTGCTGCCCGGCAGCGCAAAAAGATAGGTGCCCATGGCCACGCCACCCGTGGCGCGGCTTTGGACAGCCGATGTGCCAATCTTTTGCATCGAGACGATGGTAAACACGGTGCCAAAGGCGTCGATTTCTTTTTCATAGACATCGCGGTGCGCCTCGACCGTCACATCGCGTCCGGTCAGGCCGGTGCCGCCGGTCGAAATCACCACGTCGATGTCCTTGCGTGCGCACCAGTTGCGCAATTGCTCGGCTATCTCGGCGCGTTCGTCTTTCAGGATCATCCGATCCGCAATATTGTGGCCTGCCTCTTCGATCCGCTTCACCAATGTGTCGCCGCTTTTGTCTTCAGCAAGGCCACGGGTGTCGCTGACGGTCAGAACCGCGATGTTAACCGGAATGAAGGGGCGGCTGTCGTCGATACGGCTCATCAGTTTTTCTCCAGAATAGCCAGACGCAACGCCAGCGCCGTAAAGATCGTTGCAGTGACATATCCAATGCCACGCTGGAATTTCTGCGAGCCCGCAAGCCTTTGGCCCAGCCCGCTGGCAAAGGCCCCCACGAGGCCGTTGATGATGAAACCGCCCGTGGCAATGATACCGCCAAACATCAGAAACTGCAGAAAGACGCTGCCGGCAGAAGGGTCAACGAATTGCGGCACAAAGGCCAAGACAAACAGGATCACCTTTGGATTGCTGAGGTTCACGATCAGCCCTTGTTGAAACGCCTGGCGCGTGGTCAGGCGCACCGAGTCCGCATCCTGTGCGCTGCTGCGCAATGCTGTCGCAGCCAGATACAACAGATAGGCCACGCCCACCCAGCGGATCACATCAAAGACCCAGGGAAAGGCCGCAAGAAGCGCGCCAAGCCCAAGCCCTGCGATACAGACATGAATGATTGAACCGGTTGAAATACCCGCACTTGCAGCGAAGGCTTGTTTGGTGCCCGAACGAAGCCCCTGCCCCAAACAGAACAGCATATCCGCGCCCGGCGTCAGGTTCAGTGCCATTGCGGCGGGCACAAAGGCCAACAACAGATACAGGTCCACTCTTTATCCTTTGCCGTTCAGTCGAGATTTCAGATCGAGCAGATCCGCCCAGGCCTCGCGTTTCAGAACCGGGTTTCGCATCAGCGCGTCGGGGTGATACATCGGCAGAGCCGGTTTGCCGAAGGCCTCGACCCAGTGCCCGCGCAGACGCGAAACTCCGCGTTTGCCCAGCACGCCCTGACAGGCAATATTGCCCATCAGCACCAGTATGTCGGGGTTCGCCAGTTCGACATGACGCGCCACGAAGGGCATCATCATCGCGATCTCGTCAGCCTTCGGGTCGCGGTTTTGCGGTGGTCGCCAGGGCAGAATATTGGTCACATAGACCGAGGACTCAGCCTCTGAGCCATCCCGCGACAGATCAATCGCCGCAAACATCCGGTCAAACAGCTGACCGACGCGGCCAACAAACGGCCGCCCTTCGCGATCCTCGTCCCGCCCCGGAGCCTCTCCGATAATCATCACCTTTGCCGCCGGATTGCCGTCAGCAAACACCATCGAGCGCGCACCGCGACGCAAGTCGCAATGTTCAAACTGCGCCAAAGTCGCCTTAAGCGCCGCAAGATCGCCTGCGCCCTGTGCCTGGGTTTTGGCAACCTGAACCGGATCTATCTTGGGCTTTTTGATCGGAGCGATGGGCGCATCGGCCTTGGGTTTTGGCTTTTGTGCAGGGGTTTCATAGCGGTTCACCGGCGCATCCAAGATCGCCTCGGTCGCGCCAAGCTCGATTTGCCACTCAAGGAGTGCACGGGCCGTATGATAGTCCATCGCTGATTCCATACCCCGGAGCCTATCTGCTGACGCGCCCGGCGAAAACCACATAAGCTGTGCCGCTTTGAGCAAGCCATCGCGCCTCCGGCGGGGATATTTTTGGCAAGAGAAAAACAGGGTGGCTTGTCGCACCGCCCCGAGGTTTCTATAAGCGGCGCAGATCATCACAAGGGAGCCCGCCATGAGTTTTCGCCAAAAGCATCTTTTGGGGATCGAGGCATTGCGGCCTGACGAGATTACCACGGTTCTGGATCTGGCGGATCAGTATGTCGATCTGAACCGCAAGGACGTCAAACATTCGGACGCGCTGACCGGGCTGACCCAAATCAATATGTTCTTTGAGAACTCCACCCGCACGCAGGCCAGCTTTGAGTTGGCGGGCAAGCGTCTGGGTGCGGATGTGATGAATATGGCGATGCAAGCCAGCTCGATCAAAAAAGGGGAAACCCTGATCGATACAGCGATGACCCTGAATGCGATGCATCCGGACCTGTTGGTGGTGCGTCACCCGCATTCCGGCGCGGTGGACCTTTTGGCGCAGAAAGTAAACTGCGCGGTGCTGAACGCTGGAGATGGGCGGCATGAGCACCCGACGCAGGCGTTGTTGGATGCTTTGACGATCCGTCGCGCGAAAGGACGACTTCATCGGTTGAACATCGCAATCTGTGGCGACATCGCGCATAGTCGAGTGGCGCGCAGCAATCTGATTTTGCTTGGCAAAATGGAAAACCGTGTGCGTCTGGTGGGGCCACCGACCTTGATGCCCAGCCAGATCTCTGAGTTTGGCGTCGAAGTCTATGAGGACATGGCCGAGGGACTGAAAGATGTCGACGTGGTTATGATGCTGAGGCTTCAGCGCGAGCGGATGGATGGCGGGTTTATTCCCTCTGAACGCGAATATTACCACCGCTATGGGCTGGATGCCGCCAAGTTGCGCCATGCCAAAGACGACGCGATTGTGATGCATCCGGGTCCGATGAACCGGGGCGTGGAAATTGACGGTGACATCGCAGATGACATCAACAGGTCTGTCATTCAGGAACAGGTCGAAATGGGTGTCGCCGTGCGCATGGCGGCGATGGACCTGCTGGCGCGCAACCTGCGTGCGGCGCGGGCCAATAGATCTGTAGAGGTGTGAGATGGAAGATCCGAAAGACCCGAAAATGAGCGGTCGTGTGGCCACCGTTGCTTTGCTGGTGATGTTTGCTGTGGTGGGCCTGATGGTCTGGGTGGCAGGCTAGGTCGGCAGAGCAGGCTAGGTCGGCAGACATGGCGCAGACGCGCGATATTGGCCTGAAGGCCCTCCGCGATCAGGGATTTGATCTGCACGGAGGCGAAGAGGTGCAGGACGTGTTTCAGACCCGCTTTCTGTCGTTCATGCAGCGCAGTCTGGTGATTGGTATTCTGACCACGCTGGGGTTTGGGCTGGTGCCGGGCTTGTCCATCAGCTTTGCGATGCAGGTGGGTTTGGCTCTGATGATTGTTGTGGTCTGGTTCTTTGTGTTTGACGAATGGCAAGAATGGCGCGACCGGGGCGCTGACGTCTGGATTTTGACCAATCACCGGCTGATCCTGATCAACCCGCGCGAGGACGTCAGTGCCAGTTGGTGGAACCTGAGCGATATCCACTCTGTGCGGCGCGTGTTTTGGTGGGCCCTGCTCGTCAGAGCGCGCGACGGGCGGGCAACGCTGATGCGGTATGTGGGCCCTCTGAGCGACGTGCGTGCGCGTATCCTGGCGGCAAAAGAAGGCGCGCAAAATGTCTGATGTCTTACACGTAGATCCCGGCGAGCGTGGCAGCCTGCGCATTTTTACTGTCGACATAGAGGCCAGCGCGCGGCGCAAATTGCTGACCCCGAAATCGGACATGCCCCCGGTTGGCGCAGCATTGGGTGGATTGCTGGGCGTTGACTGGATCGATCCCGATCATGCCGATCTGTTTGATATTGCGGAATTGGACGACCTGGGGCTGCGAGGCTTTCTAAGCCAAGGGGCCGGCGTTTCGGAGGCCGATCTTGATGCGCATCGCGCACAGCTTGACGCGCTGAGCGGCACGGTTCTGATCGTTTATGCGCGCGGGTTTTCCGAAGCGGGCCATCAGCTGACGCCCGCACCGCAGGTGACCCCTGTGTTGTATCTTAGGGAAGACAAAGAGCACATTCAGTTTGACCCATTGCCAAGTGCCGCTGCGCAAGGACAGTTGACGCCCCCACCGCCGGTGCAGAAAACCCCGCATCTGACGGTTTTGCTGGCAATCCTGGCATTGCCCATTCTGGCGCTGATTGTTGGCGCGGTGGTGCTGGGGGTTCTCAGATGACACAAAGTCCGCGCGCAATTTTGTTGACGGGCCATCCCCAAAAAGGCATGTCGCCAGACACGCGCTTGGACCTGCAGGAAGAGATGACATGAAAACAGTTTTCATCAATGCACGGCTGATTGATCCCACGCAGAAGCAGGATCTGCATGGCAACCTTCTGGTCGAAGACGGCAAGATTGCAGCCCTAGGCGCGCATATCGACATACCTGCTGACGCCAAGGTCATAGACTGCGCGGGGGCCTGCCTTGCGCCCGGAATTGTCGACATTGGCGTTAAGGTTTGTGAACCCGGTGAACGTCACAAGGAAAGCTATCGATCCGCGGGCCTCGCCGCCGCGGCCGGAGGCGTTACGACGATTGTGACCCGGCCTGACACGACCCCTGCCATCGACACGCCTGAGACGCTCGAGTTTGCCACGCGTCGCGCAAACCAAGCCGCGCCGGTCAATGTTTTGCCTATGGCCGCGCTGACCAAGGATCGCGCCGGGCGTGAAATGACCGAAATCGGGTTCCTGATGGACGCCGGGGCCGTAGCCTTTACCGATTGCGACCATGTGGTCACCGAGACCAAAGTGTTTTCGCGCGCGCTCACCTATGCGCGCAGCCTTGGCGCTCTGGTTATTGCCCATCCGCAGGAACCTGGCCTGTCAAAAGGGGCCGCAGCGACGTCTGGGAAATTTGCCTCGCTACGCGGCTTACCGTCGGTGTCGCCCATCGCCGAACGCATGGGGCTTGATCGCGACATCGCCCTGATCGAAGTCACGGGCGCGAAATACCACGCCGACCAGATCACAACTGCGCGCGCGTTGCCCGCGCTTGAGCGCGCGAAAAACAACGGGCTGGATATCACCGCCGGCACTTCTATCCACCATTTGACGCTGAACGAATTGGACGTTGCGGATTATCGCACCTTTTTCAAAGTCAAACCGCCCCTGCGCAGCGAAGACGACCGTCAGGCCATCATCGCCGCCGTAAAGTCCGGCTTGATTGACACCATCAGCTCGATGCACACACCGCAAGATGAGGAAAGCAAACGTCTGCCCTTTGAGGAAGCTGCCTCTGGCGCAGTCGCGCTCGAGACGCTGTTGCCTGCGGCCATGCGGCTTTTCCACGCTGAACTTTTGACGCTTCAAGATCTGTTTCGGGCGATGTCCTATAATCCGGCCAAGCGTCTTGGCCTTGCCTGCGGGCGTCTGGACGTAGGGGCCCCTGCGGACCTTGTGCTGTTTGATCCCGATGCGCCCTTCGTGCTGGATCGCTTCAAACTGAACTCGAAATCCAAGAACACGCCGTTTGACGGCCAGCGGATGCAGGGCAAAGTCCGCGCCACATTTGTGAACGGCGTCAGCGTCTTTCAGACCTGAGCACCCGGCAAACGCGCCTTTGATCCCTGTGTGCCCCAACCGCCCTAACGACGGAGACATCCATGCCTGAATTTACCACCGTTCCCTCGCTTTTGGCGCTTGCTGCTGTGTTTGGCTATGTTTTGGGGTCAATTCCATTTGGGCTGATTCTGGCGCGCGTCATGGGGTTGGGCAATCTGCGCAACATCGGATCGGGCAATATCGGCGCAACCAACGTGCTGCGGACGGGGTCAAAGACAGCAGCAGCTTTGACGTTGCTGCTGGACGGGGGCAAAGGCGCGGTTGCAGTCATTTTGGCCCGCGTCTGGATCGGCGAAGACGCCGCGCAAATCGCGGGCCTCTTGGCGTTTGTCGGTCACTGTTTTCCGGTCTGGCTGCGGTTCAAAGGCGGCAAAGGCGTCGCGACATTTTTAGGGCTGATGCTGGCGCTGTTCTGGCCCGTCGGAATTGCGTGCTGTTTGACATGGCTGGCGACGGCCGTTGTGACACGGATCTCGTCACTTTCGGCCCTTGTCTCCGCTGCCAGCGCTGCGCTTTGGTTGGTGGTTTTTGGCCAGACTGGTATGGTCGCGCTGGCCTTGGCGTTAACCGCTCCTATCTTTTGGCGGCACGGGGCCAATATCGCGCGGCTGCGCGATGGCACAGAACCCAAGATTGGCAAGAAATAGCCCGCAAGCTGGTCGCTGCGGGCCGGTCCAATCAATAGCTGAATTCTTCGTATATCCGCGACAGATCCCCACCCCATTCGCCGTGATACTTGGCCAAAAGCTCGTCCGCAGGCACCATGCCGCTGTCGATGCTTTCCTGAAGCGCGTTCAGGAAGTGGGTTTCATCAGGCACCAGACCGCCTGCACCAGCTAGGTTGCGTTCTTTCAGGCCTGCCTCGCTGATCGCCAGCACCTCGCGCGCCAGTTCATGCATATTGATATTGCCGACGCGGGCCTGCAACCCGTGCACACTGGCCTCAACGCGCAGGGCTTCGCGGGTTTCCGCGTCCCAGTCTTTGACCAGATCCCAGGCCGCATCAAGCGAGGATTGCGAATACATCAATCCAACCCAGAACGCAGGCAAAGCGCACAGACGACGCCACGGACCACCATCCGCGCCGCGCATCTCCATGTATTTCTTGATACGGGCTTCTGGGAAGGCGGTCGTCAGGTGATCTGCCCAATCAGACAGGGTCGGGATTTCACCGGGCAATGCCGGAAGTTGACCCTTTAGGAAATCACGGAACGACTGACCTAAGGCATTGATATATTTGCCATCTCGATAGACGAAATACATCGGCACATCGAGCGCATATTCCGCATAGCGCTCAAACCCCATGCCATCTTCAAACACAAACGGCAGCATGCCCGTGCGCGCGTCGTCCAGATGACGCCAGATATAGCTGCGCCAGGATTTGTGGTTGTTCACCTTGCCCTCAAAGAAGGGCGAATTCGCAAACAGGGCTACGGCAACCGGCTGCAACGCCAGGGCCACGCGCAGCTTTTGAACCATGTCGGCCTCGGATCCGAAATCCAGATTGACCTGCACCGTGCAGGTGCGCCGCATCATCGCGCGCCCCATCGAGCCGACTTTTTCCATGTAGTCGTTCATCAACCGATACCGGCCTTTCGGCATCAGCGGCATCTCGTCGTGGGACCAGATCGGAGCCGCCCCCAGACCGATGAATTTTGCGCCGATTTCATCGGCAATATCCTGAACTTCGCGCAGGTGAATATTCACCTCGTCGCACGTCTGGTGAATGGACTCCAGCGGAGCGCCAGACAGCTCGAGTGCGCCACCCGGCTCAAGGCTGACATTCGCGCCTTCTTTCTCAAGACCGATCAGCTTGTCGGCTTCCATAACGGGGGACCAGCCGTGGCGGTCACGCAGCCCCTCAAGGATCGCAACAATCGACCGTTTTCCATCAAATGGCAGAGGTTGCAGCGTGTCTTTGCAATAGCCGAACTTCTCGTGTTCGGTGCCAATGCGCCAAGCATCTTTGGGTTTACACCCCGAGACCAGATATTCCGTAAGTTGATCGTGGCTTTCGATGGGTCCGCCACCGGACTGTGGGATCGACATGAGGCGCTCCGGCTGTTTCGCTAACGCTAGGGTGCTTAGCTGTGACGCGAGTCGGCGGCAGTGTCAATGCAATGCGCGTGGCCGTTTGGCCCAGATCACAACCACGTCATCCGCCCCCTTGTTGAGCGCAGTCAAAAGGTGATCTGTGCGGATGCCCGACAGGGCCGCAAAAGCATCAAAAAGCTGGTCCGTGCCTTCGGCATTTACCGGGATATACAGATCCGCCTGCCCCGGTTGGCTTAGAACCCAGACCGGTGGTGTGCTGGTCGGGTCAAGGCTGAGCATGTTCAGCTCTCGGATCGATACAGTGCCGCCGTTAAACGGGCCAAAATAGCTGATTTCGCCCTCATCGACGGTCACAACACCAACGCCCCCATTGCCCACGCGAAACCGCGCGCGTTGCAGGCCCGTAAAGGTCAAGATCGCACCGCCAATCGCCACGACCCCTCCGACCCATTGCAGAAGGCCGGTGCCGGTCGTCCAGTAAAGCCCCAGCACAACAACAAGAATACCGATAAGCGCTTCACGCCACCGCAGGAATACCGCCTGCGCTTCGGGTCTAATGAAATTCATAGCTGCCCTCCCAGTCGCACTGGCGTTTTGGCTAGAAAGAGACGGTAGTGCCCGATCTGCGTGAAGCCAATTTTCTCATAGGCTTTGGTGGCCATTTCGCTGGCCGCGAACAAAATCGCCTGCTTTACACCTGCCCCACGCTCTTCGGTCATATGTGCCGCGATAACGCGACCAGCAAAGCCTTGCCCGCGCAGATGCCGCGGCGTGTAGACGCCGCCGATCTGCACCATATTTTTCACTCGCGCGTTGATTGACGACATCGCCACCGATTGATCTTCAACCGTCAGAATGCGCGTCGCGTTCTCTTGGACCGAAACCGTGGCCCGCGTCGCGGAATCCTCATCCACATTGGCGTCGTCGGCAGTGTTCAACCCTGCATCCACAAGATATCCTCGCCACCAGTCTTTTAAAAGCGACCAGTCATCCGCAGACGGTGCGCGAATGTCAGACGCGCTATCCGGTAAATCGCTCAGATCCATGAACATCAAAGGGTCCAACGCATCTAAGGCAACGTCATCGGCATGAATGCCCAATACGGACATCACATGTTCGACTTGCGCGGCGTCCCCGGTAATTCCTCGGAATAGCCGCCCCGCAACGCATTGCGCAAAGGCTTGCCAGACCGCGTGATCCCCGTCTGGGCACTGAACCATGAGATACCCTTGCATGGTCGCCCCAAAGACCCCCTGGATAGAGCCAGAGTCTTCCAGGACCCAGAACTCGGTTCCATGGCGGTGCTCGCGCTCAAACAAACCATGCTCCAGCAGGTTTCCTGCCAAAAACATGGACGTGGCAAGATGCGGTTGCAAAAAAGCGAGGAGCGCAGGTTCATCCCCTGCGCGCGCCGCGCGTATCATGCCCAATCCCCCAGCGTTTTCTGCCAGAGCGTCATCGCCGCGACCGCTGCTGTGTCAGCGCGCAGGATACGTGGCCCCAAGGATACTGTGGTGGTGCCCTTCATCGACGTCAGGCGCGCGCGTTCCGTGTCGGAAAACCCGCCCTCGGGCCCGATGAATATGGCCCACGGTCCCGCGGAGTCTGCACCTTCGCTGGCGAGATCCAAGGTCGCCTGTCCAACCTCAGCTTCGTCACAGAACATGATGCGGCGGTCGGCGGGCCAATCGGCCAAAAGCCGGTCGAATTTTTGCAGATCAGACACCTCGGGCACAAAGGTTCCGCCACATTGCTCGGCTGCCTCAACGGCATGCGCCTGCAGACGATCCTGCCGCACCCGTTCCGAATTGGTGAACTCTGTCTGCATCGGGACAATCCGGGCCGCGCCCATTTCGGCGGCTTTCTCGACGATGAAATCCGTGCGGGCCTTTTTGATCGGCGCAAAGACCAGCCACAGGTCCGGCGGCATGTGCAACGGCTTGGTCATTTCTGAACAGACCAGCTCTCCGGCGCGTTTCCCGGCGCTGGCCACATCCGCGCGCCATTCGCCATCTCGGCCATTGAACAGCAAAACAGATGACCCGACGGTCAGTCGCATTACCCCAAAGAGATAATGCGCCTGATCACGATCCAGAGGAACCGATTGCCCTGCCCCCAGCGGGTGATCTACATACAGTCTGACTTTTGCATCCTTCATGAGGACCTACATATGGGCGAGACGCCGCTAGCACCAGAGCCAGAGGGTCAGGTTTCTGACGCTGTCAAAGGCAATTGGGTGGATCACAGGGCGCCAGCCTGGTCGCGGCCCTATCTCAGACTGTCTCGCGCAGACCGCCCGACTGGCACCTGGCTGCTGTTTTTTCCCTGTCTGATGGGATTGTCGCTTGCGATTCTCAGCGACAACATCCTGACGCTGCATGATCTGTGGACGGTGGTGGCCTGCTTTGCCGGGTCTTTCCTGATGCGGGGCGCGGGCTGTACCTGGAACGACATCACGGACCGCAACTTTGATGGGCAGGTCGAGCGAACGAAATCACGCCCGATTCCTTCGGGACAGGTGACGGTCAAAGGTGCCGTGATCTGGATGCTGGTGCAGACGCTGGTGGCCTTTGGCATTCTGCTGACGTTCTACCCTACGGCAATTTATCTTGGCATCGCCGCTTTGGTGCCTGTGATGATCTATCCCTTCGCCAAACGCTTTACGTGGTGGCCGCAAGTGTTTCTTGGCGTGGCCTTCAACTGGGGCGCATTGGTGGGCTGGACGGCGCACACCGGCTCTTTGGCTTGGCCTGCGGTGGTGCTTTATGTTTCGGGCATCACATGGACGCTGTTTTATGACACGATTTACGCGCATCAGGACAAAGAAGATGATGCGTTGATCGGGGTGAAATCCACCGCGCGCCTGTTTCAAGAGCAAACGCCAAAATGGATGCTGGGCTTCCTGATCGCGACTGTCTCGCTGATGGGCGCGGCCGCGATTTTGGTCACGCTAGATCGCAGTCCTTTGTCGCTAGTAGTTGCCCTTGCTGGCCCTTGGGCGATGGGCTGGCATCTGACCTGGCAGCTGCGGGTCATGGATATGGACAATCCCGACAGCCTTCTCAAACTGTTTCGTACAAATAGGGATGCCGGGCTCATCCCTTTGCTGTTTTTTGCCATCGCCTATTTCGTCTGATTGAAAGAACACCATGAACTGGCGTAACACTTTGGCAAACACCGGGGATAAGATTTCTCAAATGCGTTTGCCCGTGCAACTTCCCTTCAACCTCCCAATGGTTGGAACTTTTCTCTTCGCAGCGTTTCTGAGCGTTGTGGCCGCGTATTTTACGGCACTTGCCGTAGAAGACGTTTCCGAAGACGGCGTGCTGGACGCGCTCGAGGCCAAAAACATGGACTGGGTCGAAGTCCATGCCGAAGGGCTGAATGTCTTTCTGACGGGCGTTGCACCGCAAGAATCAGATCGGTTTATCGCCTTGAGCGTCGCCGGAACCGTGGTCGATGCGGCGCGTGTCATCGACAATATGGACGTGCAGGCCTCGGTCGCGCTGGCGCCGCCCAAGTTTTCGATCGAAATTCTGCGCAATGATTCCGGCATCTCGCTGATCGGTCTGGTCCCAGAAGAGAACAACCGGCAGGTTATCCTGCGCCGTATGACCTCGATTGCGGGCGGGTCGGACAATCTGAGCGACTTTATGGAAGTCGCGGAGCATCCGGTGCCCTCTGGCTGGTCACAGGCGCTTGGTTTCGCGATTGAGAGCCTTGAGGATCTGCCACGAGCCAAAGTCTCGGTTGAAAGCGGGCGTGTGACCATCACAGCGATGGCCGACAGCCCCGAAGAAAAAATCACGCTTCAGGCACGCATACGCGGCAATGTTCCTGCGGACGTTGATCTGGACCTGACGATTTCGTCGCCGCTGCCGGTGATCACCCCCTTCACGCTGCGCGCCAAGCTTGAGGGCGACACCTTTGAGTTTGACGCCTGTTCTGCCGACACCACAGAAGCGCGCGACCAGATCCTGACCGCCGCCGCACAGGCCGGCATGGCAGGCGACGCTGACTGCCGCGTCGGGCTTGGCGTACCAACGCCCCGCTGGGCCGACGCCGCAGAAGTCGCGATCAATGCGCTTAAGGATCTGGGCGGAGGTTCTGTGACCATCACGGATGCCGACATCGCGCTGATTTCGATGCCGAATATGGATGCCGCGCGCTTTGACCGTGTTGTGGCAGAAACCAAAAAAGAGCTGCCTGAGGTGTTCACCCTGCACGCCACGCTGCCCATCATTGAGGACGGCGAGGTTCAAATCCCCGAGTTCGGCGCGACGCTCAGCCCGGAAGGTCTGGTACAGCTGCGCGGTAAACTTGGCACCGAGCTGAGCCGTACGACGATCCGCAGCTATGCCCAAGCGCGCTTTGGCAGCGACAGCATCTACGATGCAACGCGCCTGACCGACACGTTGCCTGTGGGATGGGCCAATCGGGTCATGGCGGGGCTGGATGCCTTGTCAGAACTGCACAATGGATCGATGACCGTCACACCAGACGTTGTCGACGTACGCGGCCAGTCCGGACGCGAGGATGCCGGTACGCGGATCAGTCAGGTTCTCAGCGCCAAGCTGGGCGAAGCTGAACATTTCTCGTTGAATGTCGCCTATAACGACGCGCTGAACCCGTTGGCCAATTTGCCCACGCCGGAAGAATGCCTCGCAGACATCCAAGCCACCCAAAGCGACAGTAAGATCCTGTTTGAATCAGGCTCGGGCACTTTGGACAAATCAGCCGGACCCATTCTGGATCAGATCGCGGAAATCCTGAAAGCCTGCGGTGGCATTCGCCTGCAGATTCAGGGCCATACCGACAGCCAGGGCCGCGAAAGCATGAACCAGGCTCTCAGCCAGAACCGTGCGCAATCCGTCCTTGCTGCCCTGCGTGAACGCCGCGTGCTGACGGGTAACTTCCAAGCCGTCGGTTTTGGTGAAACCCAGCCGATCGCTGACAACGAAACCGAGGAAGGACGCGAAGCCAATCGTCGTATTGAATTCGTGATCCTTGCCGAAGAAGACGCCGAAGACAGCGCCGAAGCCGACGCATCCGAGGACGCAGAGGCTGGCGAAGACGACGCCGAGACCACCGAAGAGGAGACCGAGAATGTCCAGAACTGAGTTTATCATCGCCACCGCGATCGTTCTCTTTATCGCCTTTAGTCTGGGGTGGTTGGCCAATTGGCTGGTGCATCGCTTTACCCGCGTTGCACAATCTGACGTGGATGAACTGGAACGCATGAGCCAAGAGTTGCACGACGCAGAAGAGACGCGCGATCAGGCGATCTTGTACCTTCAACAGCGCGAAGCCGAGCTGACCAATCAACTCAGCCAGACCGAAGCTGAACTCTCTGCAGCAATGGAAGGTCTGCGCGACGCGCGGGCACAGCTGGGCTAGACATACATAGCGATGCATCCACTCGGCAGTGTGGCGGCTACCAGCGGTTTAGTGCTTCTTCGTCATCCTCTTTGGCGGCGACCCATTCGGCCCCGTCAGAGGTGATCTCGCGCTTCCAGAATGGCGCGCGGGATTTCAGGTAATCCATCAGATAATCCGCTGCTTCAAACGCCGCTTTGCGGTGCCGTGCTGCGGTCGCGACCATCATGATCTTTTCGCCGGGAACAAGGTCGCCGTGCCGATGGATCACCAGCACATCCTGCAAATCCCAACGGCTCTGCGCCTCTGTTGCGATCTTGGCCAAGGCTTTTTCCGTCATGCCCGGATAGTGCTCGATCTGCATAGACTTCAGTGTGCCCGCATCGTTGTTGCGCACAATGCCGGTAAAGCTGACCAACGCACCCACGTTCTCATGTCCTTGCGCAAAACCCTCGGTTTCCGCGGCCACATCAAACGGGTCAGATTGCACGAGAATACGCATGGCTTAACCACCCGTCATGGGTGGAAAAAACGCCACTTCGCGCACGCCCTCCAGCGAGGCATCAAAGTCGGACAAATCCTGATCCAACGCCACGCGCAACGCGCTGAGATCTGAAAAGGCAACCGCATAACGCTCTTCGCGCGCGCGCAACTCTTCCACCAACTCCATCACTGTTGAGGCAGAGCTTTCCAGCGTCTCTTTCGGGAGTCCGATGCGTTCGCGCACCCATGCAAAATACAGAACCTGCATCTTCAATCCTTCAAATGTGGCGCAGCTTTGCGGAAATAGTCGATCCCGGTGATCACAGTCAAAGCCGCCGCCAGCCACATCAACCCAATCGCGCCATAGGTGGACCAGATCATTCCGTTATAGAGATGGCGCACCCCCAGCGGATCCTCTTCGGTTCCAGCCAGGATGTCCTGCACGATCTGATAATCCATGCCCCATGTCCACATGCCGAAGTAGTGCTCAAACAGCCCCTGAACAATCAGCACAGAAATCGCGACCATCTGAGTTGCGGTTTTCCATTTTGCCAGTTTGGTAACTTTCAAAGTGCCCGCGACATCGCCCAAAAACTCGCGCAGTCCCGACACAAAGACCTCGCGGAACAGGATCAACGTTGCTGGGAACAAAATCCAATGCGACAACGACGAGAACACCACCATCACCGCCAATGCGATCACCACCATGGCTTTGTCTGCGATGGGGTCCATCATGGCGCCAAGCTTGGACACCTGCTGCCATCTGCGTGCGAGAAACCCGTCCAGATAGTCCGTCAAAGACGCCAGAATGAACACCGCCAACGCCGCCCAATCTGCAAAAGGGCGTGGCATCAGCAGGAAGAAAACAGCGATGGCCGGCGCCGCCAAAAGGCGCAGCACGGTCAGGATATTTGGGATATTCCTCGTCATGCCCCATCCCTAGCCTGTCGCGCCGCGCAGGAAAAGCGCGGTTTTTCACAAATGCGTTCAAAAAGCCGAAAGGCCGAGCACTGGGATATGCTCGACCTTCCTGATGACGCTTAAAGACTGAAGTTGGCACGGTACCGCGTGTGGCGAGGGCAACGGCTCGGCTAACATATGGGACGCGTGCAGCAGAGGGTTGCCCGGGGCAGTATGTGTTCTTTGCGTCTTAGTCTTTCTACGAAATTCGCACGCGAGACCGTCAGGAACGAGGGATAACAGACATCCCCATTCGGCTAACGCCCCATCCGATCGGATAGGGTGCACCAAAACGGCGGCTGGTCAGTTGCCCTCGTGGAAAAAGCCATAGATGGTTTCTGCAAGCGCGTCCGAGACGCCTTCGACCGCTTTCAGATCGGCAAGGTTCGCGCGGCTTACGGCCTTTGCGCTGCCGAAATGTGCAAGCAAAGCCCGTTTGCGGGTCGCGCCGACGCCTGGCACATCGTCCAGGGGCGTGGCTCCCACTGACTTGGCACGTTTGGCGCGGTGTGTTCCAATGGCGAAACGGTGCGCTTCGTCCCGCATCCGCTGGATAAAATAGAGCACAGGATCATTTCTGCGCAACGCAAAGGCGCGCACGCCGATGCGGTGGAATTCCTCTTTGCCCTGATCGCGATCCACGCCTTTGGCGACGCCAACCATCGGAATGTCTTCGACCCCGAATTCGCGCATGATCTCAGCCACCGCACTTACTTGCCCCGCGCCGCCGTCAATCAACAGCAAATCGGGCCACTGGCCATTCTGACGATCCGGGTCTTCTTTCAACAGGCGCTTGAACCGGCGTGTCAGCACTTCTTTCATCATGCCAAAGTCATCGCCCGGCGTCAGGTCATCGCCTTTGATATTGAACTTACGATAGTTGTTTTTGGCAAAACCGTCGGGTCCGGCGACAATCATCGCGCCGACCGCATTGGTGCCTTGAATATGCGAGTTGTCATAGACCTCGATCCGCTCTGGCGGCCCCTTGAGGTCAAAGGCTTCGGCGACGCCAGCCAGCAGTTTGGCCTGTGTTGCGCTTTCGCTCATCTTGCGGCCCAGCGACTCACGCGCGTTGCGCGTGGCACCGGCGATCAGCTCGGCCTTTTCTCCGCGCTGAGGCACAGTGATCTCGACCTTGCGGCCAGCCTTCTCGGACAAGGCCTGTGACATCAGATCCGTGTCTTCGATCCCGTGCGAGAGGATCAGCTGACGCGGCGGCTCTTTGGTGTCATAGAACTGGCCGATAAAGGCCTGCAACACTTCGGACGGCGCGATATCTGTGCCCGCGCGGGGATAGAAATCTCGGTTGCCCCAGTTTTGATTGGCGCGAATGAAAAAGACCTGCACACAGGCCTGCCCGTTTTCCATATAGAGCGCGATCACATCGGCCTCGGCCACACCGCGCGGGTTGATACCCTGCGCGCTTTGCACCTGTGTCAGTGCTCTGATCCGGTCGCGAAGAACGGCGGCGCGTTCAAAGTTCATCTCGGTGCTGGCAACCTGCATTTCGGCGGCCAGCTTTTCTTGAATGTCGGTCGAGCGCCCCGACAGATACCGCTCGGCATCGGCGACCGAGGCCGCATAGTCCTGCGGGCTGATCTTGCCAACGCAGGGCGCGGTGCAGCGTTTGATCTGATATTGCAGACAAGGGCGCGTGCGGGTTTCAAAACTGGCGTCGGAACAATCCCGCAGCATAAAGGCCTTTTGCAGCTGGTTGAGTGTCCGGTTCACAGCCCCCGCGCTGGCAAAAGGGCCATAGTAGGCCCCCTTTTCTTTCTTGGCCCCTCGGTGCTTTTGCAAACGCGGGAATTCGTGCGACTTGCTGACCAGGATATTTGGAAAGCTTTTGTCGTCCCGCAACAGCACGTTGTACTTGGGTTTGAGTTGTTTGATGAGGTTCTGCTCAAGCAGCAACGCCTCGGTTTCTGTCTTGGTTGTCAGAAACATCATCGAGGCAGTTTCGCTGATCATACGCGAGATTCGACCGGTGTGCCCGGATGGGCGCGCATAGTTTGACACCCGCGCGCGCAGGTTGCGCGCCTTGCCCACATACAGAACCCGCGCCTGTGAATCCAACATGCGATACACGCCCGGCGAACCATCCAGCGTCTTTAGATACTCGTGTATCCGCGCGTGGCCTGTCAGGGTTTCAGAGGGGATCTGCGTGCTGTCGGTCATGAATTCAAGAAATATGATTCTTTGGCGACCGCTGCAATGACGGTCCCGCTTTGACAAGGGAAAACATGTCCACGTTTTCTGTGGATAAGTCTGGATATAACTTTCACCGGCACGGGAAACTCCCTTGTTTTTATGCCCATTCCACAAGTTGCCTAAAAAATAGGCACTAAATTAAGCTGCTGATATTAAACAACAAAAAATTTATCATCACGCAAAACGCTGAAAACATTACGCTTTTTGTAACAGGCCTGTGAACACGCGTGACAAAGTGCACAACTTTCGCGACCACCCGAACATCTTGCGCGATTACAAGGGTTTATGGAGGGGCACTCGATCTGGCAATTGCCATATCAAAATGCGTGTTTCCGCACGTCTTACGCGGCCAGAACGACCAAAAGGTATATGACATAGGCTGCGGTCAACATCACGCCCCATCGCCGTGTCATATCCTTTTTGAAGACAACAAATGGCAGCAGAAGCAAACTCGCGCCAAGCATCACCCACAGGTCAAAATGCAGCAGCCCGCGGTCCACAGGAATGGGGCCTACGAAACTTGCGATGCCGATAATCGCCAGCAGGTTAAACATGTTAGAGCCGATGACATTGCCCAACGCCACATCTGCCTGCTTGCGCAGCGCAGCCATGACGGTGGTCGCAAGCTCTGGCAAACTGGTGCCGATCGCGATCAGAGTCAGGCCAATGACGGTCTCGGGTACGTGGAACTGGCGGGCAATATCAATCCCGCTGTCCACCAACAGCTCGGCACCCAGCGGCAGGCCGATAAGACCAAGCAGCAAGTACACGCTGATCTTCCACCACGGAGCGTCTGGATCTGCGCCTTCCAGCTCTTCTTCGTCCTCAGCCGAGCTGACTGCACAGCTTCCGTCCTCGGACCGGCGATGTTTGAGCGCCGTGCGCGCCGCATCCCACAGCACAATGGCAAGCACTGCCAGCAGGACAATGCCACTGACCCAGGTAAACACACCCACATAGGCCAATGCCATGAACAGCACAGTGGCCACCATCATGATGGCATAGCTTTTGCGCGTATCACACTGGCTGGTCTGAAGCCGGCTCAGCATGGCCGGAATACCCAGCACCAGCAGAATATTTGCCGTGTTGGACCCGATGACGTTGCCCAAGGCCAAGCCTGGCGCGTGATCGTCCACCGCGCTGATGGCGATCAACAGTTCGGGGGCCGAGGTGCCAAAGGCCACGATGGTCAGGCTGACAATCAAAGCGGGGATCCCCAACCGCAGGCTGATATTGACGGCTCCACGCACCAGCGCGTCGCCTGCCATCAACAAAATCACCAGACCCAAGGCGGCCGTCAGCCAAACGAGCATGCGTTTCTAGCCCTTCTTATTTTGGCAGGTGCAGGGGCCCTTACCAATTCTAAAGCGCCCGCACTTGGCGCATCTCGCACTTTGCAACCGTTTCTGTCCCGGTATCGTAAACTTGCCAAACATCGCGAGCACCGCGATGAACACAAGGAATATCGAGACAGCCTTGAAAATCACTCTAGAGGCCAAACCGTGCGAAAGACGCGCGTTCCTCTAGCCCAGCTAGGGCATCCTGAGACAGGCTTGCGCCAAAGCGACGCCACATCGAGCGACGCTGTTCATAGCGACGGAAGCGGACCTTCTCGCCAAAGCGCTTTTTCATCTCGGGCACCAGATGGCCGACCGTATCGGCAAGGCCGACCTCGATCGCCTTTTGGCCCACCCAGATTTCACCTGTGAACAGGTCTTGGTCCTCGGCAAGCTTTGCGCCACGCCGCGTTTTGACGTGGTCGATAAAGACCTCGTGGATCTGCTCCAGCATGCTGGACAGTCGCGCCACGTCTTCTTCTTTTTCCGGACGGAAGGGATCCATCATGGACTTTGACTTGCCCGCCGTATGCACACGCCGCTCAATGCCGTGCCGCGCAATGAAATCCTGCGCGCCAAACCCGGCAGAGATCACGCCGATAGAACCGACGATGGAGGACCGATCCACAAAAATCTCATCCGCAGAGGCAGCCAGCCAATAGCCACCAGAGGCCGCGACATCCTCGACAAAGGCAAAGACCGGAATGTTTTTGTCATCCGCCAGACGGCGAATGCGTGCCCCGATCAGGGCGCTTTGAACGGGCGATCCGCCGGGTGAATTCAGGATCAAGGCAACCGCCGAAGGTTTCCCACGGCTGAAGGCTTTTTCAATCAGAGGTGCCAAGCTTTCGTCGCTTAGGCCGCCCCGCGACCCAGCAGCAATAACACCAGACAGCCGCACAACGGCGACCGTCTTTTCGCGTTTCGAGAAGGGGTTCAATCTGACCATGACTGCCATGTAGAGTTTTGCCCCCGTGATAACAAGGGATCCGCCTTGCAAATAAGCGCTTTCCACATCGGAAAGCGCCCATTGTTTAGTTGCGGATTTTCCAGCCGGTTTTAAAGATCCACCAAATGGCGATCAGACACAGCGTTGTGAAACCGGCAATCGCAAGCAGACTGACCAGGATCGGCACATCCGCCAGACCAAAGAACGCCCACCTAAACCCGGAAATCAGATAGACCACTGGATTGAACAAGGTCACCACCTGCCAGAAGTCAGGCAGCATTGAGATCGAGTAAAAGGACCCACCCAGAAACACCAGTGGCGTGACGATCAACAAGGGCACAAGCTGAAGCTGTTCAAAGTTGCTGGCCCAGATCCCGATGATAAATCCAAAGAGCGCAAAGCTTAGGCAGGTCAGCACCATAAAGGCGATCATCGCAGGCCAATTCTGGATCTGTAGGTCCACAAAGAGCGACGCGGTCGCAAGGATCACCACCCCGATAAACATCGACTTGGTCGCCGCCGCCCCCACATAGCCCACAACGATCTCTAAAAAGCTGATCGGGGCCGACAAAAGCTCATAGACCGTGCCGATAAACTTGGGGAAATAAATCCCGAAGGACGCGTTAGAGATGCTTTGCGTGATGATCGAAAGCATGATCAATCCAGGTACGATGAAGGCGCCATAGGACACGCCTTCGACCTCTTGGATACGGCTGCCAATCGCGGCGCCAAAGACCACGAAATACAGGGAGGTCGAGATGACCGGAGAGATGAAGCTCTGGGCCAGAGTGCGGAAAAAGCGGGCCATCTCAAAAACATAGATGGCGCGGATAGCTGTCCAGTTCATGCGGCGTCTTCCTTATGAACGAGGCCTACGAAGATGTCTTCGAGGCTGCTTTGTTCTGTCTGCAGATCGCGCAGGGTCAACCCCGCGGCGGCAATATCGCTCAGCAGCGACGTGATGCCGGTGCGATCTGCCTTGGTATCATACGAGTAGACCAGCGTCTGGCCGTCGTCACTCAGCGCAAGGTCATAGGCCGCAAGGCTGGCTGGCACGTCGGCCACGGGTTCCTGAAGCTCGACCTTCAGCTGTTTCTGCCCAAGCCGCTTCATCAGCGCGGTCTTTTCCTCGATCAGCAAAAGCTCACCTTGGTTAATGACGCCAACACGGTCGGCAATGGCCTCGGCCTCTTCGATATAATGAGTGGTCAGAATGATCGTGACACCGCTGGCTTTCAGATCAGCCACGATGTCCCACATGTCTTTGCGCAATTCGACGTCAACGCCCGCGGTCGGTTCGTCTAGAAACAGAACCCGCGGCTCGTGGCTGAGCGCTTTGGCAATCAACACGCGGCGTTTCATGCCGCCGGACAGAGTCATAATCCGGTTGTCTTTTTTGTCCCACAGCGACAGCTGACGCAGAATTTTTTCGACATAGTCAGGATTGCGCCGCTTGCCGAACAAGCCGCGCGAGAAGGTGACTGTGTTTATCACGGTCTCGAACGGCTCAAGGTTTACCTCTTGCGGCACCAATCCGATCAAAGTGCGCGCGGCGCGGAAATCGGCGTTGATGTCGTGGCCATCCACGGTCACAGACCCCGACGTCGCCGTCGTGATACCGCAGACAGTTGAAATCAACGTGGTCTTGCCAGCGCCATTGGGCCCCAGCAAAGCCAGGATTTCGCCAGATTGGATGTCCAGGGATACGCCCTTAAGGGCCTCGAACCCTCCGTCATAGCGTTTCACAAGATCTTTTATTTCAAGAATTGACGTCATAGTTGCCCCTCTTTGTTGTCTGCGACATAGGCCTCATGTCGTGACAAACCAAGCCCCGTATAGCGGATATACAGAACTGCATGGATGCGTCGGCAAAGGCAAGAGAGACCTGTCCAACAAAAAGCGCAAGCAATCGTGCATTCAGGCCGATTTCCCTCTTGACCCTACCTGTGGTCTCGCTTAATTCCCCGCTACCCGTGGCGCGGTAGCTCAGTTGGTTAGAGCGAACGACTCATAATCGTTAGGTCGGGAGTTCAAGTCTCCCCCACGCCACCACTTTTCCCTTACAGATCCCTTACAGAAAAAAAGACACCGCAGGATCTGCGATGCCTTGTTTGGATCAGCCATGGAACAGACGTGGCGCGCAGGTCAGCCCGCGCGCACAGTGTCGATCATCAGTTGGACGTTCTCTGGATCCGCATCAGGTGTGATGCCGTGTCCAAGATTGAAAATATGTGGCCCGCCCGCAAGTGCCTGACAGATTCGCCGTGTCTCGGACACAAGCGCGTCGCCACCGGTCACCATATGCGATGACGCCAAATTGCCCTGCACGCAGCCATCTGGCTGAACATTCTGTGCAACCCATTCTGCTGTGACCGCATCGTCAAAGGCCACGCAATCCGCGCCGGTCGCCTTGGCGAAGCCGACATAGCGTTCGCCCGCGCCGCGTGGAAAGGCAATGATCGGCACGCCAGGATGCATGGCCTTCAGGGCTGTTATGATCTTTTTGGCTGGCTCCAGCGCGTATTTGTCAAAATCCGCGCCTTTCAGCGACCCGGCCCAGCTGTCAAACAGCTTGATAACCTCGGCCCCAGCCCTGATCTGCTCGGACAGATACAAAATTGTGCCCTCAACCAGACGGTCAATCACCTGATCAAACACCGCTGGGTTGCTGTCTTTCAGTGCGTGCGCAGGCCCCTGATCGGGCGTTCCACGCCCTGCGATCATATAGGTCGCCACGGTCCACGGTGCGCCCGCAAAGCCTATCAGCGTGGTGTCGTCAGGCAGTTGGCGCCGCAAGATACGCACGGTCTCATAGATTGGATTGAGCGTCTCGTGGATCGAGTCAGCCGGTGTCAGCTTGTCGAAATCAGCCTGACTCTGAATCGTAGACAAACGCGGCCCCTCTCCGGTGACGAACCAAAGATCCGCGCCCAATGCCTGTGGCAGAAGCAAAATGTCGGCAAACAGGATCGAGGCATCAAACCCATACCGGCGGATCGGCTGCAATGTGACCTCGGCCGCCAGTTCGGAATTATAGCAAAGCGACAGGAAATCCCCGGCCTGCGCGCGGGTGGCGCGGTATTCTGGCAGATACCGTCCTGCCTGCCGCATCATCCAAATCGGGGGGGTCGGCAGGGTTTCTCCTGCCAGTGCTCTCAGAATCGTCTTTTGCTGCGCCATCAGGTCACCTTATGATTTGTAAGGTTAGGTCTAGCGCCAGCGACAAGATGTCAAGGCCAGCGACGCTTGTCAGGACAAAGGGACGCGGTTAGAGGTGCGGCCATGACGATTGATCTTCCTTCTCAAAACGCGCCGTTGAAAATCGGCACACGTGGGTCCCCGCTGGCTTTGGCGCAGGCGCATGAAACACGCGACCGCCTGATGGCAGCACATAACCTGCCCGCCGAGGCCTTTGAGATCGTGGTCATCCATACAACCGGCGACAACCGTCAAATGATCGATGCCGACCGCCCGTTGAAAGAAATCGGGAACAAAGGCCTTTTCACCAAATAAATCGAAGACGCCATGCTGCGCGGCGACATTGATATCGCAGTGCATTCCACCAAAGACATGCCCACCGTTCAGCCGGACGGCTTGGTGCTGAACGTCTTTCTGCCCCGCGAGGACGTGCGGGATGCGTTTATCTCTCTGAAGTATAAGTCGATTTCCGACCTGCCTGCAGGGGCCGTCGTTGGCACCTCGTCGTTGCGACGCCGGGCGCAGCTCTCGCAGATTCGGCCTGATCTAAAACTGGTCGAGTTTCGCGGCAATGTGCAAACCCGCCTGAAAAAACTGGAAGACGGGGTCGCGGATTGCTCGTTTCTGGCAATGGCAGGACTAACGCGCTTGGGCATGACAGACCGCGCCACCGCAGCCATCGAAGCAGACGAGATGCTCCCCGCCGTCGCCCAAGGCGCCATCGGGATCGAGCACCGCGAAAACGACACCCGCGCGGCAACTTTGCTGGCGGCCATCCACCATGCCGAGACAGCCGCCCGTGTCACATGCGAGCGCGCGTTTCTGGCAAAACTCGACGGCTCTTGCGAGACGCCAATAGCAGCATTGTCCGTGATCGAAGGCGACCAGATCCACCTGCGCGGCGAGATCCTACGGCCCGACGGCTCTGAACGCCTGACCGCCGAGGGCAAAGCCCCTCGGGCAGAAGCCGTGGCCTTGGGCACCGATCTGGGCGCCGACATCCTTGCCAAAGCGCCTAAGGATTTCTTTAGCTGGCGCTAGGGGCTAGGGGCCTAGACCCACTTAGCCATCGGAGGCAGGCTCATCAGGACGGCATTGGCGTCGTGGCCTGTTTCCAGCCCGAATTTCGTGCCGCGGTCATAGACGAGATTATACTCGGCATAGAGCCCGCGATGCACGAGCTGTGCGTCTTTCTCGGCCTCACCAAACGCATCCACACGGCGTTTCTCCACCAACGGCTGATAGGCTGGCAAAAACGCCCGCCCGATGTCCTGAATAAAGGCGAAATCCGCGTCCCAGTCGCCGCTGCAATGGTCGTCCAAAAAGATGCCACCGACGCCGCGCGCACGTCCGCGATGGGGCACATAGAAATACTCATCCGCCCAAGCCTTAAGGCGCGGATATTGTTCGGTGTCGTGCAGATCGCAGTGATGTTTTTGAACCGCGTGAAAATGCGCGGTGTCTTCCTCGTATTCCAAACAGGGGTTCAAATCCGATCCCCCGCCGAACCACCACGCATGAGGGGTCCAAAACATACGCGTGTTCATGTGAACCGCCGGACAATGCGGGTTCTGCATATGCGCAACCAGAGAAATGCCGCTGGCCCAGAACCGCGGATCTTCCTTCATGCCCGGAATGCCTTTACGGGCCGCCATCGCGTTTTGAGCGCGCGTTCCCAAGGTGCCGTACACGGTCGAAACATTAACGCCGACCTTCTCAAACACGCGACCGCCGCGCATGACCGACATCAGCCCACCCCCGGCGTCCGAGCCGTCTTCGGCTGACCGTTTGGTTTCGGTAACATCAAAGCGCCCGGCCGGTTGATCTGCGAAGGGGCCGTCGGAATGGCTGTCCTCCAGCCCTTCAAAGGCCGCCACGATCGTGTCGCGCAGCTCGCGGAACCATGCGCTCGCGCGCGCTTTTTGTGGACTGAGATCCTCGGTCATAAGAGGCTCCTGAAATTAGTGAACCGGCGTCTGCACCGGGTCGATCAGCGTGCGACCGCCATCCACGGTGATGACCTGCCCCGTAACAAACCCTGCCGCATCCGACGCCAGATAACGTACGGTATCGGTGACCTCGGCGGCGGGGGCAATGCGACCAAGTAACGTGTTCTCTTCGATCGACTTCCGGTATTCGGGGTTTTCGCGCAGCGTGTTCTGCATGCTTGCGCTCATGACAGAGCCGATCGCAACCGCGTTCACCCTGATCTGATGCTCGGCAAGCGCCGTGGCCAGACCGCGCGTCATCTGATCCAACGCCGCCGTCGCCATGGAATAGCCCATCAGCTGAGGATGCGTGCGACAGGCGGCAATCGAGGACAGGTTCACAATCGCACCGGCCGATCCGTCGCCGTCGTCTTCTGCTTGTTTGATCATCCGCTTTGCGACGGCCTGTGACAGACGCAGCGAGGTCATCAGGTTCTGGCCCAACATGGTTTCGACCGAGTCGTCATCCATATCCAGTGGATCCGTCATCAAAATCTGGCGGCTGGCATTCACCAGAATATCCACGCGTTCAAACGCATCGACGGTGGCCGACAACAGGTTGGCAATGGTCAGACGCTCGCGCAGGTCTCCGGCAAAATGGATCACGTTGGAACTGTCTGGAAAGTCACCGACCTCTTTGGCCAGCTGCGCATCATCCATGTCTGCCAGAACAACATTGGCACCACGGTCCGCAAACGCACGTGCAACGGCAAGGCCGATCCCATTGGCTGCACCCGTAATAATGGCGGTCTTGCCTGCGATAGAAAATGACATGGCCTGCCCCTCTGATTCTGAGAAAACTTACGCGGAATTAGCGCCGTGCGCGAGCGGGCCGTTCGGCGCGCAGGATTTTGAACCGATTGTCGCCGGTCACTTCTTCGACTTTGGCGAAATGCGTCTCAAGCGTTGCTTCATAGGGCAAGTGCCGGTTGGCACCCATCCAAAGCGGTCCGGACGGGGATAACATACGCGCCGCCGCCGCAATAAAGGCGCGCCCAAGATCAGGATCTGCCGCGCGCCCTGTGTGAAACGGAGGATTCATCACGACCGCGTTCATCCGGGCACGAGGCTCCCATGCGGTGGCGTCCGCCCAATGAAACGAGGCTCTTGGATCCGTGACATTGACCCGCGCACAGTCCAGCGCCGTGTGATCGGCCTCGACCAGATAAAGATCCTCGACGTCAGAGCGCTTCAATATCTCGCGTGACAGATATCCCCATCCCGCACCCAGATCGGCCACGTGCTTGCCCAGTTTATCAGGCAAGGCCGCACTCAAGGCACGCGAGGCCGGATCGATTCCGTCGGCGGAAAACACACCGGGGCGGGTTTCAAAACCCCCATCGATTTCAGATGTTTCAGACTGGGTCCACTCGGAAAAATCGCCGCCCTGAAACCAGAACAGCTTGCCATGCGCCTTGGAAAAGCTGCCGCCAACATCGGCGCGTTTCTTGCAGGCTTTCAATAGGCTATCGACACCGTCGGTCTTTTGCCCATCGACATAGACCGCACCACCCAGCGCAGCCGCCTGCGCGATCCGCAAATGCGCCAGCGCTTTGGCGCGTGGCACCACGACGACAGCCGCCGCAAAATCCCCCTCGGGCGCAAGCGCTACCTCATAGCCGGCATGGGCAAAAACATCATAGGCGGGTTTTGTCGTTTGGATAACCACGACGCGCTCGCGGGGCAAAGCAGCGATGTCTGCCAGCTCGCGTGGGCCAAAAACCGCGATCCGACCGGTTTCGGGCAGATCCATTTGTCCCGCGTCCAGCGCGAGCGAAAGACGTTCACCTGCCATCACATCCTGACCCAAGCGCGCGGCGCTGGATCACTCCTTTTCCATGGTGCATTGCAACGGGTGCTGATGACGCCGCGCGAAATCCATCACCTGTGTGACTTTGGTTTCTGCGATCTCGTGGCTGAACACCCCAACGACCGCAACGCCCTTTTTGTGCACGGTCAGCATAATCTCGAACGCTTGCGCGTGTGTCATGCCAAAGAAGCGCTCGAGGATCTGAACGACGAACTCCATCGGCGTGTAATCGTCATTGAGCAAAAGCACTTTGTACAGCGGTGGGCGTTTCGTCTTGGCACGGGTTTTGACCGCGACGTCTGAATCAGAGTCGTCGTCACCGTTCACAGACATGCGCAGCGGTTCCAAAATCATGGTCAATCAATCCGTCCCAGATGATGAAAGCTGTATATAGCTTAACTTTCCGTATAGAAAAGAGGCTGGGCAGCGATTGCGGGGCATTATGGCCGGAAAACTCACGACGATTGGTTTTGATGCGGACGATACCCTCTGGCACAACGAGCGCTTCTTCCGTATGACGCAAGATCGATTCGCCGAGTTGCTGGTCGATTTCTGTGAACAGGACCACCTAGAAGAGCGCCTGCTAGAAGCGGAAAAGCGCAACCTTGGTCACTATGGGTTTGGCGTCAAAGGCTTTGTTCTGTCGATGATCGAAACCGCGATCGACGTTACAGACGCGCGTGTGCCCGCCTCGGTAATTTCAGAGTTGATGCAGGCCGGGCGAGACATGCTGAACCACCCGATCGACCTTTTGCCCCACGCCGCCGAAGCGGTCGCCCACTGCGCAGAACATCACCGCGTGCTTTTGATCACCAAAGGCGATCTTCTGGATCAGGAACGCAAGCTCGCGCAATCTGGACTGGGCGAGATGTTTGACGGTGTGGAAATTGTGTCTGACAAACGCCAATCCACCTATGAAAGCATCTTTGAGCGCCACGGCGACGGTCCACATCAGGGTATGATGGTCGGAAACTCGATGAAATCCGATGTCGTCCCTATGGTTCAGGCCGGTGGCTGGGGCGTTTATGTCCCACACGGGCTGACCTGGGCGCTCGAGCAAGCCGACCCGCCACAACAGGCGTCCAAATATCATCATATCGACACGCTGCACGCCTTGCCTGATCTGGTCGACCAGCTTTCAGAGCGCAGCAGCGCCGCTTTGGGGCGAGCGCCGATATAGTGTTTCATTTGCAAAGATCCACAACATATGGATTTTTCGCCCTTGATTTTCCAGAAAACTAAATAAATCAAAGGGTTTATTCGATTCTCGCTCTGTGGTAGATTGGCTGCAATAATATTCGCCGTAGAAACGGCAGTCGAGGCAGTAAAGGCAGAAGCAGTGAAGGATCGGAGCAGCCGTCCGACCCATCGCGGGTTGGCGATTCTTGCGTCACTCTTGTTGTTTTTGGGGTTGGTTAACCCTGTTTTCGCAGCGCCCTATGCTGCGATGGTGATTGATGCGCGCTCTGGTGAAGTGCTGCACTCTCGCAATGCCGACACACGCCTGCACCCTGCATCTCTGACCAAAATGATGACGCTTTATATTGCCTTTGAGGCGGTGAAAAACGGCGAAATCACCATGGATACCAAGGTACGTGTGTCCAAACATGCCGCCGCAGAGCCTCCGTCGAAGTTGGGCCTGAAATCCGGTCAACGGATCGCCCTGCGCTATCTGGTGCGCGCGGCCGCGGTAAAATCGGCAAATGACGCGGCCACAGCCATTGGCGAAGCGATTTCCGGATCCGAAGCGGCCTTTGCCCGCCGCATGAACCGCACCGCGAAAGCGCTGGGGATGTCCAACACCACCTTCCGCAACGCGCATGGTTTGACCGAGTCTGGGCACCTGTCGACCGCGCGGGACATGACGACGATGGGCCGTCATCTGCTGTATGACTATCCGCAGTATTACAATCTGTTCTCTCGCACTTCGACCTATGCGGGCGTGCGCGAAGTCGCCAATACCAACCGCCGTATGCTGGGGTCTTACCGCGGTGCGGATGGTATCAAGACCGGCTACACCCGTGCAGCGGGCTTCAACCTTGTCGCCTCGGCTGAACGGGGCAGCGAACGCATCATCGCAACCGTCTTTGGCGGCCGCTCGACCGCAACACGGAACGCGCGTGTCGCGGAATTGTTGGATCTAGGCTTTAAACGCGCGCCAAGTCGCGTCGCTCTGCGCAAACCAACGCTGCCGGTTTATAACGGTGCGCCAAATCAAAACGTTGGTAGCAAGACCGTCCGTGTGGCAACGGCCATCAAGAAAAGCCTGCGCCCCATGCTGCGACCAGGGTCTGCCCAGACGCCTGAACCCACCACTCTGATCGCAGGCGTTGACCCCAACGCCATCAATGACGCGCTGGAAGAAGCCAAAAGCGCTTCGCTGGTGAACAAAGAACCCACGCGCCCTGCCCCTCTGATTGTCGAAGATCAAGAGCCGCAGGTGGTGACGCGCCTGACCACGTCGGGTGGACGGCATTGGGGGATCAACGTTGGCCGCTATACCAGCCGCTATGCGGCTGAAAAGATGCTGCTGAAAACCGCACTGGCTGAGATGACCACGCTGGATGGGTCGCTGCGCAAAGTGGTGAAATCCAGCCGTGGGTTTGACGCGAACTTCATGGGTCTGTCCCGTGAAACCGCTGACCTTGCCTGCCGCCGCCTGCAGGCACGGCAAATCTCGTGCTTTATGATCGGGCCGAGCTAAGCGCAGCAGCCGCGCTCTTTGGATATTTTTAGCAAGAGAAAGAGGCGGTTCTGCTATGCAGGTACCGCTGCGAGAAGCTCTTTTGTGTAGGCGGTTTTGGGCGCATCAAAAATCTCGGATGCCGCGCCGGCCTCGACCACGTCGCCTTGCTTCATCACCATGATCTTGTGGCTCATGGCGCGTACAACATGCAGGTCGTGGCTGATGAACAGATATGCCAGCCCGTATTTCTTTTGCAGATCCCGCAACAGATTCACGATCTGCACCTGAACCGTCATATCCAGCGCCGAGGTCGGCTCGTCCAGCACCAGCAGTTTGGGGCGCAGGATCATCGCACGGGCAATGGCGATCCTTTGGCGCTGGCCGCCTGAGAACTCATGCGGGTAGCGGTCCATGGTGGCGGGGTCCAGCCCGACTTCTTGCATCACATCGGCCACAAGAACGCGGGTGTCGCGCCCGTCTGGATTGCCGTGCACGCCAAGCCCCTCGGAGATGATCTGCTCGCAGGTCATGCGCGGACTGAGACTGCCGAAGGGATCCTGAAACACGATCTGCATGTCTTTGCGCAGCGCGCGCAAATCACGGGTTTTCAGCGCCCGGATGTCTTGCCCCTGAAAGCGGATCGGTCCTTCAGAGCCGATCAAACGCATAATCGCCTGCGCCAGCGTGGTCTTGCCGGATCCGCTTTCCCCGACGATGCCCAATGTTTCGCCTGCGCGCACAGAAATCGTCGCGGCATTGACGGCTTTGACATGTCCAACCGTGCGACGCAGCAATCCGCGCTGAATGGGGAACCAGATGCGCAGATTGTCGGTTTCGGCAACCACATCGGCGGCGTCGTCAATCGGATCAGGTGCGCCGACGGCGCGGGCGCTGAGCAGGGTTTTCGTATAGGCGTGTTGCGGATTGGCGAAGATTTCAGAGACCGGACCTGCCTCGACAATCTCGCCGTCTTTCATCACGCAGACCTTGTCGGCGATTTTGCGCACGATGCCCAGATCATGGGTGATGAACAAAAGCCCCATGCCTTCAGAGGCTTTCAATTCGGCAAGTAGTTCGAGGATCTGCGCTTGGATGGTCACATCCAGCGCGGTTGTCGGCTCGTCGGCGATCAGAACGTCGGGCTGATTGGCCAGAGCCATGGCGATCATGACACGCTGCCGCTGCCCGCCGCTGAGTTGATGCGGATAGCTGCTAAGGCGCTCTTCGGGGTCGCGGATGCCGACCTTGGTCAGCAGATCCAGAATACGGGTACGCGCCGCATCTCCGACGACGCCCTGATGCAGTGCCAGTGACTCGCCCAGCTGCTTTTCCAGTGTGTGCAGCGGGTTCAGCGAGGTCATCGGCTCTTGGAAAATGAAGCTGATGTCGTTGCCGCGCACTTTTTGCAGCAGCTTTTCATCCGCGCCGACCATTTCCTGACCATCATAGGTAACCGAGCCTGACACAGAGGCGCTTTCCCCCAGCATGGCCACGGTCGACAGCGCGGTCACGGATTTACCGGAACCGGATTCACCCACCAGCGCCACGGTTTCGCCGCGATCCAGTGAAAAGGACACGCCTTTTACGGCGTCAATGGTCTGCCCATCCTGACGAAATCCAACGCGCAGGTTTTTAACCTCGAGGATGCTCATGAGAAGGTCTTTCTTGGATCAAACGCGTCGCGCACGCCCTCAAAGATAAAGATCAGCAGCGACAGCATGATGGCGAAGGTGAAGAAGGCGGTAAAGCCAAGCCACGGCGCCTGAAGGTTCTGCTTGGCTTGCAGGGTCAGCTCGCCCAAGGACGGTGCCGAGGACGGTAAGCCAAAGCCGAGGAAATCGAGGCCCGCCAGTGTCGAGATCGTCCCTGTGACGATAAAGGGCAGCATTGTCAGCGTCGCCACCATCGCGTTGGGCAGCATATGCCGGAACATGATCGTCCAGTTGCTGACGCCAAGCGCTTTGGCGGCACGCACGTATTCCAGATTTCGGGCCCGCAGGAATTCTGCGCGCACAACGCCCACCAAGGCGGTCCAGCCAAAGAGCACTGTTAAGAAGACCAGCAGCCAGAAACTTCGTCCCAAGATCGCAAAGAGGATGATGATGATGTAAAGGCTTGGCGTTGACCCCCAGATTTCGATGACCCGCTGGAAGATCAGATCCACCCAGCCGCCGAAATAACCCTGAATCGCCCCAGCGATGACGCCAATGATACTGGCCAGCGTGGTCACAATCAGCGTGAAGAAAATCGACAGCCTGAACCCATAGATCACCCGCGCCATGACATCGCGTTTGGTGTCATCTGTGCCAAGCCAGTTTTGCGCGTTGGGCGGCAGAGGAGCAGCCCCGGGGCGTTCGACCGAAGAGGTGAAGGAATAGGGGATCAGCGGCCAGATCATCCAGCCTTTCTCGATCGCCTCGCCTGCAATTTCGCCATCCTGTGCGTCGGCGATATAACCTTCGGGGTCGTCAAAACACAGATCCAGCCCGCCGGTTTCAATCAGGCATTTCACTTCGGGGTCGCGATAGCCGGCTTCGGTCTGGAAATCGCCACCAAAGGCGGTTTCCGGATAGAACTTGAAGATCGGCGTATAAAGGTCGCCGCGATATTGCACGAGGATCGGCTTCTCGTTGGCGATGAATTCCGCCATCAAACTAAGGCCGAAGAGCACGCAAAAGATGATCAGGGACCAATAGGCGCGGCGATTGCGGCGGAAGTTGCGCCACCGACGTTGGTTGAGAGGGGACATTTTGAACATCAGCCTTCCCTCCGTTCAAAGTCGATCCGCGGGTCGATGAAGACATACATCAGGTCGCTGATGATCCCGACAACCAGACCGATCAGGCCAAAGACGAACAGCGTGCCAAAGATCACCGGATAGTCGCGTTGCAGCGCCGCTTCAAATCCCAGGCGACCCAATCCGTCCAGCGAGAAGATGGTTTCGATAATCAGGGATCCGCCAAAGAACACGCCGATGAACACGGCGGGGAAACCCGCGATCACGATCAGCATCGCGTTGCGGAACACATGGCCATAAAGCACGCGGCGTTCTGACAGACCTTTTGCGCGAGCAGTCATCACATAGTGCTTTTTGATCTCATCCAGAAACGAGTTCTTGGTCAGAAGCGTCAGTGTCGCAAAGGCGGAAATCGTACTGGCCAGAACAGGCAGGGTGATATGCCAGAAATAGTCCAGGATTTTGCCATAGAGGCTCAGGTCTTCCCAACCGGAACTCACCAGTCCCCGCAGCGGGAAGATACGGAAGTACGAGCCGCCCGCAAACAGAACCACAAGCAGGATCGCAAACAGGAACCCCGGGATCGCATAGCCGATGATGATCGCGCCAGACGTCCACGTGTCAAACGGCGTGCCGTCTTTGACAGCTTTGCGAATGCCCAGCGGGATCGAGATGATATAGGCAATGACCGTTGACCACAGGCCCAGCGTGATCGACACAGGCATCTTTTCCAACACCAGTTCGAACACGCCGATCTTTCGGAAATAGCTCTCTCCGAAATCAAACTGCATATAGTTCCAGATCATCGTGAAGAACCGTTCAACCGGCGGCTTGTCAAAGCCGAACTCGCGTTCCAGTTCCTCGATAAACTCCTCGGGCAAACCCCGTGCCCCGACATAGCGGTCATTCCCAGTGTTTTCAGACACTTCCGAACCGCCGCCGGAAATAGCCTCAAAAACATCCCCTCCCCCTTGGGCCTGAGCAATGATCTGCTCGATTGGCCCGCCGGGAACAAACTGCGTGAGAGTAAAGTTGATGACCATGATCCCGAAGAGTGTCGGGATCACGAACAGCAAACGTCTGAGAATATACGCACCCATCAGGAATTACCGGGACAGCGCCCCTGCGGCGACCAGTTCAGCGTTTTTATCCGCCTCAAACCACCAGAAATCCAGTTCGCCACGTGCATAGGCCGGCAGCGGGTCGGGATAGCCGTATTGATCGTAATAGGCCACCGTGTGGACGTCTTTGAACCACTGAGGCACCCAGAACAGCTCGTCACGCAACACGCGGTCCAAGGCCTGCACCGCGACCCGCAGCTCGTCCTTGGTTTCCGAGGCCACGACGACCTCGATCAAACGATCCACGGCCGGGCTGTTCAGACCCATCAGGTTGCGCGAGCTTTCGTCGCGACCTTCAGAGCCAAACCATTGCTCCAGTCCGGTCGATGGCTCCAGCGCCATAGACAGGGTGTGGTTGGTGATATCGAAATCATAGCTTCTGCGGCGGTCTGTAGCTTGCGCCGGGTCTACCCGGTTCAACACGGCGTCCACACCCAGACGTTTCAGGTTCTCGATAAACGGATTGTTGATCCGGTCAAAGGCAGGCGAGCTTTCCAGAAACTCGACAGACAGAACCTCGCCATCTTTGCGGCGCATCCCGTCATCTCCGACAACCCAGCCAGCTTCGTCCAGCAGTGCCGAGGCACGACGCAGGTTTCCGCGGTCAAGCTGACGCGTGCCAGATACAGGCGGAATGATCGCCTCATCGGTCAGGATAGATGCATCCAGCAGGCCCTCATCCACAAGTGGCTGAAGGATTGCGAGCTCCGCGCCGGTTGGCGTGCCGATCGCTTCCATGTCGGAATTGCCCCAGAACCCTGTCACACGCTCATAAAGGCCATAGAACAGGGACTCATTTGACCATTCAAAGTTGAACATCAGGCCGATCGCTTCTCGCACACGGCGGTCTTGGAATTTCTCGCGGCGCAGGTTGAAAACATAGCCTTGCGCACGAGCCAGATTGCCATCGTTCAGCTCTGTCTTGATCACATGACCAGCATCAATCGCTGGGAAATCATAGCTGGTGCCCCAGGACTTAGAGCTGTTCTCGCTGCGGAACGTATATTCCCCTGCCTTAAAGCCCTCAAAAGCTGCGGCACTGTCCGCGAAATACTCGATCCGGATCGTATCAAAGTTGTTGCGACCCACAGAGACCGGCAGATCCTCGGCCCAATAGTTATCGCGACGTTTGTAGACGACCTGCTGGTTGATGTCATAGCTGTCCAGCTCGTAGATGCCGGTGCCCATGATCGGCACCAGAGAGCTTTCATCCAGACGCGCGCCTGTTTCTTCAAACCATTGCTGAGAGAAGGCCGGGAAGATACCCGCAAGCCCGATCCGGTCGCGTTCCGGGCTATCCGCGTTGAACGAGAACTTGATCTTATGCGTATCCAGCACCTCTACTTCACTGATAAAGGCGCCAAAGGCGGCGCGGAAGCTGGGCAGACCCTGCTCCATAAACAGATCAAAGGTGAATTTCAGGTCATCCGCGCTCCAGCCCTTGCCATCAGGGAAAGTCACGTCAGGACGCAGGTTGAAAATGACCCAGCTTAGATCCTTAGGATATTCCATCGTCTCGCACAGGAAACAGTAGCTGGCGGTTGGGTCATCGGCAAAGGTCGTCAGAATGTCTTCGTGACCGATGGTCGGGCTGCCCCCGGCGCGGCCTTTGCGGGTGTAAGGGTTAAAACTGTCAAAGGTGCCCATGCCCCAGATCGAAATCTCGCCACCTTTGGGCGCGTCTGGGTTCACATAGTTCAGTCGGGAGTAATCAGCTGGGTATTTCAGATCACCAAAAAAGTTGTAACCGTGGCTGACGGTGATGTCCTCATCACCAAAGGCTGAACTGGCGGCCATGACGGCCCCGACCAAACTGACCCCGGCGGTCCAGAGTTTCCAATCCCAAGATGCGGCTTTTACTTTGGCACCTGATCTCATATGCGAGCTCCTCCCAGCTTGTGGCTGTTATTGCGCGTATCGATACTGCGTCTCTTGGAATGTAACGTAATTTGCAGTCTCGACCAGACTCAAGGCGAGATTGATAAACATGCGATGAATTCTTCGGCATTTGCGCGTTAAGTCGCCCGCTGCTTTGGGGATTGTCTGCAAGCGTCCAACAATCAGGCAAAAGAAAAGGCCGGTATCCGCGATACCGACCTTCTCAAGAGTCTTTTGTCAGCGTTGATTAGCTGCCTGCACCCTGCAGATAAGCAATCAAGTTCGCACGGTCAGCTGGCTTTTTCAGGCCAGAGAAGCTCATCTTTGTGCCAGGTGCGAATTTCTTTGGGCTTTCCAGGAAACCGTCCAGGTTTTCGTTGGACCAGGTTTCTGCCACGGCCACCAGAGCACCGGAATAGGCATAGCCATCAACAGAGCCAACCGCACGGTCGATCAGATTCGCCAGATGCGGGCCTGTGCCGTTCGCGCCGTCTTCCAGTTTGTGGCAGGCTTTACACTTGCCAAATACCTTCGCGCCTTTGTCGACATCTGCAACCGCCAGAAGCTCTTCCAAGGATGGGCCTTCTTCGACTTCGCCAGAGGTCTCTGCCATTGCGACTTCGATCTTATAGCCTTTTTTGGCCTCTTCACCGTGAGCTCCATGGCCACCACCTGCGTGGTAGATGGTTTCCGCAGCCCATCCACCCAGAAGATAGATCAGCAAAGCACCGCAGAAAGCGCCGGTAATTTTGGTAAAAGTCATAGTGTCGAACATGCTACGTTATCCGTGTCGTGGCGTTTGACGGCTATCTATCCGCTTCCTTCCGCCTTGCGCAAGCTATACTTACCGCGACCAATCGCCCATCTTGCGAAAAAAGTGGAATTTTAGATCATGACCCAACGCATCGCCTTTCAAGGAGAGCCCGGCGCCTATAGCCACGAGGCCTGCCGCAACGCACGCCCTGACATGGAGGCCCTGCCCTGCGCGACCTTTGAAGAAGCCATCGCTGCGGTGAAAAATGGCGATGCCGCATTGGCGATGTTGCCGGTGGAAAATTCGACATATGGGCGCGTGGCAGACATCCACCGCCTGCTGCCGCAAAGCGGACTGCACATCATCGACGAGGCCTTCGTTCGCGTGCACATCAACCTTTTGGCGGTGCCCGGCGCGACGCTTGCAGATATCGAGGATGCGTTCTCGCACCTTGTTTTATTGCCTCAATGCGCAGGATTCCTGACGGAAAACAACATTCGCGGACGGGTCAGCCCCGACAATGCGCGAGCCGCGCGCGAGGTGGCAGAAGCGGGCAACAAAGCCCATGCCGCGCTGGCCAGCGAATTGGCCGGAGAGATCTATGGGCTGGATGTGCTGGCACGTCACATTGAGGATCACGACAACAACACAACGCGGTTTCTGATCATGTCGCCCGAGGCACAACTCGAGCGGCGCGAGGCGCCCAAAGGCATGGTCACCAGCTTTGTCTTTCAAGTCCGCAACATCCCTGCGGCCCTTTATAAAGCCATGGGTGGCTTTGCGACCAACAGCGTCAATATGACCAAGCTGGAAAGCTATATGGTGGACGGCTCTTTCACCGCGACTCAGTTCTATGCCGAGGTCGAAGGCCATCCTGATGACGAGAATCTTAAGTTGGCTTTGGACGAGCTGGGTTATTTCACCAGCTATTTGCACATTCTTGGGGTCTATCCGGCGGCACAGTCACGGCACACGTAAAGAACGTGTGCCGGTGTCAAAGGTCTTTGTGAAAGATCAGTGTAACGGCTTACGCCACCTTAGTCTGACGATAGCGTTCTTCCAGATTGCGGGACTGTTCCGAAATCCGGCCTGACATGCGCTTTTCGATCTTGCCGCGTGTCAGCTTCATGGATTGCAACAGCAAGCGGCCGGTCAGAGACTTGGCCGAGATGTCGCTTTTGATAAGCATCCGGGTCTTGTGGTTGGACAGGGCCACCAGCTCGATGTCCAGTTGCACCTCAATCGCGGGTGCTTCGGCCTGAAACCCTAGCGCTTCAGGCTTTTCGAAACGGTTCACGTCCACCTGCATCTTCACGGTTTTGCCGCGCCATGGCACATTCAAATCCCAAGCTGCGCCCAACCCTTCGACGGCATCACCATTGCGGCGCGCCACTTCGACACCACGGCGCATCGCCATGCGTTCAAAGAAGGTGAACTCGGACAGCATTTCAAAGGCTGCTTCCTGTGGAATGTCCAGATCTTCGATGTTTTCAAATTTCATGACTGCTCTCGTCCCATCTGTTTCTGCGTGGGGTATTGGGTTCAATGCGGACACTATGGCGCATTTTGTTAATCAAGTCGATCCGCAACCCAATGCCTGAGAATAAACTCTGCAATGGCCCCTTTACGGGCAGGCTTTAGGGTGTCGTGATCGCCCGCCAAAGCCTGCATCATTTCATCCCGAGGCACCCAAATCGCATCCTCGATTTCATTGGGATCAATATTAAGATCAGTTCCCAAAGCCTCGCCCCAAAACCCCATCATCAGCGAATTGGGGAAGGACCATGGCTGCGATCCCAGATAGGACACGCGCCCAACGCGCACGCCGGCCTCCTCAAAGACCTCACGTCGGACGGCGGCCTCTGGGGTCTCGCCCGGTTCGACAAATCCGGCCAGCAACGAATACATGCCTTCAGGCCACCCGGGGCTGCGCCCGATCAGAACGGAATCCCCGGACGTGATCAGCATGATGACAACGGGATCGGTGCGGGGAAAATGCGGCGCTCCGCAGGACGGACAACTGCGTTGCCACCCTGCTTGCGTCATCTTGCTTTGGTGCCCGCATACGGCACAATGCTGATGACTTTTGTGCCATTCAAACAAGGCTTTCGCCGTGCTCGCCAGCTCTGCATCCCGCGCGGACAACCGCGTCATATTGGCCCGCAAATCCGCAAAGGTCTGTCCCATGGGAAGGTCCGGATGCTGTTGCTCTGACAGGTCGACAAAGCTTTCATCGACAGCCTCGGACGGTGACCACTCTGAAAGATCATAGGCCAGACAGAGCTCATCGCCCTCTTGACCCAGCAGAATAGGATTTTCTCGACCCGCAATTACCGGATGATCCAGCGGCAGCCGCACAAGATCACGCGCGTCGCCTTCCGCCAGCAAGGGCTTGCCACGCCACAAGACCACCGCGTGCCCTGCCCGCTGCCCAGATGCCAGGCCTTGCAGAACCGCGTCGGTCCGCAAATGCGCCACGCGGTCCAGACCCGAGGGCCCGAAAGTGACGCTGTCAAAAAGCTGCATGAATGTGTCCTGATCTTTTTTTCGCAGCCTAGGCATTCTGTTCGGCTTGGCAAATCTAAATTCTTTGTGAGGATTGTCGCACCCCAAGTTTTCTAGTTGCTTTTTATCCTTCCGTATAATTTATTCTCTACAATTTACTTCGCTTAATATTCAATTAGTTAGTATATGTATCGAGTACGATTTGCCGAACGACAAAACCCCTCCTGAGGTCAAAAATTCAATAGAAATAAGAATTCTGGCCACCACCGATCTTCACGGCGCAATTGGCGCTGGATGCGAAGCTGTCGGCCTGACCCACGCCGCCAAGACCATCGCGGACCTCAGGGCAGAACACCCCAACCACCTTCTCTTTGACAACGGAGACTTCTTGCAAGGCGCGCCGATCTGCGATCTGGCGAGCATGGGGGTGTTGGGCGCACCCAATGCGCATCCCATCGTCAGCCTGATGAACAGCATTACCTATGATGCCGTGGGCCTTGGCAATCACGAATTCGACTTTGGGCTTGAGTATCTTAACCGCGTTCTCAGCGGCGCAAACTTTCCAGCGGTCTGCAGCAATCTTGAAACAGATGAGAAAGCTTGGAGTCCTGACGTGTTGTTGAACAGAACGTTCACCGATTCAGGTGGAACGGCACATACGCTAAAAATCGGTGTCTTTTCACTCGTGCCGCCACAGGTCATGCAATGGTGTCGCGTGCATCTTGAGGGCCGCGCCCAAGCCCACGCATTTCACGAGGTTGCGCAACAGCGTGTCTCAGCGCTGCGCAGACGTGGAGCAGACCTCGTGATCGCACTGTGTCACGCGGGCGACGCACCTGCGTCGGAGCGGCAGGCGGCAACGCCTTCGGCCCATGAGATCACCTCTGTCGAGGGTCTGGATGTGGTCATCTGCGGCCATACACACCAAGTGTCACCGAAAGAGGGCGAGACACTCAGGCTAGAGCGGAGCCACGATTCCCCGCTGCCAATGGTGCTGCCTGGCAATCGGGGGCGTTTTGTCGGGTCAATCGACCTGACACTCGAACAGGCGGGCGAAGGCTGGCGCTGGGTCAATGCCGCTTGCCGCAACATTGCCGTCAGCGACACACCGCACGAGGCCACACTGGCGCTTGCAGCCCCATGGGTGGACCGCGCGAAAACCGCCGTCGCGCTGCAGATCGGCAGCACATCGATCGATATCAGTTCGCATTTTTCCGTGATCCACTGCGACCCTGCCACACGCCTTGCCGCCGGCGCCAAACTGCGGATCGCGCGCCCACTTCTGAATGCGCTTGGTCTTGGCAACCTGCCGACCATTGCCGCCGCAAGCCCCTTCACACTGGAATATAACAATCGCGCATGTTGCAACGCCATCCCCGCAGGGCCGGTGTCTTTGGGCCAAGTCTATGGCATCTATCCCTATTTCAACGCCATTGACGCGTTTGAAATCACAGGGGCTCAGGCCGCAGATTGGCTTGAGGCCTCGGCAAGTGGATTCTTTCAGATCAAACACGGCCAAAGCGACCAGCCTCTATGGAACCCCCAATTCCCCAGGTATGATTTCGACAGCTTGCTAGGGGTGACTTACGACATCGACCTGTCTCAGCCCGCACTCTATTCCGCAGATCGGCGTCGTATGTCTGATAGACCTGCCAGCCGCATCAAAAACATGTCCATTGGCGGACGGCCTCTTGGCACGAAAACCCGCCTCATTCTGGTGACGAACTCCTTTCGCGGTGGCGGGGGGGCGAATTTCCCGCATGTCGGGCCTGAAAACCGCATCGCCCTGCCCTTTCGGGATGTCCGCGCCTCGGTGCAAGAGATGTTCGCTAAGGATCTGACGGAGTCTGACCTGCCGTCTCGCTCATGGCGATTTGTTCAAATGACTGAAACCTCGGTCACATTTGAAACCGGGCCTAACGCCCTACAGTTCTTGCCGTCGGCCTGCGAAAATACCCTCTCAGACCTTGGGATCACCGAACAAGGCGTCAGAAAATTTCGCCTGTCTCTGTTGCAATGAGTGAGCTTGCAATCTGATTGACCAAAGACTATGTAGCGCCTCGAGAGGTTGGCGCGGGCAAGCACCTCGCCAACCCGGTCAGGTCCGGAAGGAAGCAGCCGTAACGAGTCCCGCTTGGGTCGATGTTCAGCCTCTCACCTTAT
>NZ_CAXREH010000156.1:0-11404 GCF_964229375.1 Cognatishimia sp.
ACGACGGGCGGAAAAACCGGCCTCTTCAAGTTGGCCAATCAGCTTGGGCAACTCCCACACCGATACTGCCCGAGGCTTGCCGAAACTGTCGCGGATCTGATCGCTGGTCAGGGTGGTGGAAACGGTCATTTCCTGCTGCGTGAAAGACAGCGCTTCAGAGTTGATACCGCGATCCAATGGCCAAACCTTCGCGCCGGTCAAAAGCCACTCGCCGGTTTTCAGCTCTGCCTGGTCTGCACGAATGCGCTGGCTGGGTCCGCCGCCCTCGGCATAGGTGACAAAGTCGACATCCACGAGAACCGAGGCATCGTGGTTTGACCCTTGAGCGAAAATAACGGTTTGACCGTCATCGCCGCCCTGACGCAACCAGAGGCCCGTGGAGCCAATCGAAATCGCGCGGCTGGCGCCTGTGCGGTAAAACAGCGCCAGTTGGTCGTATTGTTTGGTCGTGGCCGCCACGATTGGGTTCATGGTCGTTACGCCAAACAACCCAATTCCAAGCGCCACTGCGACGGGTGCCAACAGGATCATCATGCCAGAGCGGCCGCTGGCACGCGCCACGATCAATTCGCTGCTGCGCGCCAGATTCAGGAACAGAACTAGCGAACTTAGGATCATGATAAGCGGGAAGATCTGATAGAGTTCTTTAGGTACATTCAACACCAGCAGCTGCAGAATGCGCACAAGGCCCAGTTCTTGCACACTGAACCGCCGAAGTTGCTCCATCAGGTCAAACAGTACCAAAAGTACAAAGAAAACAGCGGTGAGGCCCAGAAAGTATATCAGGAACCGACGTGCGAAATAGAAGTGCATCGTCATGTCGAAGCCCTCCGCAGCTGCGGCAGGACATAGGCGCGACTGGCCAACATCAAAGACACCAAAACAGCGCCGACAAGTGTTGGGGCATATAGGGCGGGCCAGAGGTTGGCATCTGCGCGCACCACGTTGACAAGGGCGTTCTTCATCGCTTCAAGCACCACCAGCAGCGCGAAGGCTGCGATCGTTTGCGGCCAGACGCCCAATCTGCTGAACCCGCCCAAAAGCAAAGTCGCAAATCCAACCATGGCCGAGATCACGCACATCGTCACCGCAGCAATGCGACCGTGTCGCTCTGCTTGCACCCAGCCCCAGCCGTTCAAGTCAGGTTCGTTTTCACGGTTTTGCCATTCCAGCGTCGCCGCCAGTCGTTGCGGGGACTGCCAAAGCTCGAGTGTTGAGGTGCGCTCCAACGCTCTCAGGCGATTGCTGCTATAGTTCAAGAACGCGCTGATATCGTAGGTGAAATCGCCAAAGTTGGTGGTGTAAAGCCGCAGACCATCGGTGGTCAGAACCTGCGCTAGCCCGTCAACCATGATCAGCTTGGGCCCGTTTTCATCGCGCAACAAATAGGCTTCGTCTGCGGAGTACACCAAGGTCTGATCTTCGCTGCTTTGGTCGTACATAAACAGGTTCTTCAAGACACCTTCAGGCGTGATTTCCGAGATATAACAGGTGACGTTTTCGTTGGGATGCATGAACACCCCTTCGGTCAAAAGGCGCGCAGTGGCGTTTTCGGCGATCTCGCGCTCGCGGGTATCAAGGCGGTCAAGGCTGAGTGGCACCAGATAGTTGGCCAGAACGGCCATCATCAGTCCGATAAATAGGCCAAACGTAAAAACTGGGCGCGCCAACCGCCAAGGGCTGAATCCGGTGGCCTGCATGACAGTCAATTCACTGTCAGACATCTGACGGCTGGTGCCGTAACAGGCTGCTGCAAACACCGCGATCGGCAACACCAACTTGATAACGTTTGGTAAAGTCATCGCAGTAAATTCAAAGAAAACGAAAACCGATTGGCCATCTCCGATCAGACGGTCAAACAGCACGACGGCGCGATTGACCCAATAGACCGACACAAGCACCAGTGCAAAAAAGCCAAACAGAGTCATGAATTGCGACAGCATATAGCGGTCGAATCTGTTCACACCTGCGCTCCTCAGTTTTCTTTTTGTTGACCTATTATAAAGCATTTAGCGCCTGTGGAAAACTGATATCTGGTCAAGCTGGCGCTGGCGGGCTAACTCTTGGGGCAACACTTAACAGGAGCATTGCCGTGGTAGCCCCCCTTCAGTTTGAATTTCAGGACGTCAACATCGACGAAATCGCAGCTTTTGAAGGTCGCGTGGCCATTCTGGTCGGCTCCGAAGGGCGCATGGATACCGCCGCGCGACGGGTTAATCGACTGACCAAAGGGGCCGTGAAACGGATCATCGAAGACGGTATCAAGAATGGTGATGCGCGGGTGCTTGCCTATCCGGTGGGAATGGCGGCCAAGGCTGTGGACGTGATCTGTCTGGAACCTCGCGCCACTGTGGAAGAGGCGCGCGCCGCTGGCGTGGCGCTTGCGAAGTCTCGTGGTGACGCAACTGTGCTGGCCTGTTTGGGCAATCACAAGAACGCAGCCCAGATCGTCATGGGGATGGCGTTGCGCGACTATGGGTTTGACGCACATAAAACCGCCGACGCGGCCGAAGATGCGCGGACCGTCACCGTTATGTCGGCCACACCCGATGACCTGAAAGAGGCCGTAACGCCATTGCTTGCGGTTGCGGAAGGTGTGTTTTTCACGCGCGATCTGGTCAATGAACCCGCCAACCACCTTACAACAACAGAGTTCGCCAACCGCTTGGAAGATATGCAGAATATCGGGTTGATTGTCGAAGTCCTAGAAGAAGACAAACTAGAAGAACTTGGCATGGGATCTTTGTTGTCTGTCGGTCAGGGCAGCGACAGCCCATCAAAAGTTGTCGTCATGAAATGGATGGGCGGCGCCGAAGACGACGCGCCCCTCGCGCTGGTCGGTAAAGGCGTCGTCTTTGACACTGGCGGCATTTCCCTCAAGCCCGCGGGCGGCATGGAAGACATGACGATGGACATGGGCGGCGCCGGTGTTGTGGCGGGCGCCATGCGTGCGCTGGCGCTGCGTAAGGCGCAGGCCAATGTTGTGGGCCTCGTCGGTTTGGTAGAAAACATGCCGTCAGGCAACGCAACCCGTCCGGGCGATGTAGTCACATCGATGAAGGGTGACACGATCGAAGTCATCAACACAGACGCCGAAGGTCGTTTGGTGCTCTGCGATGTGATGCATTACGCGCAAGAGACTTTTAATCCAGTTGGCATGATCGACCTAGCAACGTTGACAGGTGCAATCATCATCGGGCTGGGCCACGAGAACGCTGGGGTGTTTTCCAACGACGACAAACTCTGCAACGCATTCTTGAAAGCAGCGGCCGCAGAAGGCGAGGGTGCGTGGCGGATGCCATTGGGCAAAGCCTATGCCGATCAGCTAAAATCCCGCATTGCGGATGTAAAGAACGTCGGCGGCCGCGCGGCCGGCTCGGTTACTGCGGCCGAGTTCCTGCATCGGTTTGTTCAGGACGGAATCCCTTGGATTCACTTGGACATCGCCGGTGTTGCGTCGGTCAAAGCGGACACAGCCTATGCCCCCAAAGGTGCAACCGGCTGGGGTGTTATGGCGCTTAATCGACTTGTCGCTGATATGTTTGAGGCCGAATAACCGATGGGCGCGGCCTTTTTCTATCACCTGACACAGAACCCGCTTGAGGTCACATTGCCGCTTCTTCTGGAAAAGGCACGCGGCGCGGGGTGGACGGTGTTGGTGCGTGGAACAGAGGCCGCGCATATCGACTGGCTTGATGAAAAACTTTGGACGGGCCGGGACGACGCGTTTCTGGCCCATGGGCGCGCAGGTGGGCCGCATGACGCGATGCAGCCCATTTTGCTGTCGACCGACCCTGGCAACCCAAACAATGCCCCGTGCATCATGGGCGTGGATGGCGCTGAAATTACCGCTGAAGAAGTGAATGCATCAGAGCGAGTTTGCATTCTGTTTGACGGCCAAAACGACGAGGCGATGGATCGCGCTCGCCGTCAGTGGAAAGCCCTGACAGACGCCGGTTGCGCCGCGCAATATTGGTCAGAAGAAACAGGCCGATGGCAGAAAAAGCGCGATACGGCAGAGGCTTAGCGGGGTTATCTAACGTGATAAGACAAGTTGGTTTCTGGAAATCGTGATGGTCGGAAAGCGGTTAAGATAGCTCATCCCCAAAAGGGAAATGTCCAGATCCCCGCCGTTCACACGTGCCCGCACATTCTTGTCGTCAAACTTGCCCAAGGCCACGGACTCAAGGCGCACCGGCGCGGTGCGCACCTCGCCATTGGCGGTCATGGCGCGGCCATAGAAATCCAGCTCGTCCAGTTTAAGCCCAGCGGTCTCGGCGTCTTTTTGCGACAGCACCAGATCAGACGCGCCGGTGTCGACGACAAACTCGATCTCTGCGCCGTTGACCAAAGCGGTGACATAGAAATGCCCGTCATAGGATTTGGGGATCTCGATGGTCCCATCCTCGGAATAGGCGACTTGCGGGGGCAGGGCTGCAGAACGGATGTTGTCCCAGGACCCTACGACGACGACCACACCGATAAAGATCAGCCCCCAGATCATCAGCTGCTGAATGGTTCTCCAGAAATTTGCACGAAACATCGGGCTGAGCGAGAAGGCCACAAAGACCAACAGCGCCACCAAATACACCAGATGCATGATTTCAAATTCAGACATTCAGACCTCCGTCTACCCGATATAAGGGTCAACGGCCTGAAATGTTAGACAAAACCAAAGTCTTTAAGCCCATCAAGGATGAACTGTATCGACAATGCCGCAAGTAGCATACCCAGAAGGCGAGTAACCACGTTGATGCCTATCTCTCCAAGGGCGCGTTCCAGCATACTGCCGGCCAGGAACAACAGAACTGCGACCAACATGACACAGAGAGCCACGCCAAGAACCAGAATGGGGCCCTGAATGCCCTCGATCTGACCGCTCAGAAGAATGACGGTGGCAATAGAGCCGGGCCCCGCAATCATCGGAATCGCCAGAGGGAACACAGATGGGTCAGGCAACTCCGTCACACGCCCTTCGCGGCGTTCTTGCCTGCGTTCAAACAGCATGTCCAAGGCGGTCAGGAACAACAAAACACCGCCTGCGATTTTAAAGGCCGCCATAGAGATGCCGACAAATCCCAGCACGGCCTCGCCGAAAAACGCAAACAAAGCCAGAATAAAGAACGCGATAATGCAGGATCGAAAGGCAATGGCGCGGCGTTGCTGTGGCGTCATGCCGGGAGTAAAGGCGATAAAGATCGGCATAAGGCCAATCGGGTCAATAATCACAAAAAGCGTGACAAATGACGTTATCAGAAAGGCTGAATCCATTGCAATCGCTCCGTCGCCTAAGTCTCTGCAGTTTCTAGCTTTTCAAGCGCTTCCATCCAGAGGGTTTCCGCGCGTTCCAAAGCTTCGATCACTTCGGCATGTTTCTTTTGCCAGACCGCGATATCGGCGGTTTTGCTGCCGTCATACAGCGTTGGATCCGCGAGTTTTTCGTCCAGCTTTTCGCGCATCTCGGTCAGCTTGTTGACGCGATCCTCGCATTTTCGAACCTCGGAACGCAACGCAAGAATAGCGTCGCGAGAGGGGCGCTTCGCAGGTTTTGGTTTCTCGTCTACCGCCGCAGGTTTGTCGCGCGCCAAAAGCAGCTCGCGATAGGCCTCCAGATCGCCGTCAAACGGGGCAACACCGCCGTCGTTAACCAGCCAAAGCCGGTCTGCCGTCATCGTCAACAGATGCATGTCGTGGCTGACAAGGATCACTGCACCAGAGTAATTTGTCAGGGCTTCGACCAGCGCTTCGCGGCTTTCGATGTCCAAGTGGTTGGTCGGTTCATCAAGGATCAAAAGATGTGGCGCATCCAGCGTGGCCAGCAACAGGGACAGGCGGGCCTTTTGACCTCCCGACAATTGCCCGACGGTTGTGTCGGCCTGATCCGCCGTCAATCCAAAGCCGGCCAATTTCGCGCGCAGCTTTGCGGGCAGAATGTCAGGCAATTCACGCCGCAGGTGTTCAAGGGGCGTTTCGTCCACGTACAGTTCGTCAACCTGATGCTGCGCGAAATAGCCGATCCGCAGCTTGCTCGACTTCACCATGCGGCCGTCCATCAGAACCAGTCGGTCTGACAACAGTTTTGACAGCGTGGATTTGCCCTGGCCGTTCTTGCCCAACAGCGCGATCCGGTCGTCCTGATCGATGCGCAGCGTCATGCGTTTCAGAACCGGCGTTTCGCCATAGCCTACGCTGCCTGACTCGATGCGGATGATCGGCGGTGACAGCTCTTCGGGCGAGGGGAAGGCAAAGGCGCGCAGGGCGGCCTCTTGCGGGCTTGAGATCGGCTGCATCTTTGACAGGGCCTTCAGGCGACTCTGAGCTTGTTTGGCTTTGTCTGCCTTATACCGGAAGCGATCCACATAGCTTTGCAGATGCGCACGCCGCGCCTCTTGCTTTTTGGCCATGGCTTCGGCCTGCGCCAACCGTTCGGCGCGTTGACGGGCGAATTGATCGTAGGGGCCTTGATAAAACGTCAGCTGACGATCTTCGAGGTGCAGAATAGAGCCCACCGCACGATTAAGCAGGCCACGATCGTGGGAAATGATAATGACCGTGTGCGGATATTTCGCCAGATAGCTTTCCAGCCAAAGCGCGCCTTCAAGGTCCAGATAGTTTGTCGGTTCGTCCAAGAGCAAGAGATCAGGCTGGGAAAACAGCACAGCCGCAAGCGCCACTCGCATCCGCCAACCGCCCGAGAAATCAGAGCAGGGCATCTGTTGCTCGGCATCATCAAACCCGAGGCCTTTCAGGATCGAAGAAGCCCGTGCTTCGGCGCTCCAGGCGTCGATGTCGGCCAGACGGGTCTGGATTTCGGCGATCCGGTCGGGGTCTGACGCACTCTCAGCCTCGGCCAGAAGTGCCGCGCGCTCTGTGTCGGCCGCGAGAACCGTATCGATCAGGCTGACATCAGAAGAAGGCACTTCTTGTGCGACGCCGCCAATGCGCGCACGTTTCGGGAGCGCGATGTCGCCGCTTTCAAGGGCCAGTTCCCCGCGGATCAGTCGGAACAATGTGGTCTTGCCCGTGCCATTGCGCCCGACAAGGCCGACTTTGTGACCATCGGGAATAACCGCAGAGGCGTCCTCAAACAAAGGCCGCCCGGCAATCGCATAGTTTATATCAGAAATGCGCAACATGGTGACGACTTCTCGCAGTGCGCAGCCGTTGTCAATGCAGGCCTAGAGGTCCATGGCTAATTGCGACTTTTCTTCGGGCTTTTCAGCCGCCGCAAGATCTTGTTCGCCCCATGATTTCATGGCGTTCACAACCTTCAACAGCGCGCGGCCGCGTTTGGTCAGCGAGTATTCCACTCGGGGCGGGATCTCGGCAAAGATCTTGCGCTTCAGCAGGCCGTCCGCCTCAAGCAGCCGCAGTTGCTGGCTGAGCATCTGTTTGGTGATTTTGGGGATCTCGCGCTGCATGGCCCCGAAACGGTTAGAGCCGTTGTCGATGACATAGAGGATCATCAATTTCCATTTGCCGCCCACATGGGCCATGGCATGGATCATCGGATCGGGTGTAGAGTCGTTTTCCATAATAGATATGAAAATCATACTTACTTTGTTTTCTCAATATAGATGTGAATGATCCTGATAGGCATCGCGAAATTTCTTGTGGATAAATTTCCGAAAAAATCCCGGTCGGGATACGTGCCTTTAGGCTTTCAATAGAGGCAGGGGCGTGGTAGTGCGCGCGCAATTCAATCTTTAATCCGAGGGATCATCATGGCTCTGGAACGCACTTTCTCTATCATCAAACCTGACGCCACTCGCCGCAACCTGACCGGCGCGATCAATGCCAAGTTCGAAGAAGCTGGCCTGCGCGTCGTCGCGCAAAAGCGTATTCACCTGACCAAAGCGCAAGCAGGCGTTTTCTATGCTGTGCACGCAGAGCGTCCATTCTATGACGAACTGTGCGAATTCATGGCATCCGCGCCAATCGTTGCACAGGTTCTGGAAGGCGAGAACGCCATCGCGAAGAACCGCGAAGTTATGGGCGCAACCAACCCAGCAGACGCGGCCCCAGGCACCATCCGCGCAGAGTTCGCTGAATCTGTTGGTGAAAACTCTGTACACGGCTCTGACGCTCCAGAAACCGCAGCAGTTGAAATCGCGTATTTCTTCTCTGGTCTGGAACTGGTTGGCTAAGCCATTATGTAAGACTTTACAGAAAGGCCGCTCTCAATTGAGGGCGGCTTTTTCTTTTGCTTGAGCATTTCAAAATCTGTCCAAACGAAAAGCTCGAATTTGCTATCTGGGCAGGCCAATCCGGAAATACCTGCCATCGCCGGTGGGTGATGGCCTTGATGTAATGTCCAGGTTCTTTGGGATCGTAACGCCCCAATTTGATGCATTTTTTGTGACGCCTTTGGCGAGTTCAGACAAGGTGTCTTCCACGCTCATGTCAGACTTAAACACCAGAGAGCACCCATAGTCGCTGACCTTGATCGAGAGATCTGCAAACTTGTGATAATAGGTACCTGTTCCGCTGTTCTGAACAAAGGTTTCGCCGGCAATGGCTTGTCCGACGCCCTCAAAGCTTGGGGCGGTCGTTAAGCAGATTTCAGTAAAGAAGTTGCCAGCAAAACTTGGCGGGATCAGGTCAACGCCTGGTTCTGCATCAGCGCTTCGCGCAACGCCTGAACTTGAAACGCAGCCTGCCGAAGCAAGAGTCAGTGAAATGACCATAAAGGTATGTTTTATCATGAGCTTATCTGTGTGTTTTCAATCAATACACACAGAGTAGCGTCTTTTTACATGTCACGAAACATGTTTAAGGGCGGGATGCCCGCGCGATAGCACTTTGGCTAAACCTATGTATTTAAGAGGCCGACCGCTCTATCACGCCAATCTGGTCGAGAATCCGTTCAAACTCTCCCAGACCTTTGTCGAAAGACCGCGCTTTCATTGCGTCGAACTTTACGCGCAAGTCGTCCTTTTCTTTGCCTTTGCAGTCGTTCCAGGGGCGCCCCTGAAGCGCCATGACCAAGACGTAGTACCCGATGAAATGTGGGCGCTGACCGTCCTTCAGCAACATCTCATAGGCGCTGTCAGCACCCAAGGCTCGCAGTTCCTCGGCCGAATTTATGCCCACGCGGGCAAGAGCCTCCTCGTAGGCCGGGCCGAGATTGCGGATCGCTGAAACTGGTGTAGACATGGCGCCAATCTACCACGCCTGTGCGCGCTGTCATGGTCATATTGAGGCCCAATCGCTATAAACTGGACCAGGCTTTTTGCTTTGGTCGGCTGCCTTGTTTTCAGCTTGGCTGGGGGCCTGCTGGGGGGCTTTCTGCTCTTTGTCACTTTGCATCTCGCGTGTCCTTTCGCTTGTTGCGTCACTGGGGCTTTCTTTCAATATGGAGAAAGAATCCCTTGTTTTCAGCTTCTTCGTCATCACTGCCTCTGACAAACACGTGCACGTATTGTGTGCTATTCTGTCGGATAGGCTGACATATCAATGCGGCGAGACTTTGCCGAAAAGCAGAGCAGGAACGGGGAAATTTTCTGCCGACAAAAGAAAACGGCCCCCAGATTGGAGGCCGCTTATGCTGTCACAAAATGACAGGATTATTTTTCAGGGATGAGACCCCTTGGGCTGAACCTGAGCACGAGAAGCAGGATCAGACCCATCGTCAGAAGTCGCATATGCGCCGCTGAGTCGATCAGGTGGGCCTTTAGGGCAGAGCCCTCTGCCATACCCGATGTGATCACCTGCATCAGCCAGAGGCCAATCGGTTCAACCTGTACCCAGAAGAACCAGATCACAAAGCCACCAAGCACGGCCCCAAGGTTGTTGCCGGACCCGCCGACGATCACCATAACCCAGATCAGGAAGGTAAAACGCAATGGCTGGTAGGAACCAGGCGTCAGCTGGCTGTCCAGCGTGGTCATCATGGCGCCTGCGATGCCACAGACCGCGGATCCCAGAATAAAGATCTGCAGGTGACGGTTGGTGACGTTTTTGCCCATCGCCTCTGCAGCGACTTCGTTGTCACGGATCGCACGCATCATGCGGCCCCAAGGGGATTTCAGCGCCGCCTGCGCCATCACAAAGATGACAACAAGCACGATTGTAAACAGCACCGAGTACCCCAGCTTGACCCAAAGCGTCGACGCGGTCACCGGATCAATGCCGATAGCATTGGCGTTGGCCACAAAGCTCTCCGAGTTCTGCAGGTCGATCTCGTAAGGCACCGGACGGGGCAGGCCGATGATGTTTTTCACACCGCGCGCCAGCCAGTCTTCGTTCTTCATGATCGCAATGATGATCTCGGCAATGCCAAGAGTCGCAATCGCCAAGTAGTCGGAACGCAGACCCAGCGCGGTCTTGCCGATCACCCAGGCAGCGCCCGCCGCCAGAAGGCCGCCAAAGCCCCAGCCGACGATGGTCATATAGCCGTGCGCCTTAAAGTTCTCACCACCAGGGTTCAGACCCCCGATGTTGCCAGCGTTGGCCGAGTTGATGGCCTCAACAAAGCCGACGGCCGGATCAAAGATCGCCCGATAGATGAGGAAGCCGACAACGAGAATGCCGATGGTCGCCAGAATTTTGCCGCGGCCTGCAGACATCTTCTTTTGCACATAGACCGCCAGCGCCACGGTTGCCGCGCCAAAGGCCAGAGCCAAGAGGATCATCGGACCGCCAGACGGGGCCCATGCGCCAGGGGCAGGAGGCATAGAGGTCAGCGCAACAGCCAAGCCACCCAAGGCGACAAAGCCCATGACACCGACGTTAAACAGGCCGGCAAAGCCCCACTGCAGGTTCACACCCAGCGCCATGATCGCCGAGATCAGACCCATGTTCAGGATGAACAACGCGGTGTTAGCACTCTGGAAGATGGCCGTGCCCAAAAGAAGGCCTGCGACCAAGGCGAAATAAAGGATGTTTCTTGATGTCTCGCTCATACCGATTTCCCCTTAAACAGGCCGGTTGGTCGGAACAGCAGCACAATGATCAGGATCACAAAGCTGACTGCAAACTTATAGTCGGTGGACAGAAGTTGGACCAATCCGTCCGGCTCTAAATTCTCGGGCAGGAGATACTTCAGAACCTTTTTCCAGGCATAGGTAATCGTGACCTCAGAGAAGGCAATCACAAAGCCGCCTGCGATGGCGCCTAGTGGGTTGCCAAGCCCGCCTACGATGGCCGCCGCAAAGATCGGCAGCAGCAGTTGGAAGAACACAAACGGCTTGAATGTCTTGTCCAGACCATAGAGCACGCCCGCTACGGTCGCGAGGGCTGCAACGATCATCCATGTATACAGAACAACGCGTTCCGGGTTGATGCCCGACAGCAGCGCCAGATCTTCGTTGTCGGAATAGGCGCGCATGGATTTGCCGGTGCGGGTCCGGTTCAGGAACCAGAACAGCAGGACAACAGCGATCACGGCCACGACAACGGTGAT
>NZ_CAXREH010000157.1:0-12723 GCF_964229375.1 Cognatishimia sp.
TTTGCCTGCCCGGCCCATGACCAGCGTGACCTGGACTTCTGCCGCAAATACGATCTGCCTGTCATCGACACGTTCTTTGCGATGGACAATGACACTCCGGTCGCAAACGAAGCTTTTGTGCCGCCGAAAACCGAAAAAGTGCGCTGGGTGAATCACTTTGCAGGGCTGACAGAGGCCACCGGCGAAGAGGCGATCAACGCCACCGTTGATTTCGCAGAGAACGCAGGCTGGGGACAGGGCGTCACCAAGTATCGACTGCGCGATTGGGGTCTAAGCCGCCAGCGGTACTGGGGCTGCCCAATTCCGGTGGTGCATTGCGAAACATGCGGTGTGGTCCCTGAAAAGAAAGAAAACCTTCCAATCGAGCTGCCTTACGATGAGGACGGCAAAGCGATTGATTTTTCCGTTCCTGGCAACCCGCTGGACCGTCACCCAAGCTGGCGCAATTGCAAATGCCCATCTTGTGGCGCGGACGCGCTGCGTGAAACCGATACGATGGACACGTTCGTCGACAGCTCGTGGTATTTCGCGCGCTTCACGGCGCCACGCGCCCAGACGCCGACCAATGCCGAGGACGCAGACTATTGGATGAACGTCGACCAGTATATCGGCGGCATCGAACATGCGATTCTGCACCTACTCTATTCCCGCTTTTTCGCGCGTGCGATGAACATCACGGGCCATCTGCCAGAAAAATCGAAAGAGCCGTTTGACGCTCTGTTTACCCAAGGCATGGTGACCCACGCGATTTACAAACGCGAAGGCGACAATGGCCGTCCGGTCTATTACTTCCCCGAACAGGTCGAGCTGAAGGACGGCAAGGCCTTCCTCATTGAAGATGGATCCGAGGTCGACATCGTGCCAAGCGCCAAAATGTCGAAGTCCAAAAACAACGTGGTTGACCCTCTGGCCATCATCTCGGCCTATGGCGCGGATACCGCCCGTTGGTTTGTTCTGTCCGACAGCCCGCCCGAACGCGATGTGGAATGGACCGCATCCGGCGCTGAAGCCGCGTTTAAACACCTGACACGTGTGCACCGCATTGCAGCAGAAGCCGCAGCAAGCGATGCGGCGCCAAACGGCAACGACGAGCAGCTGCTTCGCGAAACCCACAAGGCGATCCGCGACGTGACCCTTGGCGTGGAAAGCTTTGGTTTTAACGCCTCGATCGCCAAGCTCTATGGGTTCACCAACACATTGGCGAAATCCAAAGCGGGCGCGGCGGCCAAACAAGAGGCCGCCAAGACGTTGGCTCAGCTGATGGCTCCAATGACTCCGCACTTGGCTGAAGACATGTGGCAGCTGCTGGGCGGTGAGGGTCTGATGATCCACGCGCCTTGGCCGGTTGCTGACGACGCGATGCTGGTTGAAGCCAATGTGACGCTGCCGATCCAGATCAACGGCAAACGCCGCGCAGAAATCTCTGTTCCGAAAGATATGTCGAAGGAAGAGGTTGAAAAAATTGCGCTGGCGCAGGAAGCTGTGGTCAAGGCGCTGGACGGGGCCCAGCCCAAGAAACTCATCGTCGTCCCCGGACGGATTGTGAATGTGGTCATCTAATCTTACCCGCCGCTTTGTTCTGATCGGTGCAACCGCAAGCCTTGCTGCCTGCGGTTTCACCCCGGCCTATGGCCCCAACGCCGCATCAAACCGCGTTTTGGGCCAAATCGCCGTGGACGAGATCAAAACCAGCGACGGGTTTCACCTGACGCGCCAATTGGAGCACCGATTGGGCCGCAGCGCTGCGCCGCAGTTTGGCTTGTCTGTTGCGCTGACCACCCGCGAAGAAGGCGTTGCTGTCACCTCTGACAACCAAACGACGCGGATCGAAATCTTTGGGGAAGCCACCTTTGCCCTGCGCAATCTTGCGGACAACGCCGTGGTGCTGTCTGGTAAAACGCGCAACTTCACCGGCTATTCCACAACCGGCGAAACCACGTCCGAGCTTGCTTCGGAACGCGACGCGCGCGAGCGTTTGATGATTATCCTCGCAGATCAGATCGCAACCCAGCTCACCGCGCGGGCTGGCGAAATTTCCGAATGAAACTGAGCCCCCGCGACGCGCGCGGCTACTTCACCAAACCTGATCCCAGTCGTACGGGCATTCTGATCTATGGCCCCGACGCCATGCGCGTGGCTTTGAAGCGTCAGGATTTGATCGCAGCCCTCATCGGCCCACAGGGCGAAGAGGAAATGCGGCTGACCCGCATTCCCTCTGCCGATCTGCGCAAAGACCCGGCTATTTTGCTGGACGCGATCAAGGCGATTTCGTTCTTCCCCGGCCCCCGGGTTGCCTTTGTCGAAGACGCAACCGATACCGCAGCCCCTGCGATCCTTGCCGCGTTGCAAGACTGGAACACGGGCGATGCGCAGATTGTGGTCACAGCAGGGCAACTGAAAGCCAGCTCAAAGATCCGCAAGGCCTTTGAAGCGCATAACAACGCCTATGCCACAGCGATCTACAATGATCCCCCCAGCCGCGACGAAATCGAAGCAGAGCTTGCCACCGCAGGCCTGACCCAAATCGACAGCGCTGCAATGACCGACCTGACCAATCTGGCCAAAGCGCTCGATCCCGGTGATTTCCGCCAGACGCTGGAGAAGCTCGCGCTCTATAAACATGGTGACAACACGCCTGCCAGTTCGGACGATGTGGCCGCTTGTGCGCCGACGTCAACCGAGGCTGCGCTGGATGACATGTTGAACATCGTGGCCGAAGGCCGCGCGCCTGAAATCGGCCCCGTCATGGCAAAACTCAAAGCGCAAGGCACACAACCGGTGGGGCTGTGCATCGGCGCGACCCGCCATTTTCGCGCACTTTACGCGGCAGCCTCGGATCCCGGCGGCGCGGCGCAGGGGATCTCACGCATGCGCCCGCCGATCTTTGGCCCACGCCGAGACCGCATGGTGCGTCAGGCGCAGGGATGGGGCGCGCCCAAACTGGAACAGGCTTTGACGATACTGACGGATACTGACTTGCAACTGCGGTCTGCCAACCAAAGCGCGCCCGCCATGCCCTTGGTTGAACGCGCGCTGCTTAGGCTGGCGATGCTAGGCCGCCGATAGCGCGTCGAGATACCGCGCGGCTGACAAACCCGCCCAGCGTCCCGTCGCGAAGCAGGCGGTCAGCAGATACCCGCCCGTGGGCGCTTCCCAATCCAGCATTTCCCCCGCCGCAAAAGTTCCCGGCCGGTCTTTCAGCATGAGCGTGTCATCCAGCGCATCAAACGACAGCCCTCCGGCGGTCGAAATCGCCTGATCCATGGGGCGCGGACCTTGCAGTTGAACTGGCAGGTTCTTGAGCAAACCGACCAGATCATCGGGCAGAGGACGCCCGAACTCCATCAACAAGGCTTGCTTCACTGCGTCCAGTTTCAATGTCTTGCGCAAATGGTTGCTGAGGCTTGCTTTGCCCCGAGGTCTTGCCAGCCGCCTGCGCACCTCGTCCTCCGACAGATCGGGCAACAGATCCAGCGTCAGCGGTGCCCCTTCGCGCAGCGCGCGCGAGATTGCATAGATCCCGCCGCCTTCGACCCCCGTTTCCGAGAGGACAAATTCCCCCCGAACGCTGTGTTGTCCGGCATGCAAAGCCACAGATTTTACGGGCGCACCAAAGTGCTTAGCCATATGCGACGACCAGTTTACAACAAAGCCAACATTGGCGGGCTGAAACGGCACCACCGGCAGGTCTGAAAATCCCGCCCAAGCCCCATCCGAGCCAAGCCGCGCCCAGCTGGCACCGCCGCAGGCCAAAATGACCACATCAGGCGTCATTTCGACCCGACCCTGAAGCGTGTCAAAAACATACCCGTCCGCCATTCCGACCCATCGGTGACGCGTCTTGATGTCAACGCCCTGCGCCGCAAGACGCGCAAGCCAAGCGCGCAAAAGCGGCGAGGCTTTCATAACAGTCGGAAACACGCGCCCGGTCGAGCCCGTGAACATCTCTTGGCCCAGCGCTTCGGCCCATGCTGTGATCTCTTTGGGTCCAAAGGCTTCAAGCATCGGGCGCAATGTCGGTGATGCGTCCGAAAATGCAGACAAGAACTGGGCAAAGGGCTCGTCTTTGGTCAAATTCAGCCCGGACTTCCCCGCCATCAGAAACTTGCGCGCAACGGATGGCTTGGCCTCGGCAACACAGACCGCATGGCCCGCCGACGACAGCATATCCGCCGCCATCAAACCTGCGGGGCCGCCTCCGATGATCAGCGCGCGTGTCATGCTTTGGTGGGTACCGCGCCTTTGATCTCTACGACGCGATGCGGGTAAGGGATCTCGATGTCGTTGTCTTTCAGCGCGTTCCAGATCGCAAACAGCACTTTCGGTGTGAACTTGTTCTTGCCGTCATCAATGCCATTCACCCAGAACTCCACAGCAAAATCGATGCCGCTATCGCCAAAACCACGCAACTCGCAATCTGGGCCGTCAGGCTCTTGCAGAACAAAGTCCAGCTTTGCGACGGCCGCTTCGATGATGTCCGGCACTTTGTTGATGTCGGTATCGTAACTCACCGAGAAGGGCGCCTCATATCTGTTGGCAGAGCCGCTGTCCGAGAAATTAACCACCCGAGTCGTGATGAAGTCTTCGTTCGGCACAACTATCCAGCGCCCGTCAAAGGTTTCAAGAATGGCCGCGCGTGCGGTCATCTTTACGATGGTACCGGCCTCGCCCCCATCCAGTTCGACATAGTCGCCAACGGTCGCCTGACCTTCCAGCAGCAGAATAACCCCTGAGATAAAGTTGCTGGCGATCTTTTGCAGACCAAATCCAAGACCAACGCCGATGGCACCGCCCAGAACCGCGAGTGACGTCAGCGAAATACCCATGATGTTCATCAACAACAGGAAAGCGACACCGAAAATCGCGATCTCACTGGCTTTGGTCGCCAGCTCGCGCATTGCGGGGCGCATGTCTTCTTGTTTTTGAATGATCGCGGTGGACTGCGCATTAGACCAACGCCCAAGCCAGAAAATCACACCGCCGACAATCAAGAACCGGACGAGGAACAACAAAGAGAAACTCAGATTTCCCAGTGGCACCACGGTCGCTTCAAGCTGTGCGGTGACGACTCCCATCAGACCAAGCGCGTAAAGCGCGGCGATGGGCACAAGGAAGTATTTGCCAATCGCTTTAAACAGCCGATCCTGCACGACCTCTTTCACCAGAATGCGCACGGCGATGAACAGGATGACCCGATTGCCAAAGGCGATGACCGCACCCGAGCCAAAGATACTGCGGGTGATGTTTTCTCCGACATCGGTGAACGCATAGGCCAGCAGCGGGAACAGCAATGGGACGAATTGCGCCAGAAAGCGACGCGCTTTGGCAAGGATGCTGTCATTGTCCTCTGCCGGTGTCAGCCACCGGGTCAGGGGCGCCTTCAGCCGTCGACTGACCCAGAGGGCCGCCACAAACGCGACCACAAGCAACGCAAACTGCGACCACGCCGCCGGACTAAGCAGCCATTGCTGCGCAATCGCCCAACCCTGTTCGAGATAGCCGATCGCGGTCTGAAGAATGTCTGACTGGTTTTCCATTGCAGGCCTCACCCATGCTTGCTTTGGTTTTTCTTGCCCTCTCGCGCAGGAAAGCTCAAGACAAAGGAATGGAAGACCCGATTTGCCCGCTGTGCGGACGCCCCATTCCACCCAAGGCGAAACAGAGCCTGCACCACCTGATCCCAAAGCTGAAAGGCGGGAAGAACGGGCCTGTGGTTTTGCTCCACCAGATCTGTCACAGCGAAATTCACGCGACCCTCACAGAAGCAGAGCTGGCGCGCGACTTTCACACGATAGAGGCGCTCCGGTCGCATCCAAGGCTAGCCAAATTCATCACGTGGGTCGCCAAACGCCCTGCAACGTTTCATTCAAAAACACCGGGAAAGCGGCGCAACAGACGCTAGCGGCACATCTGTTTGATCTGACTGGCGAAGGCGGGATCTGCGGCTAGAACGTGCTCTGCCAAGCTGCGCGCGGTGGGCATCAGCGCGTCAGGCTCTGTGATTTTGTCGATCAAGCCAAAGTCGCGCGCATCTTGTGCGGTGATCTTTTGCCCGCTCATCAAAACAAGTTTTGTGCGCGCAGGGCCAATCAGCGCGGCCATGCGTTTGGGGTCTGATGGCTGGGGCAGGAAGCCCAGTTTCATCACGGGATAGAAAAACTTGGCCGTTGGCACTGCGATGCGCATGTCACAGGCCAAGGCCATCCCCGTTGCGCCGCCAGCAAGCGTTCCGTTCAGCGCCGCGATTGTCAGGCAGGGCAAATCCGCGATGGCGCTCGACAGGCGTTCCCAGACATCATCCGTGGCCAGCCCTGCGCGGGCCTCGTCCAAATCGGCCCCAGCTGAAAATACCTTGCCTATGCCGGTTATTACCAGCGCCCGCGCGTCTTTCGCAGCCAGAGCCGCCTCGGTAAGCAGTTCCAGCATCTCTTTCGTCAAGCTGTTGGCTTTGTCAGGTCGGTTGATCGACAGAATCCAGAGCCCGCTGTCTTCTTTGAGAAGGTCGATCACACCAAACCCACCTTGGCGCGGATGTCTTCGTCGCGCAGGGACACTTCGGCGCCCAAAAACGCATCCGCCTCGGCCCCGCACATCCACAGAAGCGTTTTCGCGGGCCATTCAGCGGGCACGTGGTCCTCCCAGTTCAGCTGGCTGACCGGGTTAATGCCGCTTGCCTTGATATCGCGCTGCATCTGCGTTGCGACTGTTCCGGGCGACAGGCTGATCGCGCGAATGCCTTGCGCGCGGGCCTCTTTGTCGACCATGCGGGTCAGCATCAATGCCCCGGCTTTTGAGGAGCAATAGTGTGACCACGCTTCGACCGGTCCGTGCGCGGCCCCCGAACCAATCGTCAAAATCGTACCGCCTCCTTGCGCGATCATCTCTGGCATGGCGGCGCGCATACCGTGAAAGACACCCTTTAGGTTAACGTCGATCACGTGGCCCCATGCTTCGGGATCCACCTCGGACAGATGCGCAATCGGCTCGATAGCGCCTGCGTTGTTAATCAGAATATCAAGGCTGCCAAAGGTCGAAATACAGGCTTTCACCGCAGTCTCGACTTCCCAATAGCGACTTACGTCACAGGGAATCGCCAAGGCCTTGTCGCCAAGTTCAGCGGTCAGATCCGCAATTGCCGCCTCGTTGCGCGCCAGCAAAGCCACATTTGCGCCGGCTTCGGCAAAGATACGCGCAGCACTTTCACCGATTCCACGGCTAGCGCCTGTAATTAAAACAGTTTTTCCCTGCATATTCATGAGTTCACCCCTCCTCATTCATGGTTCTTTTCAAGATAGGGGCCGCAAGTTGTGGGGTCCACCCTTGACCCGCTTTCCCCCACATCCGACATTGGGGTTAACGAGTTACTGGAGGGGACGCGTTTTGACCCAATCATTTGTTTCGCGCGGCGCGCTTGCCGCTTGCACCGCCGTTTTGGCCACACCAAGTTTCGCTGACATCACACCCGCAGACGTCTGGGACAGCTGGCAAAGCTATCTGTCGGGCTTCACTCTGGACATGACAGCGACCGAGCAGCGCACCGGAGATGACATCCTCGTCACAGATGTCTCGATTTCGTTTGAAGTGCCAGACGAAGACGGCACGGTCACAATCACCCTGCCGGACATGGACTTTATCAGTCGCGGGGACGGGACGGTTGAAATGAAGTACGGGGCAGACATGTCTGTCACCGCGCGGATCGAGGGCGAAGGCGGACCCGACAGCCAGGCCACGATCGATATTGTTCCTGTTGGCCTGTCGACAATCGCATCGGGCGAGCCAAACGACATCACCTATACCTATTCAGCCGCCTCGCTCACCTATAGCGTGGCCGAGGTTCTGGTCGAAGGCGCACCCATTGCAGAGATCGGCGCACAGATCGAAGGCGATGTCACCGTCACCGGCATGACCGGACTCGTGAAAATCGCGACCGAGGGGCTGACCTCGATCCAACAGGACGTACGTTATGACTCCATGACCTATGACGTCCGTTTCGTCGCCCCAGAGGATGACGGCAGCTTTGTCACAGCGGGCACCGTCGACGATCTGCGTGTCGAGTCGGCCCTGTCTATTTCGCAAGACATCGATCTAGAGAACCCCTTCTCGATCTTTAACGAAGAGCTGAATATCTCGATCGAAGCCTCGCAAGGCGCGTCGCAGTCCAGCATGTCCGGCAATGATGGCAACGCACCGTTTTCATCAGAGTCCGCATCCGCGTCGGGGTCTTTTGGCATGCTGTTTAACAGCGACGTGCTTGAAGCATCGATGAGCAGCTTTGACGCCAGCTTCAACTTCTTTGGCGAAGACATCCCATTGCCGGTGTCTGGCGAAGTCGGCGAAGCGTCTATGTCCTTCTCGCTGCCTTTGGCCGAGACCGCGGACCCACAAGACTTCTTTATGAATTTCGCGATTGTGGACGCCATTATCCCGGACCTTCTGTGGAACATCTTTGATCCCGGTGCGGCCTTGGAACGTGGTCCGGCAACGATCAGCGTTGGCATGGAAGGCACGACCAAACTGATGATGGGTGCATTCAACCCAGCCTTCTTTGAAAGCGACGATGTTCCGGCGACGCTGGAATCCCTCAGCCTGACAGATCTCGAAGTCTCGGTGGCGGGCGCAGAGCTGACCGGTGCTGGCGATTTCACCTTTGACAACACCGATCTGTCGAGCTTTGACGGCTTCCCACGTCCTGAAGGCGCTGCGGATTTCCGCCTGACCGGAGGCAACCAGCTTTTGGACAGCCTTATCTCGATGGGGCTTGTGTCTGAGGGCGACGCGATGGGCGCGCGCATGATGATGGGCGTCTTCACCGTGGCAGGCCCGGGCGACGACGAACTAAATTCGCGTCTGGAAGTGACCGGCGAAGGCCACGTTCTGGCAAACGGACAGCGGTTGCGCTGATTTTCAGACCAAAGACAAGAGGCCGCCCATCATCCGGGCGGCCTTTTTTGTGGCGCTTTGGGTCGCGCCCCTTGAGTCACACTGCCCCGAGGTCTAACTCAATGACACCACAGGCGGAGGCAACATGACCGAGACATTGCAACAGCTCAGCGAAAAGCTTTTGGATCTGGCTAAGGCCGCTGGCGCAGACGCCGCGGATGCCATCGCCCTACGCGGCACCTCTGTGTCCATCGACGTGCGGGGCGGTGCCCTTGAAAACGCCGAACGCTCAGAGGCGACCGATCTGGGTCTGCGTGTCATTCTGGGTCAAAAACAGGCAAATATATCTACGTCGGACGTGCGCGAAGAGACGCTGCGCACGATGGCCGAGCGCGCGGTTGCAATGGCGGCCGAAGCGCCGGATGACCCCTATATCGGACTGGCCGATCCTGCTGATATTGCAAAGGATTGGGATCTGGATGCGCTGGAACTCTGCGACCCGTCGGGCGAGCCGGACCCCGCCGCATTGCAACAAGATGCCACTGACGCTGAAGCGGCCGCGCTTGAGTATGACGGTATTTCGCAGGTTCAGTCGGTCTCGGCGGGCTATGGGCGCACCGATGTGCACATGGCAGCCACGAACGGCTTTTCGGGTGGCTACGCCCGCAGCGACCGGGCGATCTCTTGTGTCGCGATCGCAGGCACAGGCGCCGATATGGAGCGTGATTATGACTATGACTCGCGCATTTTCCAAAGCGACCTGGCCGACCCGCGCAGCATCGGCACAAGCGCGGCAGAGCGGGCTTTGTCACGCCAAAATCCGAAACGCCCCCCAACCGGGGCCTATCCGGTGCTGTTTGACGAGCGCATCTCTGGATCTCTGATCGGCCACCTGATGAGCGCAATCAACGGGGCCGCCATTGCACGCGGCAGCTCTTGGTTGCTGAACGATCTGGGTGCCGAAATCCTGCCGAAAGGCCTGTCCTTGATCGAAGATCCCCATCGCGCCCGCACACCAAGATCGCGCCCGTTTGATGCCGAGGGTCTGCCTACCCGGTCGCGCAAAATTATTGATCAGGGCGTTCTGACGGGATGGACTCTGGATCTGGCAAACGCGCGAAAACTGGGCATGCAAAGCACCGCCAGCGCCGCCCGGGGGGTCTCTGGACCGCCCTCGCCAACTTCATGGAATTTGGCGCTGACTCAGGGTTCGCAAAGCCGCGAAGAATTGATCCGCGACATGGGAACCGGTCTTTTGGTCACGTCGATGATCGGATCCACGATCAACCCCAACACTGGCGACTATTCTCGTGGGGCAACAGGGTTCTGGATCGAAAATGGCGAGATCACCTATCCGGTCAACGAATGCACCATCGCAGGGAACCTGAAAGACATGATGATGTCCCTAACCCCTGCCAATGATGCACGCCTGCATCTGTCCAGCGTTGTCCCAAGTTTGCGTGTCGAAGGGCTGACCCTTGCTGGAAACTGATCTGGATCTTCTGATTGCCGCTGCCAAAGAATCCGGCCGTATCGCGACGGGGTTTCATGGATCGACCTATGAAACATGGGACAAGGAAGACGGCGCAGGGCCGGTGACGGCTGCTGATCTGGCGGTCAACCGGATGCTGGAAGTCGAACTGCGCGAGGCGCGGCCCGACTATGGCTGGCTGTCCGAAGAATCCGCCCCGCAAGAGGATCGCCAGCACGCCGAGCGCGTCTTTATCGTCGACCCTATCGATGGCACGCGCAGCTTTATCGAAGGGTCTGATACCTGGGCCCATTCCATTGCGATTGCAGACAGGGGCGACGTCGTGGCCGGTGTCGTCTATCTTCCCAAACGCGATCTGATGTTCACGGCGGCCAAAGGTAAAGGGGCGTTTCTGAACGGCACGCCAATAGCGCCCAGCACACGCGACACCCTGACGGGTGCCAATATCCTCGCGACCCGCCCAAGCTTTGAGCCGCGCCACTGGAAACGCGTTCCCGATGTCACCCGCAATCACCGTCCCTCGCTTGCCTATCGGCTGGCCTTGGTGGCACAGGGAAAATTTGACGCCATGCTGACACTGCGCGCCACATGGGAATGGGACATCGCAGCGGGCGTTTTACTGCTTGAAGAAGCGGGTGCCATGGCCAGCGACAAACACGGCCAGCGCTTGCGGTTCAACAACCCCGACCCGCGCCTGCCGGGAATGGTCGGCAGCAACCACGCCCTGCACGCTCAGATCCTGGACGCCTTGGCAGCCTAAACTTGTGAGACGCCGCCAGACGGCATAGTCTTTGCGAAACGAACTTCGGGCAGCACTTTTTAATGGCCAAACCGCTATCTCTGACCACGTATCTGGCCCTTGCCCGGCGCGAAAAGCAGACCCCTTTGGATGTCTCACAAACACGGCCCGGGGGGTATCTGATCTGGCTGCACTGCAACGACATCCAACGCGCTACGGCCTTGGCGGACTTGGGGCAGAGGCTGGCTGCACAGAGCGACGCGCAGCTTTTGTTAACCGTCCCCTTCGGCAGCCAATGTCCAAGTGGCTTGACCGAAATCGCAGTCTGCGCCGTCTCGCCGTCCGAGAATCCCGAAGATATTCAGACGTTTCTGAGCCATTGGGCACCGGATTGTTGCATCTGGATGGGTCACGAGCTTCAGGCCGGTTTGATCGAAGCCGCGCACAGACGAAATATACCGCTGTTTTTGATCGACGCCGATGATCCTGTTCTAACAGCGCGGACGACACGCTGGCTGCCTTCGCCGAAACGGGCGGTTCTGCAGATGTTTTCCCATATTTTCGCCCGCGAAGATGCCGCCGCGAAACGGATCTCGCGATTGGTAAAACAAAATACGCCGGTTAGCGTGACCGGGCACTTGATCGAAGAGAACCCGGTTTTGCCTTGCAACGCCGATGATCTTGACGCGTTAAGCGATGCTTTGGTTGCCCGCCCCTGCTGGCTGGCGGCCCGTATTCAACCGGACGAGCTGCCCTTGATCCTCGACGCCCAGCGCAGCATCAGCAGATTGTCTCCACGGATCGTTTTGATTCTTGTGCCCGATGACCGCACCCAAGCGCAGAGCTTTTTGCACCTCAGCAAAGAGTTCGGCCTGCATGTTGCGCAATGGGACGACGGGGAATTCCCAACCGAGAAAACGGATATCCTGCTGGCGGAAAACCCGAAAGAATTGGGTCTGTTCTATCGGATTGCCCCGATTACATTTGTTGGGTCATCCCTAAAGCCGAAACACGGCGGCCGCGATCCGTTTGACGCGGCGGCGCTGGGGTCGGCCGTGCTTTATGGACCCAGCGTTCACAACCACCTGAACGCCTATACGCGCCTTGCCAATGCGCAGGCCGCCAAAGTCGTGCAAAATGCGCCTGCCTTGGTGCGCGCTTTGGAAGAGCTGATGGCGCCGGATAAAGTGGCAACGATGGTGCACGCGGGTTGGGATACGGTCTCACAGGGTGCGGGGGTCATCAACCAAATCGTCGCCGACATCAACGCGACCATCGACAAGGCGGAGACCTAAGCATGCGGCCACCCGGATTTTGGAATTGGGAGCCAAGCCGCGTCAGCCTGCGCAGCCTTTCCCTTGCGCCTATGGGGTGGCTCTATGGGGCGGTCACGGCGCGGCGGGTCGCGCGCCCTGCCGAGTTTCGCGCCAACGTCCCTGTGTTGTGCATCGGCAATCTGAATGCTGGCGGCACTGGCAAAACACCAACGGCAATCGCGCTGATCCAGCACCTGCAAGCCAAGGGTCTGACCCCGCATGTGATCTCGCGCGGCTATGGCGGTTCTACAACCGAGCTAACGCGCGTGGATGAGCGTGCCCATAGCGCAGCTATG
>NZ_CAXREH010000158.1:0-8151 GCF_964229375.1 Cognatishimia sp.
CTTTTTGGTAATTCTGTGAGGTGAGGTCTGATGTCCAACTCGAAACAGATCGTCATCGTTTGATCTAAAATATTGGAGCACTTTTCGAGAACTTCATGAGTTAGGTTTTTCGCTTTTTTGGAAACTTCCTTTGCCTCCAAGTCGCGATTGTAAGCAACTTCAAGGTCTTCAAAAAGTTCCTGCGCACGTTCAACTAGTGAATCAATTTCTTCAATTCGGTTGTCTCTACTAACCATAAATTAGCACTCCAATTATAATTGTTAAAATACTGTCCGTTTCGCAACGCAAACCGAAGATAGGCGATCTTCTGTCAATTTCCAAACCAACCAAATTTCGAAGAAAAACCTTGAGCCTCGATAAAGCACTTTAGGTGGTCAATTGTGTGGCAAAATGTGTGGCAAAATCGCCAAAAGGCGGATTCCTGCGCAAAATTAACCCGCAACCCATTGTTTTTATTTAATAATTTCAAAATACAGATGGCGGAGGAGGTGTCCGAATTACATTTATGCCAAACATATATAATATATATGATTTTTTCTATGCAAATTAATTAATACCACACTTTGAACCACAGTATGTTAGTTTCCGAACGTATAAATAATCTGTCGCGGACAGCACCACCACCCAGTCTAGAGATGTGACTTTAAAATCCCAAAACCTTCATTCCAGTGTTACGAAGCGTACTTAGACAAAAATTCATTCGGATGAATCGGCTATGATAAAACACACCTGGAACACTATTCGCGACGAACTTGTAGAAGACATCCGCTCTGGGCGGCTGTCCGCGGGCGACAAATTGCCAACGGAACCTCAACTTGCCGAACGGTTTTCGATCGGCCGACATTCTGTGCGCAAAGCGCTTGAAGCTCTGGCGCGCGAAGGCAGGCTTAGCATCGAGCAAGGGCGCGGCACATTTGTCGAAGCCCTACCTCGTCTTACCTATACGATAGGTAAACGCACGCGACTGCGCCGCAATTTGATCCCTCAGGGCGTAACGGTTGAAGGCAAATTGGTAGAAGCAAACCGGATCGTCGCCCCCGATTTTGTCGCAAAAGCGCTTTTACTGAACCCCAGTGCGAAGGTCACGGAAAGTCAACGCATTACGCTTGCCAATGACCTTCCAGTGGCCTTTGGAGCCTCTTATCATTGCGCTGAAAGGTTTCCAGAATTTGTGGAACGCAGGGATGTCTTGGGATCGACGACAGAAACCTACCGAACATACGGTATCCAAGATTACTTTCGTCTGAAAACTACCGTGCATTCTCGGCCCTCGCGACCCGAAGAATCCAAAACTCTGAAACAACACCCTGATGTCCCCGTGCTTGTCGTCAATGCGATTGATGCCTTGCCCGATGGCACGCCTCTCTCCTGCAGTCGCGTCATTTGGTCTGCGGCGCGGGTGACTTTTACAATGGAGCAAACTGATGAATGACACGCTCGACACGCTCGCGCGGGCAGATGCCGACCGGCTTAAGGCCTTTGCAGAAACGCTGATCGCGGATCTGGGCGAGATCGAGGTACTGCGCTCCCGCAGTGGCTTGGTGATGCTTCCGATGCGCGACACCGCCAAGGGCGTGGCCTTTCATCTGGGCGAAGTTCTGATGAGCGAGGCCCATATTCGTCAAGGTGATATCGATGGCTATGGGATGCGCCGCGGCCATGATCTAGAGGCCTCGATGGCCATGGCTCTGGTCGATCTGGCGATGGCCACAGAAATTCAAACCGAAAACTGCATCGCCTTCTGCACGCGTGAGTCCGAAGCCCTCGCCGCGCAGGACGCTGACACACTGCGCCGGGTCGAAGCCACCCGCGTCAATATGGAGACCTTCTAATGCCTGCGATGCCGCGTCCAAGCGACGCTGAAACATATGCGAATTCAGCTTTTGACGCACTTTTGTGGGCGCTTAGCCGTCCTGGCCTGCCTCGCAGCCTGCCGGAGGCCGGTGAAAGCCCTATAGTGGCCGCGCTTTTGGATCGTGAGTGCCGTGTGCATGCGACCGACCCGCTCTTGCTGCCTGAAATCATGCGGACCGGGGCGGAAATCGCCGAAATCGCGAAGGCGGATCATGTGTTCTTAGGCACGCTGACCAACGCCGAACCGCTATCTCAAGTGGCCGTTGGCAGCGACCTGTACCCTGATGATGGCGCAACCGTGATCCTGCGCGGTAAGATCGGCTGTGGCCAAGCGCTGCACCTTTCTGGTCCCGGTGTTGATGGAAGCCTTACGGTTCAGATTGACGGGCTGCCTGACGGCTTCTGGGCCGCCCGCAATGCGCGGCTGCGGTATCCGATGGGATTTGATCTCTTTATTCTTGATGGTGCCGACGTGCTCGGCCTGCCACGTTCTACACAGATTGAGGTGCTCTGATGGCCTATGTCGCAACCCGTGGCGGTGAACGCGCGATCGAACAATCCGAACGGCTGTTTCGCGAGGCTATGGGGTCTTTTGATGCCGCACGTGTGACTGAAATCAAGGTGAGCATGCCTTATCTGATTGACCGCGTGATGGGCGAAGCCTCGCTCTATGACGAAGACCTTGCGGCGCTGGCGCTGGCACAAACCGGCGGTGAACTCTATGAGGCGGTCCTGTTGCTGCGCGCCTGGCGCACCACTCAGCCGCGCCTATGTGTGGCCTCGCCTGTTGAGCAAGACACACTTTTCACCCACCGTCGCATCTCTGCCGCGTTCAAAGACATTCCCGGTGGCCAGGTGCTTGGGCCGACGCTCGACTACGCGCACCGTATTCTGGCAACCGAAGTCTTGCAGGGCGAGACCTATGCCCCTGTCCCTGTAGACCCCGCCGAAACGCCCTCGCCCGCATATCAGCCGGCTGTCAGCACCTGGCAGGCAGAGAATGAATTGCTGGATCTGCCCGAGGCGGACAAGACCGAAGGCAACGACATTCCAGACCTCACCCGCGAACCACTGCTGTTCCCGTCCAAACGCGCCCATACGCTCCAAAGCCTCGCGCGAGCAGAGACCGGCGGCGTTTTGGCGCTCGGTTATGCGGCGATGCGCGGTTATGGCCAAGCGCATCCCACGGTGAACGAGCTGCGATTGGCTGAGGCCGAGATCGAAGTCAAACACCCAGACGGACGCAGTTTTTCGGCCGGTCGCGTCAAGGTTAGCCAATCAGAAGTCGTTGACAAAAAAGGCGAAAAGCTGGGCATTGGCTATGCCGCCACCTTCGGCTGGAACGAAGTCAAATGTATCGCAGCGGCGACGCTCGACCTGAATAGTCCGGGCGCTGAAAAAGGTTCGGCGACCGAAGAAGAGTTCTTCCTCTACCACACCGAAGGCGTAGAAAGCTCAGGCTTCTGTATCCACTTTAAACTGCCGCACTACGTGACCTTCCAATCCTCGCTGGACGCTATGCGCGATGCCAAGGCGAAGAAGGCGGCAGCCCAGAAATCCTCTCAGACGGAACCGGCAGAATGACCCTCGCGACACTCACCAAACCTTGGGAAGCCATGAGCTATGGGTTCCTTGACGGCTCTGCCAAGCGCGAGATGCGCCGCAAGATGCTGAAATCCGTGGCGGTTCCCGGCTGTCAGATGCCCTATGCCAGCCGCGAAGTGCCCATGGCACGCGGATGGGGCACAGGTGGCTTGCAGGTGTCTTTGACGCTTGTGAAACCCACCACGCGCGTCAAGGTCATCGACCAAGGCGCGGATGACAGTGTGAACGCAGCCTCGATCCGCCGCTTTATTGCCCGCGTCGCAGGCACACCAACTACGATGGACACGCTAGAGGCCGATCTGATCCAGTCACGCCACCGCATTCCCGAAGAGATTATGCGCGAGGATCAAGTGCTCGTGTTGCAGGTCCCAAACCCTGAACCTCTGCGCCCCGTTCAGCCCAATATGTCGATCGCGCGCCAGATGCACGCAGATGCAGACTACGGGCGCATGTGGTTGCAACTTTATGAACAGATCGTGCGCTCGGGTCGCGTGATGCAAGGCGCATCCTATCCCAGCCTTGTAAATGGCCGCTTTGTGATGACCCCCTCGCCGATCCCGCGTTGGGACGTGCAAAAGCTTCATATGTCCAAACATCTGACCATTCTGTCAGCGGGGCGCGAGAAACGCATCTATGCGGTTCCTCCGTTTACACGGGTTGAACCATTGGTGTTTTCCGACGTGCCTTACAAAGTTGAAGACCACGCAGATCTGACCTGTGTTCGATCTGGAACGAGGGGCTTTTTCATGAATGAAATCCCGCAGGATGACGGTACCTCAGCCTATGAGGTCTCTGACAGCGAATGGGGCGTGAAAACCATTCGTGCGCGCGACGGCGAAGGCGAGACGCGCGGCGACACCTGGTACAAAGACGGGGAGATGGCGCAATGACCATGACCTTAGAGGCACCACGCCTTGTTCAAACCCGCCCTTTGCTAGAAGTGCATAGCGTGTCGAAATCCTATGGTGACGTTCATGCGGTGCGCAATGTATCGGCCCATGCTTACCCAGGCGAAGTGCTCGGGATCGTTGGGGAAAGTGGCTCTGGTAAGTCTACCCTACTGCGTATGATGAACCTTGAGGAAACACCTGATACGGGCAGCTATACGTTGGATTTGCCGGATGTGGCTGGCAACCTATTTGATCTGGACCGTTTTGCACGTCGGATGCTTTGCGCCACCAAGATCGGGATCGTGTATCAGAATCCGCATCTGGGCCTGCTGATGAAACATTCCTCTTCCGGCAATGTGGCTGAACGGCTTTTGGTCGCGGGAGAACGCAGCTTTGCCACTCTGCGCGCCAAAGCAGAAACTGCGCTGGATGCGTCTGAATTCCCGCTCGATCGCATGGACGCCCCGCCGATTGAGCTATCAGGCGGTATGCAGCAACGGGTGCAGCTGGCCAAAGCCATCGCGCTGGAGCCTGCGCTTTTGTTGCTGGACGAGCCGACCACCGGTCTTGACGTCAGCGTTCAGGCTCTGGTGCTTGATACACTTAAGCAACTGCAACAACAGCGTCAGATCACAATGGTCATCGTCAGCCACGACCTGGGCGTTATTCGCACCCTCGCGGATCGCGTTATGGTCATGCGCCGCGGTGAGGTAGTGGAAACTGGCCTCGCCGATCAGATTTTCCAAGACCCGCAACATGCCTATACGCAACAATTGGTGCACGCAAAGCTATGACCCCTGTTCTTGATATCCAAGGCCTAACCAAAGGCTTTACTCTGCATCATCTCGACAAAGAGATCGCAACCTTTGACGACATTACGTTCAGCGTCTCGGCGGGAGAGTTTGTCCTGCTCAAAGGCACAAACGGTGCAGGAAAATCGACGCTTTTGCGGACGCTTTACCGTTCCTATCTGCCACAATCTGGGGCAATCAACTTTCATTCCAGCCATGGGGTGATTGATCTGGCCCGCGCGGCTGACGTGGATGTTTCCTTTCTGCGCCGCACAGAGATCGGTTTTGTCACCCAGTTCCTTATCGCCCGCCCCCGCGTGAGCGCCGAAGCCATTGTGGCCGAGCCTCTGATCCTTGCAGGCTGGGACAAAGAGCAATCACTTGAGAAAGCCCGCGACGCGCTAGCGACCTTTGGCGTGAAACCAGATCTTTGGTCCGCATACCCAACGACCTTCTCAGGTGGCGAGCAACAAAAAGTGAACCTCGCCCGCGCACTCATTTTGCCTCAAAAACTCTTGATGCTGGATGAGCCCACCGCCTCGCTAGATGCCAATGCCCGCGCAGCTTTGGTCGCTCGGCTTCAGGAACTCAAGGATCAAGGCACCGCGATGATTGGCGTCTTTCACCACCCTGATGATGTCTTGCACCTGATTGACCGGATCGTTGATCTGACCCCTGATGCTCTTCCAGACGAGGACCGCGACGATGTGGTTTTATAATATCAAACTGGTCCTGGCGGACCGGATCATTGAAAACGGAAACCTGCGGGTCGAGAACGGCGTGATTGCCGAAATCGAAGAAAGCACAGGTGTGCCGTCCGGGTATACCATGCTGCCCGGTTTCATTGACATCCACGGCGATATGATCGAGCTGGAATTGGAGCCCCGCCCGCGTGTCGACTTCCCAATGGAGGTTGCGGTTGGCCACCTAGATGCGCGTCTTGCGGCAGCCGGTGTGACGACGGCCTATGCAGGCGTCTCTTTCTCTCGCACGGCAACGGATGGAGAACGCCGCTCCTTTGAGCACACCTCAGGCATCATCCGCGCGCTCAAGCAAAACATCCAAGGCCTGCGCGTCGATCACCGCATTCACGCGCGGTTTGACATGACTTACACAGACGCCATCGCTGCACTTGAAGGCCTGTTTCAATCTGGCGCAGTCGACTTGGTTTCAGTCATGGATCACACACCGGGCCAAGGGCAATATCGCAATCTGGAAAAACTGATCGCCTATCGCATCAAGGGCCAGGGATTGAGCGAAGCCGAAGCGCGAGTCTCTATCCAAAAACGTCTCGATGACGCGGTTCCCACTGAGCAGATCCTCGCGAACCTTGAACAGATTTCGGCGCTGAGCAAATCCTATGCTGTTGCTATGGCCAGCCATGATGACGACACGGTAGAAAAAACAAACCTGATGGCCGACATCGGCGCGGTGATCAGTGAATTCCCCGTGACCATTGAAGCTGCCGAAACCGCAAAATCCCGCGGTTTGATGATTGCCATGGGGGCCCCAAATGCGATGCGCGGCATGAGCTATTCCGGAAACCTTTCCGCACGCGAAGCCCATGCGGCCGGGCTCTTGGACATCTTGGCAGCTGACTATCACCCAGCAGCGATTTTGCCTGCAATCCGCGCTCTTGCACCAGCTGATCCCGAGGGTTTGGTTGGCGCGGTCAAGCTCGCATCCTTGAACCCCGCTAAGGCTCTTGGACTCATGGATCGAGGCGAAATCGCGATTGGAAAACGGGCGGATGTGTCGGTGATCGACAGCTCTGATCGCGTCGTTCAGACCCTCAGCCAAGGCGCTGTGATCTTTTCCAACGGTTCCATGACAGCCACCTCTGCAAAGGCCACGGTTGCGGCCTAGTTTTAACCAAACCTTCACATTCTGGAGTCTTCACAGTTACAGAACAGCCCCAAGTTCTAGGTGAAAAATTCATTCGGATGAATCACCATGACTGCTGCTCTAAAACTCAATGGCGTCTCAAAAATCTTCGGCGAAACACGAGCCGTCGACAATGCAACGCTTGAAATTCAACCTGGTCAGTTTGTCGGCGTGATTGGCCGCTCTGGCGCGGGCAAATCCACAATGCTTCGTCTTATCAATCGCTTAATCGACCCCTCGCTGGGGTCGATTTCATTTGATGACATCGAAATCACCAGCCTGCGCGGTAAAGACTTGCGCAATTGGCGCCGCGACTGCGCGATGATTTTCCAACAGTTCAATCTGGTGGATCGCCTCGATGTTTTGACCAATGTTCTGATCGGACGACTGGCAGAACATGGCTTTCTTAGCTCGATGGCAATGCAGTTCACCGACGCCGAGCGCGCAATGGCACTGCAAGCGTTGGATCGCCTTGATCTGGTGCCACAAGCTTTGCAACGTGCAGGCACCCTATCTGGGGGGCAGCAACAGCGTGTCGCTATTGCCAAGGCTCTGGTGCAACAGCCCAAAATCATGCTGGCAGACGAGCCGATTGCCTCGCTCGACCCAGCCAATGCGACCCTCGTCATGGACGGCCTGCGTCAAATCAACAAAGAAGACGGGCTGACCGTTCTAGTGAATCTGCACACGCTGGACACCGCGCGCGCCTACTGCGACCGCATTATCGCAATGCGCAATGGCCGCGTCTTCTTTGATGGCACCGCGAAGCAACTCACCGACGACGTTGTGCGCGACATCTATGGCCTGGAAGGGCTCAGAGAATTCAACGAGGCCGTGACATCGACACAGTCCGTCGCACTGCCTGCGTAACCCAAGATCCACTCGTCAATCCAAACCCAGGGGGACCTGACTATGAAATACCTACTGACAACTGCACTCACTGCACTGGTTGCGACTTCCGCCGCGGCAGCAGACTGGAAAGAAGACTATGCCGTTTTGAAGTTCGGCATTCTCTCCGGTGAAAACGAAAAAGACCGCATCGCGCGCTATACACCTTTTGAAGAGTATTTGGAGCGTGAGCTGGGCGTTGAAGTCGAAATCTTCACAGCCGGCGCTTATGACGGTGT